>NZ_NOXX01000174.1 GCF_002251775.1 Flavobacterium aurantiibacter
GTAGCAGCAACAGCTGCGCTTTTTTATGCTACTCGTGCACAGACCACATTTTGGGATCACATTTATGTAATCCCTTTGTCTTTGCTCGAAGGCTTGAGATTGGGAATTAAAAAAAAGTAGCAGCAACAGCTGCGCTTTTTTATGCTACTCGTGCACAGACCCCCCTTTCGGGATTAAATTTACCTAATCTTTGTCTCTTTGTGAGTAAGATAAAAAAGTCGACGGTAATTCGTTGTCGATTTCAAGTTCTTAAGCCCAAGCTTTGCTCAATTTTTAAATACGCGTTAATCTTTTTGATTGCGTGAGCAGGAGGAGTCACTAGATATAAACCACCATACTTAAACCAACTCAACCGCAAACCGATCTGCGATACTCGAAAACGGAATTACAAACGAACAACGTTCCGCATCGCCACCCACAACAATTCCGATAGGTGTGCCACTCGGAGTGAAAACCAGCGAACCCGAATCGCCCTTTTTTGAAAACGGTTCTGTACTGATGCCGTGAACCAACAACATGCCATCGATGTCCTTGTAATCGGGTTCGTCAGTAGTGCCGTAGTTCAGCGTAATGGGTTTGTCGACTTCCGCAAGCCGACCGTAAATTTTCTTGTAACCGCGCGTTCGACTGATGATACAAACCTCTTGGTAATTCTCGAAATTTTCGGCATCCAAGTAAACCGGCTGCGCACTAATTTTCAAATGGTTCGGAAATAGCGACTCAAACTGAATCTTTTCCGAAATCTGTACCAGAGCAATATCCATAGTATCCGATTTCTCCGCTTCCAATATTGTTCCCACTATCGTCGAATCGGTCGTGATTACTTTATCAAATCCATCGGCAGTCGAAAACGAATTCCAGCTTTGCGACGGATGTTTAACGCTGTGGTAACACGTGATAAACACAAACGCATCGCCTTTTTTGCAAAAACAGCCCGCACTTCCAAACTCGGAAGCAGGCAGGTCGGCGTTTTTTACGCCCGCCGACGGACTAAAAATGCCGTGTAATTCGGCTCCCGATTTCTCAGTACGAACACGGTACGCAATGCCTTCCAAATCCTCATGCGCAAACTTGAGTTTTTCGGGCAGATCGTGTAGCGATGCGTGTAAATACAGCGTTATCAGTCGGCGCTGATGATCGGTCTCGCTGTACGACACTTCGGTTTTACTTTTTACAAAGGCGTTTATCTCTTTGTTAATGAGTTTAATTTTAGACGGTTCGCCAACAAATTCTGCCGAAACAATTGGTTTTGAAGCAACAACGGTTTCGGTGCGCGGTCCTAAATCGGCATCGCTGTCCGAGGCGATTTCCTTTTTGTAATTGTTTAGCTGGTTGAGGCGCAAATTGCCAATATTCGCAATAAAAGTGGCAAAGGCATCGTCGTGCGTTGGATATTTGAGATACTTCCCCGAAAGGGAAAAATAATTTTGCCCTTCGATCAGCAGGAGTTCGGCGGTATGCTTGTAGCTAATCCACTTTTCTCGGAATTTATACGACTGCCGCAAAGCATTGCCAATGGCTAAAAGCACACTACAAACAGTTGCAACACCCAAATATTTGTCGTCTTCATTATCCGGGCCGGTTGAAAAGTTAATAAGCACCGGAACTAAGGCGCTGAGTATGATAACAATCACATTCGACCAGTCGTTGGCGCGTAAATTCCGGTTGGCAAGTGTTTCCATTAACCGAACGCTAACAATAAAATCGGTTTGAATTTGTTTGCGCCTAATCTCGCTTATCGGTAAGGTTGCAAGTGCTTCTTCATAGCCGGTAATACGCTGATTGAGTAATTGGTCGAGATTCCGATTCATAATGGGGAAGTGTAAAGCTGCAACGACAAATACAAACAGTAAAGACTTGTCGATTTACCTGTATTCGAATCAAAAATTGAGATCAGAAATCAATCAAAATAATAGCTCAAAACTTTTGTAATTCAGGTTTCATATACCAAAATAAACAGCTCATTTTGAGTAATCTGAACGTGGTTTTTGTCGAATTCAGCTGATTAGCAAATTGATATAACAATACTACTCAATTTCTCAGAGAAATACTACGTCCAAAATCGGTAATTTAATTCGATTGTGGAACATTGGCTTTCATTGTACGCCGAAACGCCAAGTTTTCTACCCCACCACGTGTCGCTGCGCATCTAAACTCTCGTCGTGCTGCGATAAATCCAGTCCAATTTTCTTGGATTGTTCACTTACACGAAGCGGAATGATTTCAAGTATTTTTGGTTCAGTGCTGAGGTCAATTATTGTTCAAATATAATTTCATCGTCCAATCAGTATTGTGTCTCCGAAAACAAATTCTAAGAGGAAAAACACTAGTCTTTTTATAAGTCTTAAAGTTTGAAAAAAATAAAATTTTATTCATACAATTTTGTTGAAGATACGTAGTTTTATACACAAAAAGCGTTGGCTTTTCCCATGAAAAAATATTTGATTTTCCTGATCGCCGGCGCCGTATTGATGGGTTGCGTTAATTCTACTAAACCAGAGAAAGTAATCCATGCTTTTTATCAATGGAAAGCAGAAGCTGATTTTGACCATCCTGAAATTGCTATTTTAGATACTTTCAACGTAAAAAAAGTGTACTTCCGTTTTTTTGACGTAGAACACAGTCCAACCTTAGGGAACATTCCAACCTCAAAAACCAACAGACGTGATGGCTACAGGTACTATCACGAGAAAGATTTAGAATATGAGTTGATTCCGACGGTTTTTATTAAAAACGAAGTGTTTCTTCAAAGCAGTAAAGCAGATATTGATATACTCGTTTCTAATGTTAATCACTTAATCAAGAAATATTGCGCAGAAGGATTTAGCGACTTTAAAACACCAACAGAAATACAAATCGACTGCGATTGGACAATCCGATCAAAAGCCAACTATTTTTACTTTCTCGAAGAATTCAAAAAAGTTTCCCAAAAGAATTTGAGTTGTACCCTGCGTCTATATCCGTACAAATACCGAACAAAAATGGGTATTCCGCCTGTTGATAAAGTAGTTTTAATGTGTTACAATTTATTGCCGCCACTTGAAAACCCAAAGCGCAATTCGATTTTGGAACCAGATGAATTACGTGCTTATTTAACAGTCGACGAACCGTATCCAATTCATCTAGATGTTGCCTTGCCTGTTTTTCAATGGGCATTTCATTATCGGTACGATAGTTTTAAAGGATTTACCACCACAACAAAGGAAAGCTTAATCAGTTTCGCCGATAGGAAAAGTGATTTATGGTGGGAAGTTAAAAAAGACACGAGCATAAACGAAGTGTATTATCGTACAGGTGATCGAATTAAATTTGAAACGGTTTCTTATACTGATTTAATGAAAAGCGTTACACTTCTCAAAAAGAACGTAAAATTTCCAAAAGAAACGACTGTAATCTTGTTTGACCTTGACACAACCCTATTCCATGAATACTCAAAACAATCGATTGATAAGCTTCTTCATTCTTTTACTGAGTAGTTTAACATGCAACACCACGTGGGCCTGTTACTTCTATCCAGGCTCCTCGGATGTCGAGATTAGCTTTTTCAGCCCAACTGCATTTTCTGATAAAGAATTTAAATACAGCAATTTTCAGAACTTCAATTTCTATGATGCCCATGCTTTTTCGGACAACATTCTCATGTGGAGCGCCTACTGTAAGCACAAAGTAGATTATGCGTCGATCAGAGAAGTTTTGGAATCGGATGAGGTAATCAGTTTTAAAACAACTACAAAAAACGCTTTCATCAAATATCTACACAAAGTGGGCGATGCTGCGGCCTTAAGTTATTTACAATTTGCCAAAGAAGTTGAACTATGTAGCCCCGGTTTTGAAGATGTGTGGGAAAACAATCCAGAAGTTACGATTTATAATAGACAGAGATTATTAAAGTTGGCGCAAAATCGGGTAACAACAACCGATAACGTCACCCTCAAAAAACGGTATTACTTTCAAATTTTCAGGCTACTACAGTATTTGGGTGAAAATGAAAAAATCATCTCGTTGTACGATGAGGTTTATTCCAAAACTTACAAAACAGGCGATTTATTATCAAATTGGATTTTTTACTACCGGCTTTCAGTTGAACCCGATCAGGAAAAGCAGAATTTTCTAGTTTCTAAGTTGTTCGGATTGCCTACAGATAATAGATTCCAGTTTTTAAATTTTTTCCAAAAAGACATCGCTATGGAAAAAATTCTAAGGTTGGCTAAAACATCACAGGAACGAGCTAAAGTCATAGCGCTATACACGTCAGTAAATCAAGAGTTTAACTTAGATTCAATTAAGCAGATTTACCGAATCTGTCCGTCAAGTTTATCACTCGAGTTTCTACTCATCCGCGAAATTAACAAACTTGAAGATTGGATTTTAGTGCCAACTTATACCTTGTTTATGCCAACTTCTCGCGATGATTATTGGGAAAACAGTACAAATTCTCGAATTCTAGACAGAGTTAAAGTTGATCGTAAGCGCGCAAAAGAACTGCTGAACTTTGTTTGCGCTGTAGATCTAAATAAAGTAAACAACCCTTCACTTTGGCAGTTAACCAAGGCTTACTTAGAATTTTTAACTAAAGAAAACCATAAATCGCTCGAAACCTTGAAGCAAATTCCGCTTTCAAAAGTGAATGGCGACTTCAAATCCTTGCATCTTAAAATATACACGCTAGCTACAGTTGCGAATTTGAAAGGAAAGAAAATAGAGCTTCCCTCAGATATTCAACAAATAATTATGAATCATGAAACCGACAAGAACTTTCTCTTTGCCATCGCTAAAGAAATTGAATTTTTAGGAGATAATGTTACCGCGGCCTTGATTTTAAGCAATATTACCAGCTCAGAGTTCGGCGGAGTCTTTTGGAAATCTATTTCCGGAAAGAGAACCTTGGCGGATGATTATTACAGCAGCTGGTACGAATATGTCGATGCAGAACTTTCGGCAGAAGAATGTGGTGCAATAGCAAAAGAACTATTTACTCCAAAAAAAACAAAATTTCAAAAGTGGATGTTTAATCAGGTGAAGAATCAAAAAAATAGAGTATTTGACTTGCTTGGTATCAAGTTCATGAGAATAGACGACATAGCAAATGCACAAAAAGCATTTCAGAACGTTGATAACGAACATTACACCAATGCGCCAATGTTCAACAAACATCCATTTCTTGATGGTTATTTAGGGAAAATTGGAGAAAATTCAAATCAAATTACCTCATACAACAAGTCAAAAGCTTTGAAAGAGCTACTCCGTCTTAAAAAATCTGTGGCAGAAACAAAAAATCCAAATCGAGCAAAAGAGTACTTCTTAATCGCTAATTTTTATTTTAACACGTCATACTACGGAAACTCATGGATGTTTAACCGCATTTACCGTTCTGTAAATCTTGACGAAAATTATCTAGATGAAAACAATTATTACGGCTGTGAACGCGCCATATTTTATTTCGAAAAAGCTTTGCAACACGCGCGAAACAAAAACTTTGCTGCTTTGTGCGAACTTAGAATTGCGACCTGTAAATTAAATAAAGCAACATATTTATTCGATAAGCAGCAATCGCTGAGATTCGGACCGTATTATAGTGATACACCCGAAGTTAACTCTGCTGTTTTTTTCGATAGATTAAAAAAGAGATATCCCAGTCAATATTTCGAACTTACTAGTAGCTGTGAAATTGCTGCAAGGTATTTCAAAGCGGGATAATCAAAAAAACCTTGAGATGTGTAAACTGCTGTAATTTCAGCAAGCTACCCTACCACGTGTCGCTGCGCATCTAAACTCTCGTCGTGCTGCGATAAATCCAGTCCAATTTTCTCGGATTGTTCGCTTACACGAAGCGGAATGATTGCGTTTGTAATGCGGTACAAAGCCAACGAACCCAAGAAGGTAAACACTGCTACCAAGCCCAGGGCTGCCATGTGATGCGCAAAAACGCCCCAACCGCCGTGCAACAAACTAGCCGATTCGCCTTGCGCAAATACCGCAGTAAGTATCATGCCCATAATGCCGCCTACGCCGTGGCACGCAAAAACATCTAAAGTGTCGTCTATGCGTTTCATCACCGGCCAATATAAAATCGAGTTCGATACAATTGCGGTGATAAATCCAAAAAACATACTCTCAGGAATGCTCACAAATCCTGCGGCAGGCGTAATAGCCACTAAGCCAACTACAGCACCAATACAAGCGCCCAAAGCCGAGACTTTTCTGCCAAACAACCGATCGTAAAAAACCCAAGTCATCATCGCTGCAGCCGACGCTGTTATCGTAGTTCCAAATGCCATAACTGCCGTTCCGTTTGCAGCCAAGGCCGAACCCGCATTAAAGCCAAACCAACCAAACCACAGCATGCCCGTTCCTAAAATTACAAACGGAATATTTGTTGGTATATGTAAACTGTCTTTGCGTTTTCCTAAAACCAAAACGCCTGCAAGTGCAGCAAATCCGGCGCTCATGTGTACAACGGTTCCGCCGGCAAAATCTTTTACGCCAAAAAAGCTGCCCAATAATCCAGTCGGATACCAAACCATGTGGCATAAAGGCGCGTAAATCAGTAAGGTAAATAAACAAATGAAAAGTAAGTACGAGATAAATCGCACGCGCTCAGCAAACGAACCGGTGATAATAGCTGGTGTAATCACAGCAAATTTCATCTGAAAGAGCGCAAAAAGCATAAACGGTATCGTCGAAGCCATTTTGCTGTGCGGCAAGATACTCACGTGATCAAAAAAGGCGTAGGTAAACGGATTTCCAACAACGCTGTAAAATTTCCCCGAAATCTCAAAGCCTAAAGGTTCGCCAAAAGCCAGCGAAAACGCGCAAATTACCCACAATAAACTCACCACACCTAAGCAAACAAAGCTCTGCAGCATCGTACTAATGATGTTTTTTTTACCAACCATTCCGCCATAAAAAAACGACAAACCGGGCGTCATCAATAAAACCAAACACGAAGCGGTAAGTAACCACGCTACATCTGCAAACGACACGGCTTCTTCTGTTAAAAAGTTGTTGCGAATAGCCGATGGATCCGATTTCCAAAACAATCCTACCAAACTAAATAAACTGATTAGCGAAAACGAAACAATCCATCTTTTTTCAATTTTTCTCATCACAACCCTGTTTTTATATGGGTCAAATCTAAAAAAGTTATTTAATAATTCAAATAAACCCCATTCTATAAAAGGGTTGTGGCTTTATTTTATTTTCTTGAAGCTCTTCCCGCTTTCCCTCCAAGTCCGCTTTTTCGCCGCCGTTTTTTAATGGCTTTCCTGTCGGCTTCCGTTGGTCGCCACCGTAAAGCCTTAAAAAATCGCCACTCAAAAGGCGGGCTTTCCGTCCAATCGGGGCTAAGAACGAACCGTTCAGCGATTTTCTACCTATAAAAGTGTGTGCGTTTGCGAAAAATTTTACTTTTACCCGTTGGTACACTAAAAACGGATTTTGAAAGTTAATATTCCAAAGAAAAGTTACGTGAAGGCATATACAAGAGCTTTGTCGGTTTTGGCCTTAACTGTTTTTATCGTTGCTTGCTCAACGCGAAAAGACAAGTTTATAAACCGGCAATTTCAGGCACTCAACACCAAATATAACGCGCTTTACAACGGCGAACTGGCTTTAGATAAAGGTCTCGAGGAAGTCAAATTAAAATACCAAGACAACTATTGGGATCTTCTACCAATTGAACGCATGCAAGGTGATGAGGCCGCCGGCGAGTCCGACAAAGCCAAAGCCAAAAACACCAACTTCGAACGCGCAGAGCTTAAAGCTACAAAAGCCATTCAAAAACGCTCCATGAATATCGAAGGCAAAGAGCGTAATCCGCAAATCGACGAAGCGCACCTCATGCTCGGACAAGCGCGCTACTACGACCAACGCTACATTCCGGCGCTCGAAGCGTTTAACTATATCTTATATAAATATCCAGAAAGCGACAAAATTTATATCGCAAAAATCTGGCGCGAGCGCACCAACATGCGACTCGGAAACGACGCACTTGCGGTAAAAAATCTAAAACAGCTCTTATCCGAAATCAAGTTTAAAGATCAAGTTTATGCCGACGCTAATGCCACGATCGCACAAGCTTTCGTTAACCTAAATCAAATTGATAGCGCAACCGTACGTTTGGCAAAAGCCATCGAGTTTTCTAAAAATAACGAAGAGAAAGCGCGCTACCACTTTATTTTAGGTCAGTTGTACGAACGTCAAGGCAAACCCGATTTAGCTGCGAACGAGTTCAGAACAGTAATCGACATGAACCGGAAGTCGCCTCGTGTGTACATTATTCAAGCCGAAGCGAAACTCGCACAACAATTCGATTACAAGGCGGGCGATACAATTGCATTCATCAAACACATGGATGCCTTGATAAAAGATCGCGAAAACCGACCGTTTCTCGATGTTTTATACCACCAAAAAGCACTCTTTTACACCAACCGGAAAAAATTCAAACCCGCAATCGAGAATTATAACAAGTCGCTTAAAATCGAATCAACCGACGATTATCTCGTGGCTAGCAACTACCGTAATCTGGCAGGTATTTACTTCGACTCCGCGAAATATCAAACCGCCGGTCAGTACTACGACAGTACCTTAACCAAACTAAAGCCCAGAACACGCGAGTACAAAGCCATCGAGAAAAAACGCAATAATTTAGACGATGTTATTAAATACGAAGGTATTGCGCAACGAAACGACAGTATTTTAAATGTTGCTGCACTTTCGCCATCCGACAGAAAAGAATTCTACGAAGCATACATCGAAAAATTAAAAAAATCCGACGCCGAGAAAGCAAAGAAAGAAAAAGAAGCTGCCGAGAAAGCTGCGCGCTTAGCCGCACGAGACGGAGATAACTCAGACGATACCGCTTCGGAAGTTCGTGCAGAATTACGACGCAACGATGCTCCAGGTCAAAATCTTAAAGACGTATCCGACAATAAAGGAGCCTCGTCTGAAAAACGACCCCGATCAACCGCAGGCGTGAGTGCAGGAGGCAAAGACGGATTCTATTTCTACAACACCGTAAATGTTTCCCAAGGTAAAATTGATTTCAAAAAGATTTGGGGAAACAGAACACTGCGCGACAACTGGCGTTTAACTTCGCTCACGCAAAACAAATCAGAAATCGAAAAAGTTGATAAAAAGTCGGATTCGGTTAGCGAAAAGGCCCAAGTCAAAGAAGTTGAAAAACCACAATATACCGCCGATTTTTATCTGAAAGGCGTTCCTACTTCTAAAACAGTGCTCGACAGTTTGGCTAAAGAACGCAATTTTGCCTATTTTCAGTTAGGAGCCATTTACAAAGACAAGTTCAAAGAATATCAACTTTCGGCAGATAAATACGAGAGTTTACTCAAGCAAAATCCGGAAGAACGCTACGTTTTACCAGCGCTTTACAACTTGTACAAGGATTATATGGAAATCAATCCAGCAAAAGCGCAAGCCATTAAAGAACGCATTATTGCTAGTTATCCGAACAGTAGATATGCGCAAATTCTTCAAAATCCAGAATCGGCGACAGGAAACGAAGCCATGAGTGGCGAGGAAGTGTATAACGAACTTTACCAGCAGCTCACCAACGGCGATTACATTCGGTTAGCACCAAAGATCGATGCAGCAATTTCGCAATTTACAGGAGAAGAAATTATTCCGAAGCTCGAGTTGTTAAAGGCAACCAATGCCGGAAAACTCAACGGAGTTACTGCCTACAAAGCCGGTTTGAATTTCGTAGCATTAAATTTTCCTACAACGAGCGAAGGCAAAGAAGCCGAAGAATTGTTGCGTGCCGACATTCCGATCTTGGAAGATATGGAGTACGATGATTTTAAACCAACAACATATAAAATTTTATATAAAGTAGACGATCCCGAGGCCGAGTCGGTAAAGGCAGTTCTTAAAACATTAGAAACATTTGTGAAAGAACGAACTACAGATGCTTTAAAGCTATCGGTTGATATTTATACGCCAACTTCGTATTTTCTCGTGCTTCACAATTTTGAAAACGAAACAGCTGCAAAAGATGTTGCTACGATTTTAAAAGAATATAAAGACTATCTGATTAAACTACCAGCCACGGTAATGTCGTCGGAAAACTACAAAGTAACGCAAGTTAAAAAGAACTTCGAAACGTATCATTTGCCTAGACAACCTCGCGTGAAAAAGCCTGTGGTTATCAAACCGAAGCCAGAAGATAAAAAGCCTACGGCTGCTGCCCCAAAACCAAAGCCAGCAAAGCCACAAAACAACGCCCGACAAAACCCCGGTATGCCGCCCGGCTTAGGCAACGCACCCAACCAAAAGCAGTCGGATAAAGGTGCACGTACGCTGAGTCCAACTCCAGATATGAGTAGCGATCCCGCGGGTAGTGAGGGAACTCCAAAAGCAGAAAAGACCAGAAAGCCTTGATGTCGAAAAAGCCACAGAATGAACCAAATAAATGGTTACTGCTTTCAACTATGGGCATAGAAATGTTTGTGTGGATTTTCGCGGGTCATAAATTAGGTGAGTACGTAAACGAAAAGTTTTCCAGTAGCCCAGTCGATTATCATGTCGTATTGCTATTAGTTGGAATTGCACTGTCTTTTTATTCGGTATTCAGAAAGTTGAAAGATCTAAACAGCTGATGAAGTCTTTATTAGTAAAATCTATTGGAATTGCTGTTTTTTTGACGGCCGCTGTTTGGAGTGCGATACTTGGGTATCACAACACGGCTTTTACAGCAGTTAAAACGATTGCTTGGCAGTATTTGGCGTTTTTTGTTTTAGCGGCCGCGATTTGTATGAGCATCGTTTTGTTGGTATCGCGAAAAAACTTTGATCAAACAGGTATGAGTTTTCTGGCAGTAACCACAGTTAAAATGATTCCTGCTTTTGTTGTTATAAAATTCGCGCGGGAGCAGGTAGACGAAACCCTTGCTATTCAAATGGGTTACAGCGGTTTTCTTTTATTTTTGGCAATTGAGGTTTATTTTACTTACCGATTATTGAACAATAAACAAAAAAAAGACTGAAAGCTTACTTTATCAGCACAAAAAATAATTTTTAAAGCGTTTGTCGTTCTAATAAATAATGTACCTTTGCGCCAAATTTGAGAACCCTTAAAATTTGTTCCAAAACGTATGGTTATTTTTAAGAAACCACTTTTGATTACTGCATTGGTACTTTCACTAGTAGCAACTGTATCTAGTTTTGCAAACGACACAACCTCAGTACTTACAAGTGCAAAGCAGGCGGAAGCTGCTGTCGAAGAGGTGGTGGCAACACCTGCCCTTTCCGAAGAGGCAAAAGCAGAACTAGAGCGTGAGGAGTTCATACAGCATCACTTATTAGATTCTCATGAGTTTCATTTGTTTTCATACGGAAAAGAATCCGGAGAAGAAAAGCATGTAGGTTTTCCTCTACCGGTGATTTTTTATGATGAAGGCTTTCATTTTTTTATGTCTTCTGCATTTCATCACGGGGAAAGTGTGGTGGAAAGTAATGGAAAGTACTATAAGCTGTATCATGAAAAAATTTATAGAACTGATGCTGCGGGTACGTTGAATATGGATCATCACAATCATCCAGAGAATATTCAGCCTCTTGACTTATCTATTACCAAGAATATTTTTATGGTTTTGGTCGCTTCTGCGCTAATGTTTTTCATTTTCGTACGCCTGGCTAAATCATACAAGAAGAATAATGGTGTTGCTACGGGAGTTGGTCGATTTTTTGAGCCAATTGTTTTGTTTATTCGAGATGATATTGCCATTCCAAATATTGGAGAAAAGCACTACAAGAAATATATGAGCCACTTGTTAACTGTGTTTTTCTTTATTTGGTTTCTCAACCTTTTTGGATTGACACCGCTAGGGGTGAATGTTACTAATAACATTGCAATTACAGCGGCTTTAGCGATTCTAACTTACGTCATTACTACATTCACTGCAAATAAAAACTATTGGGGGCACATTTTTTGGATGCCAGGAGTTCCTGCGCCAATGAAATTAATACTTGCGCCAATTGAATTACTAGGAACTTTTATTAAGCCATTTTCTCTAACAGTTCGTCTTTATGCAAACATGTTAGCTGGACACGTAGTACTTATGAGCATTATTGGTATGATGTATACTTTTAATAATGTGGTGGGAAGTGGTTTGTCATTTGTCCTAGCTTTTGCGCTTTCGATACTTGAAATTTTGGTAGCAGGTTTGCAAGCATACATTTTCACTATGTTGACCGCCCTTTATTTTGGTTCAGCTAACGAAGAACACCATCACGAAGATGGGCATCATTAATTTTTTGAATGTTTAATTAATATATATACATTATGACAATTCCAAATTTAGTAGGAGCAGGTTTAATTGTAATCGGTGCTGGTTTAGGTATCGGTAAAATTGGTGGGTCAGCTATGGATGCTATCGCTCGTCAGCCTGAAGCTTCTGGAAAAATCCAAACAGCTATGCTTATTGCTGCTGCTTTGATTGAAGGTATTGGTTTCGCTGCGTTCTTCGTAGGGAAATAGTAAAAGTAGGCAGTCAATCAAACGGTTGGTTTTATTGACTGCTTTCAATTAAAAATTAAATAAAAACAAAACATAAATGGAACAATTATTAGGTCAGTTTTCATTAGGCTTATTTATCCTTCAAACCGTAATTTTTGTTTGTTTAGTCTTACTGCTAAAGAAATTCGCTTGGAAACCCATTCTAGATGCGGTAAATGAGCGTGAAGAAGGTATTAAAAATGCATTGCAATCAGCAGAAAATGCTCGTAAAGAAATGCAGTTGTTGCAAGCCGATAACGAGCTTATCCTGCAAGAAGCACGCATCGAGCGCGACGCTCTTTTGAAAGAAGCTCGTGAAATGCGCGATAAAATGATCGCTGATTCAAAACAAGACGCTCAAGCAGAAGGTGCTCGCATGATCGAACAAGCGAAAGCTGCTATCGCTGCTGAGAAAAATGCCGCTATGGCCGAGCTTAAAAATCAAGTTTCAGCTTTGTCTATCGAAATTGCTGAAAAATTGGTGAAGCAAGAACTTACCGATAAAGCAGCACAAACAAAGCTTATCGAGAAATTACTAACTGAAGTAAAAGCTAACTAATAATGTCTGTATCAAGAGCAGGTTTAAGATACGCTAAGGCAATTCTAGCTATTGCATTAGATAAGAACGAAGCCGACGCAGTTGCGGTCGACATGCAATCTATTGCAGATACCTTACATGCAAACGCTGAGCTTTCGAATTTCTTAACCAATCCGGTGCTTCCAGGCGCAAATAAGTTAAGTGCGCTCGAGGCAATCTTTTCGAATACGAGCGCTACCACCAAGAACGTTTTCCGATTACTTCTCGAAAATAAGCGTTTTGCAATTTTGGGAGATATCGCAACAGCGTATTTACAGCTTAACGATCAAAGAAATGGTATCGAAACAGCAGTGGTAACAACAGCGCAACCGCTCGATGCAGCCCTAGAAACAGCTGTTTTAAATAGTGTGAAAGCACTTACTTCGTCAAAAGTAACCCTAAAAAATATCGTAGATCCTTCCATTATCGGAGGTTTCATCTTACGCATAGGCGACAAGCAGTTCAACGCTTCTGTTGCACAACGCATTCAAAATTTAAAAAGAGAACTTAGCAACTAATTATTCAATAATAAGTTATGGCAGAAATTAATGCTGCTGAAATATCAGCAATTCTAAGAAAACAAGTTGAAGGCTTCGAATCAGGTGCTACTTTGGAAGAAGTAGGGTCTGTACTTGAAGTAGGAGACGGTATTGCCCGTGTTTACGGGTTGTCTAATGCGCAATACGGCGAATTAGTACAGTTCGAAAACGGTCTCGAGGCCATCGTACTTAACCTAGAGGAAGATAACGTTGGGGTGGTACTTTTGGGTCCTTCAACTGGTATTAAAGAAGGTTCTACTGTAAAGAGAACTCAGAGAATTGCTTCGCTTCGCGTAGGTGAAGAAATGGTTGGGCGTGTGGTGAATACACTCGGACAACCAATCGATGGTAAAGGACCAATTGGTGGAGATTTGTACGAAATGCCACTTGAGCGTAAAGCACCAGGTGTAATTTTCCGTCAGCCGGTTACCGAGCCGTTACAAACAGGTATCAAAGCTGTTGATGCGATGATTCCAGTAGGTCGTGGTCAGCGTGAGTTGGTTATTGGCGACCGTCAAACAGGTAAGTCGACTGTTTGTATCGATACCATCTTGAATCAAAAAGAATTCTACGATGCAGGACAACCTGTATTTTGTATCTACGTTGCTGTAGGTCAGAAAGCTTCGACCGTTGCAGGTATTGCAAAAACCTTAGAAGAAAAGGGTGCAATGGCTTACACGATTATCGTGGCGGCTAATGCTTCTGATCCAGCGCCAATGCAAGTGTATGCACCTTTTGCGGGTGCTGCTATTGGCGAGTATTTCCGCGACACGGGTCGTCCGGCATTAATTGTGTACGACGATTTGTCAAAACAAGCGGTTGCGTATCGTGAGGTATCTCTTTTGCTAAGACGTCCACCAGGACGTGAGGCGTACCCAGGAGACGTTTTCTACTTGCACTCACGTTTGTTAGAGCGTGCAGCGAAAGTAATTGCCGACGATTCGATTGCAAAAAACATGAACGATTTGCCAGAATCACTGAAGCCAATCGTGAAAGGCGGTGGTTCGTTAACGGCTTTACCAATTATTGAAACACAAGCAGGCGACGTTTCGGCGTACATCCCAACCAACGTAATTTCGATTACCGACGGTCAGATTTTCTTGGAATCAGATTTATTTAACTCGGGTGTTCGTCCGGCTATCAACGTAGGTATTTCGGTATCACGTGTAGGTGGTAACGCTCAGATCAAATCGATGAAGAAAGTATCGGGTACGTTAAAGCTGGATCAAGCGCAATTCCGTGAATTGGAAGCTTTCGCGAAATTCGGTTCCGATTTGGATGCAGTAACTTTAAACGTAATCGAAAAAGGACGCAGAAACGTTGAGATCTTGAAGCAAGGTTTGAACAGTCCGTTTACAGTTGAAGATCAGGTGGCTATTATCTACGCAGGTTCTAAAAACTTGTTGAGAAACGTTCCTGTGAACAAAGTAAAAGAGTTTGAAAAAGATTACTTAGACTATTTGAATAACAAGCACCGCGCTACTCTAGATGCTTTGAAAGCGGGTAAATTAGACGACAGCATTACCGATGTTTTGGAAGCTGCTGCTAAAGAAATCGCTGCAAAGTATAACTAAGATAACCGGTAAAACGAACAATTCTAAATGGCAAATCTTAAAGAAATACGCAACAGGATAACCTCGGTCTCGTCGACGATGCAAATTACATCGGCGATGAAGATGGTTTCTGCGGCAAAGCTTAAGAAAGCGCAAGATGCGATTACGGCTATGCGTCCGTATGCTGAAAAGCTAACGGAGTTGTTGCAGAACCTCTCGTCGAGTATCGAAGATGGCGATAGTGGTGTTTACACTGCGCAACGCGAAGTAAAACGCGTGTTGGTAGTTGCTATTACATCGAACAGAGGTTTGTGCGGCGCCTTTAATACCAACGTTATTAAAGAAGTAAAGAACCGTATCGACTTTTACAGCGGTAAGAAAGTGGCTGTTTTTGCTATTGGCAAGAAAGGAAACGATGTGTTGTCGAAAACCAATTCGGTTGTTGCAAACAAAAGCCAAGTTTTTGACCAGCTGACATTTGACAATGTAGCACAGATTGCCGAAGAAATTATGGCTGTTTATGCTGCGGGTGAGTACGATCGCGTGGAGTTGGTGTACAACCAATTTAAAAATGCAGCTACGCAAATTGTGCGCACGGAGCAGTTTTTGCCACTGGTTTCTTCTGGTGCAAAACAGAACAATTCTGTTGATTATTTGTTCGAACCCGAGAAAGAGAGCATCATCGAAACCTTGATTCCGAAGAGTTTGAAGACACAATTGTACAAAGCGGTTCGCGATTCGTTTGCTGCGGAGCACGGCGCGCGTATGACTGCTATGCACAAAGCAACCGATAATGCTACCGAACTTCGAAACCAATTAAAGTTAACCTACAACAAAGCGCGTCAGGCAGCAATTACCAACGAGATCTTAGAAATTGTTGGTGGTGCAGAGGCCTTGAAAGGATAAATATAAAAGTTCAAGATTTATAAAAGCTGCATTGTAATGATGCAGCTTTTTTTTTGGATTTGGGAACGATTTTTCTGCGTGAGTGACCGCAGCGGCATCCTCCTATGTTAGCAATTTGAAATAAGGCATATTT
>NZ_NOXX01000120.1 GCF_002251775.1 Flavobacterium aurantiibacter
GGTTAAGCTGGGTACATGATTCGTAAAAGGGTGAATTCATCGAAGCCTTAATACTCCAATCTTAATACTTAAAAGTCTTTACACCAGCCTTCGATAAACTCACGTAACAGCTTTTTAAGCGCACGGAAAACACTGAACCTCACAGAATTTTGCGCAATAGGGTACCGTTGAGGAAAACACAGAACGTATCAAGCCACCAAAAAATCGCACCAGCCTTCAACAAGCTCAGGCACAAACGCAACTTGAAAAATGCCCAATGCAAGGTTAAAATGGCGGTAAGTTCCCTTGANAATAGGCTGTTTTATAGATCCAATTGGTATAACAGGTAGATTTTTATTGGGATACTATAGTATCGCAAAAAAATCAAACGAAGTAAGCAGCCGTTAATCTGTTTAGCCTGGAAGTTGTTCATTTCGGTTGCAATTTGATTGCACAATCTTTTCATTTCAAGCGTTCTGACAAAGATTTTTAATCGAAGTCAGGTTCATAGACTAGGGAAGGCGTTCGCCGTACGAATTGTCGGTTTCCGGATTTCGCAATTGCGATTTTATTAAAACCTTGACATAATGACGGTTACGACGCTCTTTTTTCGAATTATCGCGCTTGTTCACGCGTTTGTCGTGCACAATTTCATTCAAATCGTTTAAATCTTCCAGATCCGTCACGTCTTTTATCGATGTTCGCTTAGGCATACCGTAAATACTGTTTCGTTCAAAAATACGGGATTTCAGCAGCGAATAAACTACTTTAACAATCGTTCAAATACTTTTTATTTGAGGCTTTTTTCGGTTTTGGGCGTGCCGGCGCAACTGTCTTAGCCAATACCGTAAGGGCGCCGTCGGGCTTTCCGCTCTATCCCCAATTGCCATTGGGGGATGCCGCTGCAATCCCTCACGCAAATAAGTGCACGAAATTACGTCCGCACGAAAAGGAACTTTACTTCAATTTAGTAAACGATTTTATCAGAACTTTTTCCGATCCGTTCACCACCGCAACTTCAATCGGTTCGTTTTGCTTGTTTCGACCTTCAACTATGTAGAGTTTTCCGCCCTGAGTAGGTTTGTTACTACGGCCAAAATCAACGTCGCCATACGTCATGATTTTCCGAACATCTGCCGTATCAATTTTTAAAACTTGCATCAGCATACGAGCCGAATCGCTATAAACAGCTGGCTTACGACGAATGTCCTTCAAAACACGCGCATTCGGAAAATACGAACAACCCACATCTTTCCCGCCAATCATGTAATACACAAAAATGGCGCCGATTGTACATCCAAATAAATAATAGGCTAAACGTTGGTAAAACTTCATGCTGATATTTTTTGCAAAAATAGCTTAAATAAATACGTGCCTCGTGCAGCTTTTTGTACAATTTAACAATGCCATTGCAAGCATTTCCGAGCAAGTAAAATAACTAGAAATCCATTAAATAAAATATTCAATAAATCGTATTTAATCAATTCAAATTCAGAACTTAAAACACAATCAAATTAATGTCGCTGTACGCAAAACTAAACCAATCGGCAACGGTTTTATTTGTAAAAATTCCGTGATATAGGTACACGCCGTGTTTCAATCCTTGATCGCAACGAATTGCCGCTTCAATACCGCCATCTTCCGCAATCTGAAGTAAATAGGGCGTAAGTATATTGCTAATCGATAACGATGCTGTTTTACTGTATCGCGACGGAATATTGGGAACACAATAGTGAATAACATCGTACTTGACAAAAGTGGGTTTTTCGTGCGAAGTTATTTCCGAAGTCTCAAAACATCCACCGGTGTCTATGCTCACATCAACGATCACGGCGCCTTTTTTCATGTGTTCAACCATGGTTTCGGTAACAACAACCGGACAACGGTCTTTACCGCGCATGGCTCCAATGGCAACATCCGTGCGGCGTAAGGCTTTTAAAAGTGCTTTAGGTTGTATGGTCGAGGTAAAAATCGGAACGTTTAAATTGTTCTGTAATCGGCGTAATTTGGTAATCGAATTGTCGAATACTTTTACATTGGCACCTAAGCCAGTGGCCGTTTTTGCGGCAAATTCGCCCACCGTTCCGGCACCAATTATAACCACATCCGTTGGTGGAACGCCTGTAATATTGCCAAACAACAACCCTTTCCCTAAAGTATCGTTGATCATTAGTTCTGCGGCAATCAATACTGAAGCTGTTCCCGCAATTTCGCTTAACGACTTAACTGCCGGATACGAACCATCCGAATCTTTAATGAATTCGAAAGCAAGAGCGGTAATCTTTTTCTTTTGTAAGGCTTCGAAATGCTCTTTCCGACGTGTTTTTAGTTGTACAGCCGATATCAACAAGCTGTCGGGTTTCATCATTTCAATTTCTTCGATGCTTGGCGGTTCGACTTTTAAAATCATCGGGCACGAAAACACTTTCTTGGTATCGTGCGTGATTTCCGCGCCAGCGTCCGAATATTCTTTATCGCTGTACGACGAATGCAAACCAGCGCCCGCTTCCAAAATAACGCGATGTCCGTGCGAAACCAACGAATTTACAGCATCAGGTGTCAAGCAAATCCGACGTTCTTGAAAACGCGTTTCCTTCGGAATTCCAATAAACAATTCGCTTTTTTGCTTGCTTATTTCGAGCTTTTCTTCTTGCGGAAGCAGCTGTTGGTGCGTAAAAGGTGTAATCGACATAGTGCATTTGCTTAGGCCGCCCTAAATTAAACAATCCGATAGATGTTTTTAACGAATGTTTACATTTTTTTAATTCCTAATTTGAAGCTTCCGATCGCCATTTTCCAATAATTCAATCGAAATCAACGTATTGGAATTCGGAATTAAATTCGGCGTTTTATCCGGCCATTCAATAAAGCAGTATGATCCGCTGTAAAAATACTCTTCAATACCAAAATCAAGCGCTTCGGCTTCCGATTTTAAGCGATACAAATCGAAATGATACGCGGCAGCTCCGTTCGCAATCTCGTATTCATTTACAATAGAAAACGTCGGACTTCCTCCCACGCGACCGCCACCCAATTGAAAAACGAGTTCGCGAATCAAGGTAGTTTTTCCAACACCCATTTCGGCGTCAAAAAGTAAAATACGATGCTGGGCGTTTGCCAGAATAAAGCTCGCCGCCGCAGGCAAATCGTCTAAAGAAAAAGTCAGTTCCATTAATTCTTTGGATTGAAAACGAGAAAAGGAACAATCATTTCCTCCAACGAAATTCCGCCGTGTTGGTACGAATTCCGGTAGTAACTCACGTAATGATTGAAGTTATTCACATACGCTAAGAACAAATCGTTTTTTGCAAAAATGTATGAACTCGACATGTTAATCGTGGGTAAGCCAACAGATTTCGGATCTTTCACCACATACACATCCTTTTCCTCATACGTTAAACTCTTACCCGTTTTATAACGCAAGTTCAGCGACGTATTTTTATCACCAATCACTTTCGAAGGATTCTTAACGTTAATTGTACCGTGATCCGTAGTGATAATCAGTTTAAAACCAAGCTTTTGTGCCTGTTGAATGATTTCCAACAGCGGCGAGTTCTTGAACCAACTTTGAGTTAACGAACGGTAGGCCTTATCATCTCCGGCAAGTTCTTTAACCACGTCCATTTCGGTTTTTGCATGCGAAAGCATATCTACAAAGTTGTAAACAACCGTCACCAAATCGTGACCTTTCAAACTCTTAAAGCTGTCTACCAATTTCTTACCCGAAACTAAATTCGTAATCTTGAAATACTCTTGTTTAATATTCAAACCCAAACGACGAATTTGTTCCGTTAAAAACTCTGCTTCATACAAGTTTTTTCCTCCTTCATCAATATCGTTTTTCCAATATTGCGGAAATTGCTTTTCCATTTCTACGGGAAGTAATCCACTAAAAATGGCGTTGCGCGCGTATTGCGTGGCTGTAGGTAAAATGGCGAAATACGGCACTTCTTTCTCCAATTTGTAATGATTCCCAACGGTCGATTCAAAGGCTTTCCACTGGTCGTATCGCAAATTATCAATCACCACAAACAATATAGGTGCTTCTTTCTTTTTGATTTCCGGAACAACTAATTCGCGAAACAAGGTATGCGATAAAACCGGACGGGCCGCTTTGGGCTGCATCCATTCGGCGTAATTGCGCTCAATAAACTTTCCGAATTGCGAATTGGCTTCTGCTTTCTGCGATTCCAAAATTTGAATCATCGCCTGATCTTCAATATTTTCCAACTCTAATTCCCAGAACAATAACTTCTTGTAAAGGTCGGTCCAATCTTCAAACGTATTTACCTGCATGAGTTCCATAGATATCTTTCGAAACTCTTTCTGATAATCGAGAGTGGCTTTTTCAGAAACGAGACGCGAGTGATCTAAATTCTTCTTCAAACTCAATAAAATCTGATTCGGATTTACGGGTTTGATTAAATAATCGGCAATTTTCGAACCAATAGCTTCTTCCATGATGTACTCTTCTTCACTTTTGGTAATCATGATTACAGGCACTGCCGATTTCTTTTCTTTCATTTCGGCGAGCGTTTCCAAGCCATTCATACCGGGCATGTTTTCATCCAAAAAAACGATGTCAAAATCGCCACTTTCAAAGAGCTCAACGGCGTCTCTACCGTTGTTGCAGGTGGTTACCTGATAGTTCTTTTTTTCTAAAAACATGATGTGAGGTTTAAGAAGATCAATCTCGTCGTCAACCCATAAAATTTTGATAGCACTCATACGCTCAATTTTTGTTGCAAGATAAAAGTAAGGATGTCATACTTTCTTAAAACTATAATAAAGCTCAAAAAGTATGCACGTAAGTATTTCATTTAAATTTGATAAATTTACAAGAACAAACATTTTTTCATGCGCAAATATCTGCTACTTTTTTCAGCATTACTATTGGTTTCGTGTTTAAAAGATCGTCCGGGAGATACCGAATTTGATTCCTACAAAAACAGTTTTATTGATGCCTACTGGAAGTTAAATCCGGAAGCTGCTGTGGCGAACGGAAATCATGCTTACGACAGTTTACTGGTAGTTCCGAACGCCGAATCTCGAGCTAAAATGTTGGAATTCGTTGAAAATCAACGTGAAAAATTACAAGATTTCGATACAAACGATTTGAGTACTTTGAATAAAATCGATTGTGAATTGCTGAAAAATCTGCTGGCACAAATCGAATTTTCTGTGAAAGAACTCAAGTCTTGGCAATGGAATCCGGCCGAATACAACGCCTGCGGACAGTTTTCAGAAATTCTCACTACTGTAGATGCTAAAAACACGAAGAAAATTAATGAACTCGCATATCGTTTGCAGTTTGTTCCTGAGTATTATGCTGCAGCACGCGAAAATCTCAAACAAGTAACCAAAGAACACCTCGAATTAGCTATTGCGCAAAACGACGCGGCTAAGTCGGTATTTACAACGGATTTGCCGGAGCTTTTCAAGAATTCGACACTGTCAAAAAATCAAAAAGACAAGTATTTAAAAGCCTGTGAAGCCGCTGAAGAAGCAGTTACCTCTTACGTACAATTTTTAGAAAGCAAACGCAACGGACCTTTTAGAAGCTTTCGTTTAGGAACCGATTTATACGCAAAGAAATTTGATTTAGAAATTAATTCAACATTCTCATCTAAAGAAATTTACGAACGAGCACTTAAACATAAGGATTCATTGCACGCGCGCATGTATAACCTTGCAAAAGAGCTTTGGCCAAAGTACATGAAAAACGAAGTAATGCCAACCGATGAACTTTTGGTCATTCGAAAAGTTATTGATGTACTTTCGCTCGATCATGTAAAACCACAAGAATTTCAATCGGCTATTGAGAAGCAAATTCCAGAATTAGAACGATTTGTTCGCGAAAAGCAGCTCATTTATATCGACTCTACCAAACCGCTAGTTGTGCGAAAAGAGCCGGCGTATATGGCAGGTGTGGCTGGTGCATCGATTTCATCGCCGGGTCCGTACGATATTGAAGGAAATACGTATTACAACGTCGGAAGTTTATCTGGTTGGGATGCTGCCCGAGCCGAATCATACCTGCGTGAATACAACAATTACACTTTACAAATTTTGAATATCCACGAAGCCATTCCCGGACATTACGCACAGTTGGTGTATAGTAATCAATCGAAAAGTTTGGTAAAATCGCTTTTTGGCAACGGCGCTATGATCGAAGGTTGGGCGGTTTACACGGAGTTGATGATGCTCGAAAACGGCTATAAAGCCACACCAGAAATGTGGTTGATGTACTACAAATGGAATTTACGCAGTACGTGCAATACAATAATCGACGTGGGAATTCACACCAAAAATTGGTCGGAAAATCAAGTAATCGATTTGCTTACGCGCGAAGCTTTTCAACAAACCGCGGAAGCTGAAGGCAAATGGAAACGCGCCACTTTGTCGCAAGTACAATTGTGCAGCTACTATACCGGATTCTCGGACATCGTGGAATTACGTGCAGCGTATCGTAAGAAAATGGGCAACAAATTCAATTTAAAGCAATTCCACGAACAGTTTTTGTCGTACGGAAGTGCGCCCGTCCCGCTGATTCGTGCAGCAATGTTGGAGTAGGAGCTGCCTTTTTAAAAAATGATTATGAGAAAAGTACTTCTAATATGCATTCTTTGCTTGTCGCAGCATAGCCTGTCGCAAGTAGTAAGCAGTTTTGGCGCCTACGAAGCACAAGGCAATAAAGTGAGCGACCTCGACGCACGCTACAAAAGTGCACTTCATACCAATCTCGATTTGGCGGTGTTTAAGACAGAAGACGAGCAACGCAGTTTTACGGAAGCTTATCAAAATATGCTGGCCGAGTTCGGTTCGTTTTTAGCCAAATCTGATTTCAGCTGGGAGCAACAAACCCGCGGTTTCAATCGGATCTACTTCAATGAAAACGGTACCGTTGATTACTTCTTATTCGATTTCAAAAATCTAGACGCAAAAAAAGCAGCTACCTTTCAGCAACTGCTTTCTGAATTTTTGAAAACGTATAATTTTCCGATCAAACCTAAGATCAAGTTTGCTCAATGTTCACCGGTCGTTTACAAGTAAGGGCTATTCTTCTCGATAATCCGAATTCCATACCACCGAACTCAAGTTCTGTTTGTTCATAAACAAACAGTAACCCGCCACGGCAATAACCGATTTAAACATGAACAAAAACAAAATGAAACCAGCCATAGGAACCGTTTCCCCCAATCGCGAAATCGGTGCGCAAAGTGTCAGTAAAATCGATACAACTACGCAGGTAAACAAAAACGTATTCAGGTTTCGAAGCGGAAAGGCTTGTATTTTACGCACAGCACTTAAATCGGTTCCCCATTTGTCGATAAGGTAGTACAAACCATCTCCGATGTACGTAAACAACAACGGATCGTCGTAGCTTTTCAACTTAAACGATTTTGCTGGCGCCAAAATAAAAAACGAGCTAATCGTAGTATCGTGCTCTTTCTCTAGCGCACGAACTTTAGTTATGGTATCTTCCGGAATTCCGCTGATGAAAAGCGAAGACGGCAAAAAGCGTAAACGGTACGACAGCGCCAATTCGCGAATAGACTCCAAACTATAAACGCGCGACAAATCTAATTTTTCTTGCTTAAAGAGAGTTTGATATTTGCGATCTGAGTTTTCGATACGCGCTTTAATGTCGGCGCGTTCGCGATCTAAGTTCTCAAAAATCGCACGGATCGTATTTTCAACATGCAAGGCTTCCTTCTTGCGAAGGTCTTTCAAGGATTTTTCTAAATCGACAACAGGCATTTTCATATACTCAAAAGTTTTTATAAAAATAGCGAAGTAAATGAAGCTGTTGAAATAAACAGATGTTAAAGTGTTGGCGTTTAGTTGGCTAGCTTTTTTAACTACTTTTCCATAAAAAATTGAAAAAGCAGCGTCTGCTCAGCGAAACTTTGCCTTAAAAAACAGCCGTTACAGCACGATTAGCGCAACGTAGCCTCGAATTGCTTCGCGAAAACGTCGGTTAATTTCGACATTACTTTGTCAATCTGACTGTCAGTCAGCGTTTTATCCTTGTCTTGCAAAACAAAGCTCAATGCGTACGATTTTTTGCCAGCAGGTAAATTTTCGCCTACGTAAACGTCGAATAAGTCAACCGACTTCAACAAACTTTTCTCGGTTTGTTTAGCGGCTTGAGCCAAATCGTTAAAAGAAACCGACTCGTCGAGCAGCAGTGCCAAATCGCGACTCACTTCTGGGAATTTTGGAATGTCGGTAATCTTTAACTTCGTGGTAACGCGCTTGCAAACGGCTTCCCAATCGAGTTCGGCGTAAAAAACCGCTTGTTTGATGCCGTGCTTTTTCAACGATGCTCCGTGAACCAAGCCAATGCTAGCTAACGTACCTTCGCGATCAAACAAACGCAAACCTTCGCTAATCGATTCCGAACTGAAACTCTCATTGTCGTAACGATCAATTCCTAAGCGTTTGAGAATATTTGTTACAATGGCTTTCACTTCGTAAAACGAGGTCGGTTGTGCTGGAGTAATCCAGTTTTCGCCGTATCTATTTCCAGTTATTACTAAGGTTAGTTTTTTGGCTTCGTGGTACGCACCGTTATTGGTGTGATATACTTTTCCAAATTCGAAAAACTTCAAATCTTTATTCTTGCGATTGCTGTTGTAGGCAACGGCTTCCAAAGCCGAATCGAGCATATTGGTGCGCAATACAGCTAAATCCGAACTAAGCGGATTCAGTAATTTGACAGCATCTTCCGAAGCATATTCCGGCGATGTCAACGAATTGGCCATCATTTCATAGAAACCGTTGGCAGCCAATTGTGTGGCGATGCTGTTTTCCAATTTAAACGATTCCGTTCTTGGCGAATTCGCAACAGTAGCGTTCAATTTCTTTGAAAACTGAATGTTGTTGTAGCCGTACACGCGAAGTATCTCTTCGATAACGTCTATTTCACGCTGAACATCAACACGATACGGTGGAATCAACAATCCCAAACCGGTATCGGTTACGCTATTGATTTTGATATCTAGCGAAGCAAGTATTTTCTTAATTGTATCGGCAGGAATTTGCTGTCCGATGATTTTCTGTGCTTTCTGTAAGTTCAGAAATACGGTAAACGGCTCGATTTTCTTGGGATGAATGTCGATGATATCCGAAGTAATTTCGCCACCAGCCACTTCTTGAATCAATAAAGCGGCACGTTTTAATGCATATTCTGTAATGTTCGGATCAATACCGCGTTCAAATCGAAACGAGGCATCGGTGCTCAAACCGTGTCGTTTGGCTGTTTTGCGAACCGAAACCGGATTAAAATACGCACTTTCCAAGAAAATTGCCGTGGTTTCGTTCGATACACCCGAATTTTTTCCACCAAAAACACCTGCCAAGCAAAGCGGATTTTGCGCATCGGCAATTACCACATCGTCTTCGTGCAACTCGCGTTCTTGATCGTCGAGTGTGAGTAATTTCTCCCCAGCTGTGGCCGTTCGAACGTTTATTTTCTGACCGTTTATCTTCGCGGTATCGAAGGCGTGCAGCGGTTGTCCGAGTTCGTGCAATACGTAGTTCGTAACGTCTACCACGTTATTTTTCGGCGTTAAGCCAATAGCTTTAAGTTTGTTTTGCAACCACGTCGGCGAGTCTTTTACGGTTACGCCCGAAATGGTAACGCCGCAATAGCGAGGCACCAGTTTGCTGTCGGCTACTTTTACATCAATTTTGAGTGTGCGCTTGTCGACGCGGAAGCTTGAAATCGATGGGGTTTGCAATTCCGGAACGCTCGATTTTTGGAGCAAGCCGGCACGTAAATCGCGAGCTACGCCGAGGTGCGACATGGCATCGGCGCGGTTTGGAGTTAATCCGATTTCGAAAATGAAATCGCTTTCAATATTGTAGATGGCGGCGAGTGCGGTTCCGGGTTTCAGTTTGCTGTCGAGCACTAAAATCCCGTCGTGACTGCTGCCGAGGCCAATTTCGTCTTCGGCGCAAATCATGCCAAAGCTTTCAACGTCTCTAATTTTTCCTTTTTTAATGGTAATCGATTCGCCGCTGTGCGTATGCAAAACCGAGCCGATAGTGGCTACAGGAACTTTTTGTCCGGCGGCAACATTGCTGGCACCGCACACAATTTGTAGCGGAGAAGCTTCACCCACATCAACGGTAGTTACTTTCAAACGGTCGGCATTGGGGTGCTTTTCGCAGGTAAGTACATGTCCCACAACCACGCCTTTCAGTCCGCCTTTAACCGATTCAAAAGCTTCTACGCTTTCCACTTCAAGACCTAAATCGGTGAGCACTACGGCGAGTTCGTCCGGATTTTGGTCGGTTTTCAAAAATTGTTTCAGCCAATTGTAGGAAATTCTCATAGCAATAAAAAATCTGCGCAAATATAGTCACCTAATTTCAAACACGACTTGCGAATTGGGCTTGGAATGAAAAAAAATAGCGGCCACAACGCGGCAAAAAGGGCAGGCTAGGACAGGGGTTTGCAACACCCACCTGCGACGCATTCATTTTCAGATCCTTGACATTAAAGAACGTGTTACATGAATCGTATTTTTCTGGGCACATCCTGCCGCAGGTGTTTGGTGGAAGTTCGTGCAGCGGCAGGTCGGGCTTTTCACTTCAAGGCGCAACACGCAACGGCGTTTCAGCTACGGTTTTTGCACAGCTTCTTTCAGTCGCTGCACCAAAACCAGCTTCAATCTCCCTTTCGCGTTACGGCTTTCCGTTGCAATCCCTTGTGCGGGAAAGTGCGCAGAAACGTGTCGTTGCAAAAAATACGTGCGTTAGTAAAAAATACCTATAAATAGGTAGTTTTGGGAGCGGAGAAACGCGTAAATTAGCAAAGGATAAAAAAGATCAATTTTTTAATAACCTAGACTAAAAGCGAAACAAGTGTCCGATTTAACAGATTCAAAATACGCATAAATTTATTGGTGCAATTTGCTGTTTTTAAATAGATTAATCTTGTTTTTGAAGATTGAGAAAATGGAAGGGATTTTGCTAATTATCTAGTTGCCAACCATTTTAAAACCGCTTAATATGAAAAACATACTTTTAACTATTCTTTTTCTATCAACATTAAATTGCTTTGCGCAAGACAAACTTGTTTTTAATACAAAATTTGTTCAAAGTGAAGACAAATGGGTTGCCTTTGAAGCTGACTCTGTTGGTTCTCATAATTTTGGTTTTATATACATAGATTCGCAAGCTGGATTGACTTTAGATTACGCTAGATCATTTAAGATTGATAATAATGGAAAGTTCATTATCAAAAAGAAAGAATTAGATGGCTCAATGAAAGTTAGATTACAACCTAACAATAGATTAGTTGCTATCATTCCTGAATCACATTATTCTGAATTAGGCATTTCAAAATTTCCAGAATGGCTAAAATATTATAAAGAAAATCACTACTGTCCGATAAAAACTAAAGTTAGTCATTTTTCGACT
>NZ_NOXX01000091.1 GCF_002251775.1 Flavobacterium aurantiibacter
TCATGAAGATTTGTTTGAAGTTTTTCCAAATCCAACTACATCAATAATAAATATAAAAACAAAGACAGGTTTAGAATTAGATAGAATTAATATATACAATATTGAGGGCAGATTGGTATACTACCAAGACGCCAATATAAATAATGTCAATTTGCAAAACCTTTCATCGGGAACTTACTTCATTCAAGCATTTTCGGGCGATAAAATAGTAACCAAAAAGATAATTAAAAATTAAGATTACATAAAATTTGAAGTATTAACAAGTGTTTAAAAATTAAATCTTAAAAAAATGAAAAAAAATATACTCTTAGCATTTGGGTTCTTAACCAGCATTACAAGTTTTGCACAATCAACGAACCCTGCGCCTTATTGCGCTGCCGGCTTTAAAAATGTCGCACCCTTTAACCTCCCCGACCGACTTATATCAAATGTTAGTTTCGGTACTCTTGCTAATAATTCAGGTAATACAAGATGGCCNAGAATAGAAACATTGTTCTCGCAATTATGTGACCAATTTAAAATCAGAAATAATTACGCAAAGACTTTTACCGGTTTTAAAACAAGGATACTCTCAAAAATAACAACACTCACACTAATTCAGTATATAAATAAATTCATCTTTAACAGACCAATCAACAACATCAAAAACCAACACTTTTAATTACACCCAACGGGTTATATATTATGAAAAAAGTTGAGGTTTTGAAAAAAGTGGATTTTTTACTGCTGAAATGACCTGAAAGAAGGTTTCAATGTGTATAATCGTATTTACCAATTATGAAAATAAATCGAAAATTGTTTTACACAATGTTTTACACGCGAAAAACGTATTAACATATTGACTTACAATTAGTTAAGGCGTTTTGTTTTGTGGTACCTCCAGTTCCGATAGCTATCGGAAGAACCAGGGACA
>NZ_NOXX01000173.1 GCF_002251775.1 Flavobacterium aurantiibacter
AATGGCAAGAAGTCTAATTTTAATCAAAAGAAAATAGATAAACACTTAGCGTATATCGAAGCCAAAACCCAAGAATACCTCACGGCATTAGACCAAAACGACACCCAAAAAAACAGCATTAACTCTGGTTCAATATATCAACAAATTTATCTTTGATAGACCAATAAATAACATCAAAAATCAATTAATTTAATTTCACCCAACGGGTTAATAGTATATGTACTGCAATTTTTTTCATGATTAATGGGTGTAAATGTTAAAAAATGGAATGTCGACTAAAACGGAAAANTCCCGATAGCTATCGGGACTAGCTTCTCACTTCTCAAAAATCAAACTTCAACTGTATCCCAACCGACTTCTTCTGATCAACATTCAAGTTGCTTACCGAAATGCCTAACAATCGAACCGAGTCGCGCAGTCGTTCCTGATACAACAACTCTTTCGCCACCTGAAACAAGGCGCTGGCCGTCGATAAAAAGTGCACTCCCGTTTTCGAACGCGTTTGCAACGTAAAGTCGCTGTATTTGATTTTTAAAGTAACCGTCTTGCCCGCTAAATCGTGCTTTTTTAAACGTGCTGACAGTTCCTTGGCAATAACTTCTAACTTGTCGATCATAAACAACTCCGAAGTTAAGTTCGTTTCAAAAGTGTGCTCCGTGGCAACCGATTTCTGCGTGCGTTCAGGCATTACGGGCGATTCGTGAATACCGCGAACAATCTTGTAATAGTCTAGTCCCGGCTTGCCAAAATGTGTTTCCAAAAATTCGGCCGACTTAGCCTTCAAATCCTTGCCCGTGAAAATCTGATGACTGTACATCTTATCCCGCGTGACTTTTCCGACGCCGTAAAACTTCCCAATAGGCAACTCTTCCAAGAACGTTTCAACCTGCTCGGGTGCAATCGTGAACTGGCCGTTGGGTTTATTGTAATCAGACGCTACTTTCGCCAAAAATTTATTGATCGAAATGCCCGCGGAAGCCGTGAGCTGGGTTTCCTGAAAAATACGTTGCCTAATTTCGGTTGCCAACAACGTAGCCGAACCTTGGTTGACTTTATTTTGGGTAACGTCGAGATACGCCTCGTCTAACGATAAAGGTTCAACTAAATCGGTGTATTGGAAAAAGATTTCGCGAATCTTGGCCGAAATTTCGCGATACCGATCAAAACGCAAGGGAACGAAAATTAGCTGCGGACACAAGCGCTTGGCCAGAACGCCCGAAATAGCACTGCGTACACCAAATTTTCGCGCTTCGTAACTCGCGGCCGAAACCACGCCCCGAACCTCGTTTCCGCCAACAGCAATAGGCTTTCCGCGCAAGTCCGGAAAATCGAGCTGCTCGACCGAGGCATAGAACGCATCCATGTCAATGTGGATGATTTTTCGCATGTGGTAAAGTTAGCGAAAGCTTTCAAATCGGAAATTCCTGGCACAGGTATTTACCCCGAAACTTCGCTAATGCGCACGACCTCTCGCTGCTTCACCAATTGCGCAATCTGCAATAAATCGCTTAAAACACCGCGTGCCGTCACTTCTTTTCCTGCACCAGCGCCTTGCACAACTAGCGGATTGCGTCCGTACGATTCGGTGTAAATTTCAATTAAATTGTCGGTTCCGCGCAATTGCCCTAAAGCCGACAGTCGCTTTACAGCTGTTAACTTTACTTCGAAACGACGCTTCTCCAAATCTAAAACACCTACAAAACGCAAAACTTCATCGGGATCCAACTGCTGCTTGCGCTCTTCCAAATAGCGGTTTAAAGCCTGCTTATTCGAGCGATAATCGGTTTCATGCAGCAAACGGGTTAGTGTTTCTCCAAAAATAGGTTCAATCGAAATGTCGTCTAACTCCAACGGTTCCTGGAGTTCGCGCGCCAAAATCAGAAGCTTACGCGCAACGTCGGTGCCCGATAAATCGTCTCGCGAATCGGGTTCGGTGTATCCGTTTCGTTCCGCGTCGGCTAGAATCTGTGAAAACGGAAATGGCTCTACCGAAAATCGATTAAACATATAACTTAATGAGCCTGAAAAAACACCCTGAATGCGCGTAATTCGTTCGCCGGCTTGATACAAGTTGCGCAGCGTCTGAATGATTGGCAAGCCCGCACCCACATTGGTTTCATACAAAAATTGCTTCCGTTGCACCACCAATTCGCTGCGCAAAAGACTGTAAAAATTTAAGTCGACCGTATTGGGTTTTTTATTCGCCGCAACCAAATGACAGCCGTGTTGCACCAAAGGCAAATAGCGGCCGAGCATGACATCGGATGCGGTAACATCAACGGCTATCAGGTTTTCTAGTTGCGTATTTTTTAGAAAATCGAGTATTTCTTGAAATTGATACGGAATCGACGAGCGTTTAAAATCGGTTTCCCAAGCTTGTTGCTGATCCGCGTTTTGGAACAACACCACGGTGGAATTAGCAATAATCGGAAAGTTGAATACAATGCCGTTTTGCTTCGCAATAAAATCGCGCGATTCTTCTATTTGCTTCAGCAAGGTGCTTCCCACATTTCCGATTCCAAAAAGCAAAATATTAATGGTTGTAACTGACATACGTGTTGGTTTTCTGTGTGTGAAAAATGGGGTTTAAAATCTGCGAAAGCTGTTCGTTTTCAATCAAAAAGGCATCGTGACCGTGCACCGAATTTATCTGATGTAAAAAAATGTTTTCGCGCTTTGTTTTTAGAATTTCAAAGGTTTTTCGGTTTTCGGCAGCGGTAAAAAACAAATCGGTGTCAACCGCCACAATGTGAATGGCAGCAGTAACGTTGCGAATAACCTGAAGGAAATCGGCGCGCTCTTTGGTGATGTCGTTTGTCTTTAGCAAATGATTCATGAGTTTGTAAGCCGATAACGTAAAGCGATTTTTCAATTTAATTCCGTGGTTGAGCAACCAACGCTCGACTTGAAATACCGACGATTCGTTGGTGCGCGTTCTACCAAACCGCTGATTTATCGATTCGGGCGTACGGTACAACAACATGGCATGCAGGCGCGCATCGGCAATGGGATCGTCGGAATTGTTTAGAATTTGGTCTTGAATAAGTACTTGCGCAATAACCCAATCGGTAGCTTTCCAATCGGTAGCAATCGGAATTAAATGTCCGATCGATCTCGGTTGCAACACGGCCATTTCCCATGCAATTGCGCCGCCCAGACTTCCGCCAATCACAGCAAAAATGCGTTCAATGCCCAGCGCATGCAAACCATTCCAAAACAATTGCGCGATGTCGCGAACGGTAAATTGCTTGTATTCGGAGATTAAATTCGCGGGGTTTTTATCGTAGCCGTTTCCGGGAATATTAAATGCAATCACGGTAAAAACATCGGTGTCGATCGTCTTTCCCGAACCTACCAACTCACTCCACCAACCCTCCGGACCGCTTACGTTCGAATTCCCCGTAAGGGCATGATTTACCACAACTACAGCTGCGGTTCCTAAAGTTTGCCCAAAAACCTGATACGTAAGCACGGGCTTGGCGTAGGTGTAGCCGTTTTGTAAACGCAGGTCGGTAAGCGGAATATTAAATAGATGTGCCATAACTCTAATTTTTTATCGAAACACAGGAGACTTTTCGCGGTTTTGCCTATCGAGTTTTGGTTTGTTTAACTGCCCTCCGCCACAATGGGGAGGACAGTTGCACAAACAAACAAAACAAAACCTAATGAATGGATTAGCTGAATTTATACGTGGGCGGTTTGAGGCGCCGTAGCAGCAACCAAGGCTTGTTCGATATCAGCTTTTAGGTCGGCGAGATCTTCCAAACCAACCGAAACGCGTATCAAATCGGGTGTTACGCCGGTTGTGCGTTGCTGCGCTTCGGAAAGTTGCTGGTGAGTGGTGCTGGCTGGGTGAATGATGAGCGATTTTGTATCGCCAATATTGGCCAGTAACGAAAACAATCGTGTCGAATCAACAAAGCGTTTTGCGCCATCAAAGCCCGATTTTAGACCGAAAGTTAAAATACCGCTTTTGCCTTTTGGCAAGTACTGTTCGGCCAGCGTTTTGTACTTCGAACTTTGCAATCCGGGGTAATTTACCCAAGCTACTGCCTCTTGTTGTTCGAGCCATTGCGCCAAAGCCAAGGCATTTTCGCTGTGTTTTAAAATGCGTATCGACAAAGTTTCCAAACCTTGTAGCGTCTGGAACGCATTAAACGGACTCAGCGCTGCGCCAAAATCGCGCAAACCTTCAATCCGCACTTTGGCAATGAACGAAGCGGCACCCAATACCTCGTAATATTTTAATCCGTGGTAACCCGGCGAAGGCTCGGTGAATTCCGGGAATTTGCCGTTGCTCCAGTCGAAGTTTCCGGCATCGATAATCACGCCACCCAGCGAAGTTCCGTTGCCGGTAATGTATTTGGTAAGCGAATGAATCACGATGTTGGCTCCGTACGCAATTGGGTTCAGCAAATATGGCGTTGCTACGGTATTGTCGACAATAAACGGAACTTGAAATGCCGCGGCACGATCGGCAATGGCGCGTAAGTCGAGCACGTCGAGTTTCGGGTTTCCGAGGCTTTCGGCAAAAAAGGCGCGGGTATTTTCTTGAGCGGCGCGGGTAAAATTCTCCGGATCTTCTGGATCTACGAAAGTGGTGGTTATGCCCAGACGCGGCAAGGTAACGCTCAGCAAATTGTAGGTGCCGCCGTAGAGGCTGTTTGAGGCCACGATATGATCGCCGGCGCGCAGCAGCACGAGCAAGCTTGTGGCAATGGCAGCGGTTCCGGATGCGGTAACTACGGCGCCAATTCCGCCTTCGAGCGCGGCTAAACGCTGTTCGAGCACGTCGTTTGTGGGGTTGTTGAGGCGGGTGTAAATAAAACCGGCTTCGGCTAATCCGAACAAGTTTGCGGCGTGGTCGGAGTTGTTAAACACGTACGAAGTGGTTTGGTAAATAGGCACGGCGCGTGTTCCTGCGGTTTTGTCGGTGTCGTGTCCGGCGTGCAATGCCAAGGTTGAAAATTGGGTTGTACTCATGATTTTAATTTTTATGGATTACTAAATTTGAATGAATGCGAAGGCAAAAAAAAAGTCCTTTTGGAGCGGTTTACCAAAAGGACTTAACGTTTTAAAGAACTACTTTATCAGCTGTCAAGACACAGGTAAACCCAGATGTATGTGCAACACATCATCCACATCATGAAGCAACATGACATTGAGTTTAGCGCGGTATTTCTTGATTGAACTGACATTTTTAAAAATTGATTTTTGAACAACGAGAATAAAAAAACCTCTGCGGTTGGGCAGAGGTTAACTAAGTTTATGCGAGATCTTACAATCATGCCATAGTGCACCTCTGCGGATTACTCCACATCATACAACAGCACATCATTGTTAGATTTTTCATGTCGATTATTTCTGGGTGTAAAATTGCTGGGTGTAAATGTAAAAACCAAACTTTTTTTGATTTTTAACAAATGATTGGGTTTTGCAACGCGATTTTAAAACAAATAAACTCTTATTAATCAATTAATTACCGCGATTAAATTTCTTCATCTTTTTTCACGGATTTTTCGTTTGGGCGTTCCCGCCGCCGCGTTTTAGTGGAAAGGTACGGTGCGGCGGGCGGTCCTTTCGCTGCTAGTCCGCAAAAATTTATGCGCAAAACGGCGGCACAACCGGGCTTCTTGGGTCGCCCGTTTGTTTGTGTTTTTGCAGCACAAATTTTCTTACGGGCTATCCGCTGCAGTACCTAACGCGGGGGAGGGGGTGCAGGGAAACGTGTTACAACAACCGAATTCGAAGGATTGGATTTGCTTTTATAATATTAAGCGATCTTTCTTGTCAAATTCTAAAAACCTGAAACGCTTAATTGCGGCAAATAACTAATTTTTTTGCCGAAATTATACAAAACGATTTTTCGCGTATATTTGAACTTTCAAAGTAATAAAATGAGAACAGCTCTTGAAGATAAAATTAAGCGTTATTTTGGCAACGTTAAATTAATGACGCGGGATAAGCTTGTGGCAGAACTGCAGAGGGACTTTCCTACCTGGACAAATAATACCATTAATACAAACTTGTATCGCTTAAAGAAAAACAAAATACTTAGTACACCAACCAGAGGAATTTATACGCTAGAAACCGGAACAATTTTTCATCCAAGAGCAGATGCTAAATTGAAAAAAATAGCTTCAAGAATACGAAGAAAGTACCCTTTTGTAGATTATTGTGTGTGGGACACTTCGTGGCTAAACGATTTCATGTTGCATCAACCGTTTAGAAGATTTACAGTTGTTGAAGTAGAAAAAAGTGCAGTTGAATCGGTTTTTGCGCTGCTGAGTGTTGAATTCAAATATGTATATTTAAATCCGGATCATGTGCTTTTTGAGCGATACATCAATACAAAAGATGAGGTTATCATTGTAAAGCATTTAAATTCGGAAGCACCAACAATTACAGATGATCAAATCGTTTTTCCCACGCTCGAAAAACTGTTAGTGGATATGTTAATTGATGAAAATCTGTTTTCGGCACAGCAAGGGGAATTAGATTATATTTTTAAATCGGCATACAAGAAATTTACAATTAATGAATCCAAAATGAAACGATATGCTTCGCGGAGAAATAGAGAAGTAGAATTAGAAAAAAGATTAAATACAAATTTGGCAAAATAAATTAATTTTTGCCAATATTATACAAATGATAAACAAAGAAACACATACTATCGATTGGATTCTTGGCTTAAGAAACAAGTTAGAAAAACGCATTGATCCCAAATTAATTGAAAAAGTAATTTGGGCACTCACACTGTTGGAGCAATTAAAAGTAAAAGGGTTAAACTTTACATTCAAAGGTGGTACAGCATTGTTATTGGCAACAGAAGTTCCAAAAAGATTTTCAATTGACATTGATATCATAACTGAGCATTCGGAAGAAGATATAAAAACAGCTATTCAAGAAATTGTAAAAGAAAAAATATTTAGTGACTGGGAAGATGATAATGAGCGTAAACATACTCCTGATGCTCCAATAGGACATTTCAAGACCTATTACAAAAGCGTTGTAGATGGTAATATCGAGCCTATTTTATTGGACCTGCTCTACACACCTAATCCATATCCTCAAATTCGCGAACTGCCTATAAAACACAATTGGATTTCCACTTCTGGGGAAGATACCATAATTGCAATGCCAACCTTTGATGCTATTTTGGGCGACAAGTTAACAGCATTTGCCCCTAAAACAACCGGAATTCTTTATAGCAAAAACCGCCCGGTAGAAATCATAAAACAATTATACGACATTGCATTTCTATTCGACAACATAAGTGATTTAGCAGTGGTAAAAAACAGCTACAACAAAGTAGTGCAAGAAGAAATTGGTTTCCGAAAATTAGACAATACAGCAACAGAAGTATTAGATGATACTTGGCAAGCTTGCTATACATTAGCCGAACGCAATATAAAATCAGAAGAGTTTAGTCAGCTACAATTAGGCATCAAAAACTTTACCAACTTCACAATTGACAGATTTAGCATTGATGAAGCAATAACAGCAGCAGCTAAAGTCGCTTACCTAACCAAACTATTACAATCTAGTAAAGAATTAAATTTAGAAAGGTTTAAAAACCCATTAGAAATAAAAGATTGGTTAATTGAAGACCTAGAATACAACAGACTAAACCAGTTAAAAAAGAACAACCCAGAAGCTTTTTACTATTGGTTTAAAGCAGTAAGTATCTAAGGAAGATACAACCTTCAATAGACTAAAACTAATGGATAGAAGTCGTTGAATGCCGTCAGCTATTATTTTGTCAGCTCGCTTTGAATTGCGCTAAAAACCATTTCCTTAATGTTCCCCCTCACCCCAACTCGCCAATCACTTCCCATAAAAACGTGCCAAAATTTTCGAATTCGGGGGTGGTTTCGAGGGTGGCGGGGTCCCAAATGAGTACAGGGCAAGTGTCGGTTTGGGAACGATTGTGGTTTTGGGTGTCGATAACGTAGTATTGGCCATCGCCAACGTCGGCAATGGGGATGAAATGCTGGGGCAATTCTTCGTTGCGGAGGTTTGTGGTAAGCCACGTAACGCAAGGGATGCCCGTTCCCATGAGTTCGGTGTTGGAAACGATGCCAAAAAGCTCTAAACCGAGTATGTCGCCGCAACCTAGTTCGGAAACAAATTTCCGGTACGTGGGCGGAAACGTTAGGTTAAGAAAGGCTTCGGTTTTTTGTATTTGTGCTTCGAGAATCGGACCTACAAAATCGGCCGAATCGGGGTTTTCGTGGATAAATGATAAGGCTTTTTCGATACTCATGGTTTTTGGGTTTGGTTGGGTCATTAAAGTTATGAAATTCTGGTTTACGGCGTATTTCAAATCCGATTCACAAAACGTACAATATCGCTCCTGCAACGACACGTTTTGCACCTTCCCCGCAATAACGACTGCAACGGAAACCAAAACGCGAGAAAAAGGGTAAAACCTGAACTCGATTAAAAATCTTTGTCAGATCGCGGTTCCACAATACATTGATATTTAGACTAATAGTAAATCTGTGTAAATCGCGGTCGCTAAATATTTAAACGGCTGCTTACTTCGTTGCATTTATTTGCGATACTACAGTATCCCAAATAAAGTGCGCCNGAGAAAAAGGGTAAAACCTGAACTCGATTAAAAATCTTTGTCAGATCGCGGTTCCACAATACATTGATATTTAGACTAATAGTAAATCTGTGTAAATCGCGGTCGCTAAATATTTAAACGGCTGCTTACTTCGTTGCATTTATTTGCGATACTACAGTATCCCAAATAAAGTGCGCCTTGTATTCAACCGTTTAAATATTTTCTGACTTTAATTTTTAAAACGAGTTCAGGTTTATAAAAATGTAAGCTTCCTGTAAGCTTCCCATTAAATCGAACTGTTTAAAAGTAGAAAAATA
>NZ_NOXX01000204.1 GCF_002251775.1 Flavobacterium aurantiibacter
AAAGTCTTTGCGCCCAGCCTTCGACTAGCTCAGGCACCGACGATATGTGAAGTGATGAATTCATCAAAATCTTAATACTTAATACTCTAATCTTAATACTTCAATCTTAACATCAAAAAAACTGCTTCGCGAACTTTGCGAGAATCTTTGCGCCCTTTGCGGTTAAAGATTCTACGTGCACAAGAACATGTTTTTTGAAGCGCCCAGAATACGCAGAAGTTCACAGAATTTGGTGGAATGTTTCGCCGGTGAGCATAACACAAAACGCTTCAAGCCGATAACATTTGTGCTAAACCTATAAACTAGCTTATTCAAGACCTTTCCGTACGGACGGATCGTAATCCGCAATAGCGATTGGCGCGGAAACCCCACAGCGACGAGGCACGCTTCCGATAGCTATCGGAAGCGAGGAGTTGCAGCAAAAAGCGCGGGCGCCGCTTGCACAAATTGTTTTTGGCGCACGATTGTTGCGGCGCATTGCCCAAAAAAAGAAAATGAAACTGTATAAAAATGAAATTATTCCTCCGTAAATGGGTGTAAAAAGGCGCTTTTCTTTACGCGAATTTAAAAACACAACGGGTATAATGTTACTTTTGTAGAAAATGTGAGTTATGTTAAAAATTGGTGTCCTTGGTGCGGGTCATTTAGGTAAAATTCACCTTAAGCTTTTACAACAATCTGAAAAATACGAACTCGTTGGTTTTTACGACGAAAATCTGGAAAATGGCGCTAAAATTGCCGCTGAATTTGGCTATAAACAGTTCCATACCATAGCAACATTGCTACATGCCGTTGATGTAATCGACATTATAACCCCTACCCTTTCGCATTACAAATGTGCCAAAGTGGCCTTGAAATCAGGCAAGCATATTTTTATTGAAAAACCGATTAGCAATACGGTTGCCGAAGCCGAAGAAATTATTGCCATTGCAGAAGAAATGAAGCTACTCGGCCAAGTAGGACACGTAGAGCGATTTAATCCGGCTTTTCAAGCGGTTCGCGAAAAAATCAATAATCCGATGTTTATTGAAACGCATCGATTGGCTGAGTTCAATCCGCGTGGAACCGATGTACCTGTTGTGCTTGACTTGATGATTCACGATATCGATGTAATTCTAAGCGTTGTGAATTCGAAAGTAAAAGCGGTGCATGCTAGTGGCGTGAGTGTAATTTCGGAAACGCCCGACATTGCGAATGCGCGATTGGAGTTTGAAAACGGTTGTGTAGCAAATTTAACTGCGAGTAGGATTTCGTTGAAAAACATGAGGAAAAGTCGGTTCTTCCAAAAAGACGCTTACATCTCGGTTGATTTTCTCGAAAAGAAATGCGAAGTAGTTAAAATGAAGGATGCGCCTGAAAATCCGGGCGATTTTGACATGATTCTTCAAAATGCGGAAGGCGTGAAAAAGCAAATTTATTTTGAAAATCCCGATGTTAAGCCCAATAACGCCATACTCGACGAGTTGGAAACTTTTGCAGATGCCATTACAAACCAAACGCGCCCAGTGGTGAGTTTGTCGGATGGAACGGAAGCATTGCGAATTGCGTATCAAATAATTGAATCATATTCTAAATAAAATGAAAAAAATTACTGTAATCGGCGCAGGAACTATGGGCAACGGAATTGCACACACCTTCGCTCAAAAAGGCTTTGCCGTAACACTTGTAGATATTTCGGAAGCTGCCTTGGAACGCGGCATGAACACCATTGCAACGAATCTGGATCGGATGGTTGCCAAAGGAAGTATTTCTGAAGCCGACAAAACTGAGACACTTTCTCATTTACAGCCATCGACCGATTTAAAAGCTGCCGCGGAAACGTCTGATTTGATTGTGGAAGCTGCAACTGAAAATCTAGATTTAAAGCTGAAGATATTTAGGCAATTGAGCGAGTTTGCCTCTGAGAATTGCATTTTGGCTACCAATACTTCGTCTATTTCGATTACGCAAATTGCTGCTGTAGTTTCGAATCCCGAACGCGTTATTGGTATGCATTTTATGAATCCGGTTCCGTTGATGAAGTTGGTTGAAATCATTAACGGCTACAATACTTCGGCTGCAACAACACAAACCATTATGTCGCTTTCCGAGCAACTGGGAAAAACACCTGTAGAAGTAAACGACTATCCTGGATTTGTCGCTAATAGAATTTTGATGCCGATGATTAACGAATCTATCGAAACACTTTACAACGGTGTTGCAGGCGTAAGCGAAATTGATACCGTTATGAAATTGGGAATGGCGCATCCGATGGGACCACTGCAATTAGCCGATTTCATTGGATTGGACGTTTGTTTAGCTATTTTACATGTGATGTACGATGGATTCAAAAATCCGAAGTACGCTCCTTGCCCATTGCTTGTAAACATGGTTCGCGCCGGAAAACTAGGCGTTAAATCGGGAGAAGGATTTTATAATTATGCTGCTTCGAAAAAAGCCGAAGTAGTAGCAGATCAATTCAAAAAATAGTCGTTGGCACGCTTCGAACCCATAGCAGTAGCACGACCCGGTGCCGACAAAGTGTCGTTAGTTACCTGCAAATCGTACGACGATTATTCGGCGGCCGAACTTGCAGCACAACTCGATTTTAATCCGTATTCGTTTCTTCACGTGCTAAATCCGGCTTATGTAAACCAGCAGAAAATTGGTTTAGAAAAACGCTTTAAGCTTGTGGCACAGAAGTACGCCGATTTTAAAGCTGATGGTACTTTAATAACCGATCCGGAATCTGCATTTTATTTGTATCGAATTGAATCGAAACACGGCACATTCCAAGGAATTGTGGGTGGTTGCTCTGTGGAAGATTATCGCTCGGGAGTCATCAAACAACACGAAGACACCTTGCAATACCGCGTCGAATTATTTAAAGATTATTTGCATCAAACGCGATTTAATACCGAACCCGTTTTAATTGCGTACGAACAAAGTGCAGCATTTAGCGAAAAACTGGAACAAATTAGTAGTACTGAACCAATTTACCGATTTTCTACACCACAGAAAGATACACATACGCTTTGGAAAATTGCGCAAGCCGAAGTTGTAGCTGAAATTCAACAATATTTCGCTAAGCAAAAGAAATTGTACATCGCAGACGGTCACCACCGTTCTGCCTCTGCCGATTTACTCGAAAAACAGTATGCCAACGAACAGCCGGCCTCTTCCCTATTCTTATCTTTTTTAATTGCCGAACAAGACATAAAAATATTTGAATACAACAGGATCATCCGAGATTTGGCAGGCTTGACTGAGGAAGATTTTCTGCGAGAAATCGAAAAACACTTCTGGGTTACCAACAAAGGAAAAGAACTGTACAAACCGGAACAGAAGTATCATTTTGGAATGTATTTCAAACAATCGTTTTACAAGTTGCAGTTCAAAAATCCGTTTGATCTTCAAACCATAGAAGAAAAGTTAGACGCACATATTTTGTACCGCTATGTACTCAATCCGATATTGAAAATTAGCGACTTACGAAACGACGAACGAATTGACTATATTCCTGGAAAACAATCGATTACAACAATAAAAGAAGTGATTGACGAAGGTGAATATGAAGTAGGATTTTTGTTGTATCCGTCTTCCATCACAGAAATCAAAGAATTAGCTGATCATAACTTTATCATGCCGCCTAAAAGCACGTATTTTGAACCTAAATTCAGAAGCGGATTAATTATTTACGAATTATGACAACTGTACGTGAGAACTTACTGAAAATCAAAGAAAATTTACCTGAATCGGTAACACTTGTGGCTGTTTCAAAAACAAAGCCCAATTCTTTGATTTTAGAAGCGTACGCAGCCGGACAACGTATTTTTGGAGAAAATAAAGTTCAAGAGCTGACACAAAAGGCGCAAGAGCTTCCGAAAGATATCGAGTGGCACATGATCGGACATTTGCAGCGGAATAAAGTGAAACAACTTTTGCCGCACGTTGCCCTGATTCACGGTGTTGATTCGTTGCGATTATATTTGGAAATTGAAAAAGAAGCGAGCAAATTAGGACACGAGATTGCCATTTTGCTTCAAGTGTATATTGCTGGTGAAGAAACGAAATTTGGTTTAGACGAAGCTGAATTGGAAGAAATTCTGAACCTTCCGAAAAGCAACTTCGTTCGCATTCGCGGATTAATGGGAATGGCTTCGTTTACTGAAAATCGTGAAATCATCAGTGCGGAATTTAACCGACTGAACCGATTATATCAGAAATATGCGCTCGTGCACAATTTTGACGTATTGTCTATGGGTATGTCGGGTGATTATCCGATCGCAATTGAAAACGGCAGCACTATGATTCGTGTCGGCAGTGCTATTTTTGGAACCCGATAAAAGTTTGAGAATTTGTACGCAATAGTAGATGTAGAAACCACCGGTGGAAAGTATAATGAAGAGGGAATTACCGAAATTGCCATCTACAAATACGACGGAAATGAGATTGTAGATCATCTCATTAGCTTGGTAAATCCCGAAAAACCGATTCAACCGTTTGTTCAGAAACTTACGGGTATTAACAATGCCATGTTGGTAAATGCGCCGAAATTCTATGAACTTGCCAAACGGATTATCGAAATAACCAATGGCTGTTTTCTGGTGGCGCACAACGCCGAATTCGATTATCGGATGATACGAAACGAATTTTCTCGATTAGGTTACGATTTTTACGCACAAACGATAGATACCGTGCGATTGGCGCAAAAATTACTTCCCAACCAAGAAGCGTATTCTCTCGGTAAACTGGTACGAAGTTTAGGAATTCCGATCGCCGACAGACACCGGGCGTCGGGCGATGCTTTAGCCACGCTGAAACTTTTTAGATACCTGCTCGAACGCGATACCGAACGCGAAATTCTGCAATCGGTTATCAAATCCGAACGTACTAACGAACTTGAACCGCGAATTTTCGATGCCATTCAGAAATGTCCGTCGGCGGTTGGCGTATTTTTCTTTCACGACAAGAACGGACAAATCATTCATGCGGGAAAAAGCAGTAACATTCGCAAGAAAGTAAATCAGTATTTCTTGGGAAAAGAGCCTTGGAATAACTTTTTACGAGAAAACACGTACGAAGTAACGTACGAACGCACCGGATCTGAACTGATTGCCGATTTAAAACTGTTGGAATTTCTAGAAACAACCACTTTAAAGTACGTGCACAAACCAAGAAAATCGCAGCCAGCAAGTTGGTCGTTCAAAATAGAAGATCAAACAATAGTACATACCATTTCTTCGCGCAAGCAAAATCAAGCTGCACAGTATTTTAGCGGAGCATCAGACGCAAATAAATACGTTCGAGCACACTTTTCGCACCTTTTGAATTTCAAAACTCAAATTGTAATAAACGATAAAATCGTGTTTGAAAATGAGGTTGTGCAGTCTGAAGAACAAGATGCAAAATTAGCCGAACTCGAAAAGGCAAATTTGCACAAGCGAGATATTTTAGTGGTTGGGCAAGGTCGCACATATTCCGAAAGAAGTTTTATTCGTTTGAAAAACAACGAGTTATTAGGCTACGGCTTCTTTGATTTGAATTTTCAAATCGCTAATCTGGATAAAATAGAGAAAAATACCGTTCCGTTGATTCACGCACCAGCACGTGTCTTATTAATTCACCGCTTTTTGCGTCGGCAGAAGTTTGCAAAAACTATCGACTTACCTTCATGAAACCAAACGTATATTTTGTAGTTGGTCCGACAGCCATTGGAAAAACAGCGTTCGCTATTTCATTGGCAAAACAACTTCATACAGAAATTATCAGCGCTGATTCTCGGCAATTTTATCGCGATATGTATATCGGCACAGCAGTTCCCAGTATCGATGAATTAGCAGCAGTACCGCATCATTTCATTCAACATAAAAGCATCTTCGACAACTACAGCGTTGGGGATTTTGAAAAAGAAGCACTTGTTAAAATCGACGAACTTTTAAAGGCATTCGGCAGTGCAGTTGTGGTTGGTGGCAGTGGTTTGTATATTGAAGCGCTCATCAAAGGTTTAGATGTATTTCCGGATGTTCCCGATGCTGTGCGCACGGAAGTACGTGATCTATATCAAAATGAAGGACTTTCGGCTATTCAAAATCGACTTCAGCAACTCGACTCGGAATACTATAACGAAGTGGATCTACAAAATCCGCAACGTATTTTGCGCGCGCTGGAAGTGTCGCTTGCCAGCGAAAAGCCGTACTCGTTTTGGCGAAATCAAAATCAAGTGTACAGAAATTTTGAAACTAAGCTACTTGGCTTACGGACCGACCGTTCTCTAATTTACGAACGTATCAACAAGCGCGTAGATATTATGATGGCAGACGGTTTGTTGGAGGAAGCTAAAGATTTATACGAAAACAGAAACTTAAACGCTCTAAATACTGTTGGTTACAAAGAATTATTTCAATGTTTCGACGGAGAAATTTCATTGGAAAACGCCGTTGAAGCGATAAAAATGAATACCCGCCGTTTCGCCAAACGGCAACTCACCTATTTTCAAAACCGCTTGTCGGCTACGTGGTTGGATATCCAGCAGCTTCCTAATATCGAAGTGCTTCTGAAAGAATTGTAAAGTATTCGAAACAAAAAAAGCCGTTTTTAAAAAAAAACGGCTAATCTCTTGGTATTTTTCGATGTTGTTATGCCAACGCTTTATTTTTCACCACTAATCTAAAACCTTCTCCGTGGATGTTGAGGATTTCAACATTCTCATCCGACTTTAGATACTTACGCAATTTCGCGATGTAAACGTCCATACTTCTAGAAGTGAAGTAGTTGTCGTCTCTCCAAATTTTGGTAAGTGCTAATTCTCGCGGCATTAAATCATTTTCGTAAATAGCGAGTAACTTAAGAAGCTCGTTTTCTTTAGGCGAAAGTTTGATTGGCTCTTCGTTTAGGTACGTTAAGAAACGAAGCTTTGCATTCAAATGGAAATTTCCGATTTGGAATTCGAACTTTAATGCTTCGGCCTTTCCTTCAGACGATTTACGTTGCATGATTGCTTTGATTTTCATCAGAAGCACTTCCGAATCAAACGGCTTGTTTAGGTAATCGTCGGCACCTACTTTGTATCCTTTTAATACGTCTTCTTTCATCGATTTTGCAGTCAAGAAAATCAATGGTACATCTTTATTTTTCTCACGAATTTCCTTCGCTAAAGTGTAGCCATCTTTATAAGGCATCATAACGTCTAAAATGCACAAGTCGTATGTATCTTTCTTAAACTTTTCGAAACCTTCCATGCCGTTTTTGGCAAGAGTTACATCAAAGTCGTTTAAGATTAAATAATCTTTCAAAATAGATCCGAAATTTGGATCGTCTTCAACTAGCAATATTTTTTTGTTTTCTGTTTCCATACGTCAATTTATTAACGGTATTTTTAAAATAAATGTACTTCCTTTTCCTTTTTCACTTTCGACTGTAATGCTAACATTATGGTCGTCGGCAATTCGTTTCACGTAGGCTAAGCCTAATCCGTGGCCTTTTACGTTATGAACGTCTCCGGTATGTTCGCGATAGAACTTTTCGAAGATTCGTTTTTGAGAAGCTTTACTCATTCCTGCACCTTGATCGGTGATTTTCACAAGAATAAAATCTTTCAGATTTTCAGTGAAGACATCGATTACTGGCGGCAGCGGAGAATATTTGATCGCATTATCAAGAATATTCACAAACACGTTTGTAAAATGCACGTCGTTTAGTAAGGCAACATCTCTTTGTGCTTCGAAATGTGAACTTACCTTTCCTTCACGATCTTCAATAATTAAACGAACATGCTCCATGGCGTCCTCTAAAATCTCGTGCACAGAGACCGATTCTTTAGAGATGTCGAGCTCGCGTTTTTCTAATTTTGAAATTCTTAGAACGTTTTCAACTTGTGCGTGCATCCGTTTATTTTCCTCGCGAATCATACCCAAGTAACGGCTCATCTTCTCTTCATCAGCCTTTACCTTTGGATTTTTTAACGAATCTAGTGCCAAGTTTATTGTTGCGATTGGCGTTTTAAATTCGTGTGTCATATTATTGATGAAGTCGGTTTTTATTTCCGAAATCTGTCTTTGCTTAATCAATTGATTTAAGGCGCTGCTGTAGGCAATGATAATTAGCAGAGTGAATAAGGCCGACAAAATTGTGATGTTCAACAATTCAGAAAAGAGGAATTTCTTCTTTTCAGGAAAAGTTAGCATCAACTTGTACTTACTTTCGCCTTGACTATTGGTTAAAATTCGCGTAGAAAAAGTCTCGCCTTTGATTTCCTCGAAGTTTTCGCTTTTGATTTTTGTCGCCAATCCATTTTCGTAAACTCCAAACTCAAAAGGAGTTAATACATCTGCATCTCGAAGTTCCTTACTTAGCATTAATCGCAAACGGTCTACAGAAATACGGTCACTCAACGATTTATTTTCGACAATGTCTTTAAAGAAAATTTCGTATTGCGCTTTATCAAGAAGATCAATTTTTCCTGTTTTTGTAACCGTTAACGACGGAGACACATTTTGCTGAAAATCAGCGTTATCTAAAGCAGATCCAGAGTAAACTTGTGTTTTACTTTTTGAGATAAAGTTAGCTGCCATAACTGAATCTCGTTTTTTGTCAAAGAACGATAAATTATAATCTTCTGCCACGATACTGTTGCTGTAAACAATAGTTTCGTTTGTAAGTTTGTTTTGTTGGACCAAAATAAAGTTGAGCAAATCGCTCTGTTTTGGGCTCGTACCAATACTGTCTTTCAATCGATTGTACTCAGCTAACATGCTGTAGGTTTCTTGTTGTTGAAGGTGTTCTGCAACGTTAGAAATAACCTGATTAACATGATACTTAAACTGTTCGTTGTTGTTTTGAAAGGACGTGTTGATGAGATACGATTGCACTATTATGATGCCTATCATTGACAGACTCATGAAAAAAACTAAAAGCCGAAATAAGTACTTACTCATCACAGCAAAATTAATATTTTAACAATTGTACCTTTTAACCGTTAACCAAACATTAACAAAACGCCCTTTTATTGAGAAAATTGTAAGAATTTATGTATTTTTTCAATCTGACCGTAAAGTTCTGTAAGATTATTATTGTATATTATAAAGCTGCTTTGAGAAAGTCTTATATCGTCTGAGGTTTGCAGCGCTATTCGGTCTAAAATTTCCTGACGAGACATTTGATCACGACGAATTACGCGTTCAATTCGCGTTTCTTCATCTGCAAGTACTGAAATAATATAATCGAAATCACCTTGCCGATTATTTTCGAATGCAAGAGCCATTTCGTTAATTGTATACGAAGCCGATTGGTTTCTGTCACAAAACAATCGGTATTGGTCTGCAACTGCAGGATGAATAACGGCTTCAACCTGTTTTTTCAATATAGGATTTGTAAACAAATGGCTTTTTAGGTAAGATAAGTCTACTTTGCCCTCAATTATTATAGGAGCTGTGACTTCTTGCGAGAGCTTTAAAATTACGTTTGGTTCGAAATACTGTGCTTTTGCAACCTGATCGGCATAAAAAACGGGCACACCAAAACTTTCAAAAATTTTGGCTACAGTCGATTTTCCGCTTCCGATACCACCTGTTAGCACAACTTTTTTCATTTAAAAAATAATTTAGGGAAGAGTTCTTGCGGTTCTTTCTTTGAAAACAGTAAAATTAACGTTGTTTCTAAAAAGTGAATTCCATAGCCAAACATCATAATATATAAAGCTTTTACAGCTAAGAATCCGATAACTAGGCTTCGATATTTTATTATAGCGGATAGAAGTACAAGCAAGGAGTAAACAAATAATAAAAAAATAGGTATTGTACTTAATAGTGAAATTAGTACAGAAAAACAGGTATAAACAACGAATAGTGTTGGTAACCAAAAGGTTGGTTTTGCGTATTCCGGATACCACTTATTTAAAATAGCTCTTGTAGCTCCGAATTTAGAAACCTGCAGGTGAAATTTATCTAAGTCGACGCGCCTTTTGTGACAAACTTTTGCCGTAGGAATTAGCTTTGTTTTAAATCCTAATTTCCAAAGACGAAACACTAGCTCAGGATCTTCACCTGGATGTATTTTAGCAAAACCGTCTGTAGCAAGAAATGCTTCCCGCGAAAGTCCCATATTAAAACTTCGAGGTTGAAACTTAATTATCTTCTCGGACCCACCGCGGATACCACCTGTAGTAACGGGAGCAGTCATAACAAAATCGATTGCTTTCTGGACTTTAGAAAACGATTGGTCAGCATCATCTGGACCTCCGAAACAATCGACGTACTCTTCTTTTAAAGATTTAGAAACTGTAGTTAGATAATCCTTTGGAATGATACAATCTGAATCAAAAATCAAGAAGTAATTACCTGTTGCATTCCGCATTCCGTAATTTCGGCTATCGCCCGGGCCAGAATTTGCTTTCTTTACATACTTGAGATTTAATTTCTCGAGAAAAGGATGAACCACGTTACTAAGATCTACACTTGAACCGTCGTCAATTACAAGAACTTCAAAAGGTTCCTTAAAACTGGTTTTTGCGATGCTATCTAAAAACTCGAATAATTCGTCTTGACGGTTATAAACGGGAACTATAATTGAAAAAAAGATATCCATGGTTCAAAGATACGTTGAGTTTAGTGCAAAAAAAATCCCTCAGCGTTAACTGAGGGATTTGATTTTAAAGAAATCAAAAATTAGTTTTTGATAACTTTTACAGTTTTGGTTATGTTATCCGCAGTAACTTTTACGATGTATGAACCTGCGGCAAGAGTAGACATGTTTATTTTCACATCGGTTCCGTTTGCAGATTGAGAAAGTACTTGCTGACCAACGATATTGAACACAGCAACATTAGTAATGTTGGTGTTGTGTTTCAATGAAAGAATGTCGTTAACAGGGTTTGGATAAACTTGTAAACGTGTTCCTTCAGCAGGATTATTCACACTTAAAGATTCAGATACTGAAAAATCATCAAAAGCAGAATACCAAGGAGCTGAAGAAGGCTGATTAGTACGAATACCGAAGTAGTAAATTCCAGTTGTTTCAGGAGTGAATGTTCTCACAAGTTGCTCGTAAGGTTGAATCGCCAATACGTCATCACCTGCTGGTGAATAAGAATCTCCTAATTGAATGGCATTGGCACTATTTTGTTGTTGTGACACAAATGCATCCATTACCCAACCAGTATACCCATCACCTTGACAGAAGAATGAGAAATCGTAAGAAGTACCTGCAGTTAATTGAAATCCTGGTGTCCAAACGAACTCATTTGTTGCACTCCACTGAATTCTAAGGTATGATGTACCACTGTAAGCTGTATTGTATGTAGTTTCATTTGATATAGAATAATCTCCATTTTCTTCCAACCAACAAGAAGGTACAATTGTACCGTTAGTTAAACCTTCGAAACCTTCAGTCCATGGTAGCTCAGTTGCAGAGCATAGCGTTGTAAAACTAGCAAATGATGACCAACCACTAGTATCAGAAGCTGAACATACACTTCTAATCCATATATAATAGGTTGATAAACCATTTAAATCACTTAGAGAAACCGAAGTAGCACCTGCAGGAATTGTACCTGAAGGTGTAGCAAAATCATCAGGAGTAGCATTATTGTCGGCAATGTAGTATTCATATCCATTTGCTGCAACTGTTACGGGTTCATTAAATACGATTGTTGCGCTGTTTGATGTTACAGAACCTTGTTCTACAGCTAAGCCTGATGGCGCGAAGCAACTAGGGGTCAACTCAACGGTAATATCGTCAAACGCTACGTACCATGGCGCACCGTTTGGCTGATTTACACGAATACCGAAAAAGTACACACCTGTCTCAGTTGGAACAAAAGTATTGCGAACTAGGTTATATGGTTGAATTGAAGCAACATTAGCTGTTCCTGGTACGTTATAAGTATTACCAAATTGCGATGCGGTTGCACTGTTCTGCTCAGCACCCACAAATACATCAACTACCCAACCAGCATATCCATCACCCTGACATTGGAATGTAAAATCATAGCTTGTTCCCGCTTGTAGTTGGAAACCTTTAGTCCATAAAAATTCATTCGATGCTGACCAAGCGTTTCGCACATAGTTTGCACCGGAATATGCAGTATTGTAAGTTGTTGCATTACTTGTAGTCCAATCACCATTTTCTTCTCTCCAACAAGTAGGGTACGAATTTGTACCTACAGTAGCTAAAGAGTCAAAATTCTCAACATAGGGAAATTCTGAAATAGCAACGCATGCAGTTGTGAATGCAAAAGGTTGGCTCCAGTCGCTAAATGAATCCGGACCACAAGCGCTTCTTACAAAAACATAGTACGTAGTTTCCGGCTCTAAACCTGCAAGATCAAAAGTTGTGATTCCATCTCCAACAGACCCTGTTATTGGATCTCCATCAACAGGTGCAGAATTTGTTGAAGAAAGGATGTATTGATAACCATTATTTGGTGCCGAATCTGATTCAACAAAAGTTACTGTTGCCGAATTAGCAGTAAGAGTTCCTGGCGCTACGGCGAGTCCTGAAGGAGGGACACACGATGGCGTCAAATCAACTTTGATATCATCGAATGCTACATACCAAGGAGTATCACTAGGCTGATTTACTCGGATAGCGAAGTAGTATACACCTGTTTCAGTTGGGACAAAAGCATTTCTAACCGAAACATACTGCTGAATTGCAATTGCATTGTTTCCAGGAAGTGTTATTGGTGTTCCGAAAACTGTTGCGTCAGCGATATCGGTATTCGTAGACCATAGTACATCAATAGCCCATCCGCTCCATCCGTCACCTTGAGCAAAGAAGCTTAAATCGTAACTTACATTTGCTTCTAGATTAAGACCTGGAGTCCAAATTACTTCATTTTCTGCATTCCAAGAACAACGTAAATAATTAGCTCCCGAAAAAGCTGTATTGTACGTGGTAGCATTTGTTGTGCTAAACTGAGTTGAGTCAGCCTTCCAGCAAATTGGATAAAGTCCAAAACCTACCTCAGGCATGCTGTCAAAATTTTCCTCAAATGGAACATCAAAAGCCAAACATGGTGTTACGAATATTGGACTTGCCACCCAGCTTGAAAAACTATCTCCGCAATTTCCTCTTACGTAAAATCTGTAAGAACTTGATGGCTCTAAAGCTGTTTCTTGATACTCAGCAACGTCAACGAAAACGCCAGAAACGTCAGCAGTTGGAGCTGGGTCAGCACTTGGAAGCAATAACACTTCCCAAGTTTGATCGTTTTCCCCAGGAGTCCAAGTTAAATCAGCTGTTGAAATCGACACATTTGAAACAATCGGATTTGTCAACAAAGGACATGCAACGATTGCTTGTAAAACTCCAGTGTGACAAGCACTTGTAGACTCACAATTTTCATTATTGGCATAATGAATTTGGATAACATCAACGTTTAGTGCTTCAAGCAAAAGTGGAGAAAAACCAGAAATTAGCACATTGCCTTCAGCATCGGTAACTGTTAAAAAAACAGGGGCCTGACTGCTATTATTAAATGCACTTAAGTTGTAGTTAGAACCTACAATTAAACCGCCAACTACCGAATACTCACTTGTGTAAGCGCAATTGGTAATATTTTGCGGTAACCCTGAATTGTTTGAAACTACTGTGGTAGATGGAAACTGCGTTGTATTAATACATTGCGACCAACCACTAAATAATCCCAAGCAAAGCAGGAATAAGGTTAATGTAATTTTTTTCATTTAGTAAATAATTAAGTTATCGTCGGCTAATTTAGAAATAAATCTTAATTTTTTGCTAAACATTATATAACGATTTAGTGTTTTTTTGTTAATCCCTAGCATTTTTAACTTTTGTTGATTAGAACACAAACAACATAAAACAAAAAAGCCTCGAATTACTTCGAGGCTTAAGCTTAAAATAAAAAATATTTAGTTCTTAACTATTTTAATTGTTTCTAAACCATTTTCTGACTGAACTTTTACCAAATAGGTACCCGTCGTTAATCCTGAAAAGTCGAGTTTAGCCTCCGAATTGTTGACATTTAAGCTAAGTACCTGCTGACCAAGAAGGTTAAATACCGACACATTCGAAATGGTATCTTGATTTGAAATATTCAATACATCTTTGACAGGATTTGGGTACACTGCCGATTTTTGAATACTTCCTTCTCCTACACTTAAAAGCGAAGCATCAAATGCAGAAATTGAAAAAGTACCTACTCCATTATTGTTGTATTCGTAAACACGCAAATATATTGACTCTCCAGGAGTTCTCCCTGTCAAAATTACTTGACTATAAGTGTCCGCAAATCCGGGTGCCCCGTCATCATCGCAGGAAATTTGAGTTAGCGCGTCGCATGTTCCGGTGTACGCAGTTATTACAGTATCCATCCCTGTTTCGCCAGTAGAACTATTGCCAGTTTGGATTGTCACAGAACCAGATGCAGGAACTTCTAATACATACCAAATATCGCCGCCATCATAACCGAAACAAGTTGTTGGTTCAGCTTGCTCTGAATCTGTAGCACCAGCATTCGCAACGTCAACAGGCTGTTCTTCGATAGCACCGCCAACAGTAAGTGAAATTGCATTTTCACATTCATCATTTGCAGGTGGGCAGCTTGCTACCGTAATTGCATCATAAGCATTAAAACAAGTTTCGTCTTGATCATTTGCAACTGTAAATATTACTTCGGTTCCGATTGGATATGGACCAAACTCTAGTTCCCCTAACCCAATAATTGTTTGTGCAGGCGAACCTTGATCATCGGTAACAGTTGCACCGGTAGCCGTTCCAAGAAAATCAACTTCAACAAAAACGAAGAATTCCTCATTTTCTGCGCAATTAGCTTCTGAAACAAACTGTGCTTGCGGTGCTGTACAAGCAGGCGCGCAAACGATGTTGAATGTTTGTGATTTTGCTGTTATAGATTCAGCATCGACTAAAATAAAGTACGAAACTCCTCCAGTCAGAAAGCCGATTTCTGCAGTAGCTGCTGCATTAATATCGTCGATGCATTCCCACCCGTTTGCATCGCAAGTAGCTCCTTCTACAGGTTTAAAAAAATAATCTACGTAACCGCCCGTTGCTGCAGTAACTTGTAATTCGTAAATCCCTGTGATTTCAGGTGTAAAGACGTATAGTTTCTCCTGACCAGGTGTGTCAAAACCACATGCTTCCACATTTAAGGTTCCGTTTCCGGCTGCTAAAGTATACGACACTTCTTCTCCACACGCTTCTATTTCTGTAGCTGCTGAGCAATCTATTGTCGTTGTGAATGTTACAGCGCTTGACCAAGTACTTAATAGGCCTCCGCTGCATACGGCACGAACATAAACGTTATATGTGGTGGTTGCTGTTAAATTTGAAGCTGTATATTGTGCCGTTCCCGAAACAGCAACTCCTGCATCTGCTTCAGTAGGAGCTGGTTCTGATGCTGGAACAACAAATATTTCCCAGTTTGATTGATCTCCTGCATTCCATGTAACTGTTGCTGAAGTACTCGTAACTCCATTTACAGTTAAACCTCCTGGTGTTGCACATGCTTGCTGAATTCCTTCAAAAATGATGTTTGGCACAAATGCCGCAACACCCGTAAAAACATCCGCTCCGTCGGGAACGTCTGTTGGATTCGTGGGATCAATGTTTAAGTCGTCTGAATACGCATAAATCGAACGATTTCCTGTTACTGGTGAATTCCAAAAATCATCGCTAAAGCCATCGAAATCGTCTTGATTTTCCTCCACAGCAACGATTAAGTTATCGGTACCGTTGTAATCAAACGGAACATCGAAATTGATTGTGTACCATCCCGGTGCAGTTACTGGAAAGGCTCCTGAATACACCTGAGTGAACGTTGTAATATCTTCCCAATCAGTTGCGTCGACAAAAGAAGTGCGGTCGGATGTTTTGAGATAAACAACCCATTCTTGACTACTTTCTAAACTTGTTGTACCAGAAAAGTAGTATTGAATCCCTGTAATTTGGCCTGTTGCATTGATCTCAGAAGCTAAATAGATAGACTGAGAATAGCTGAAATTGTAATACGGCTCAATGGGAACGTTTTGCGACTCAATGTTACCCGAGCCAACTTGAACTTGGGCTATACTGCTCCATGCAAACGCGCACAAGAACAATACTGTTAATGTAATTTTTTTCATGCAATTAAAAATTTATTTAGAGAGCGAAGGTAGAGATAATACCGATATCAAAACTCGGCGAGACAGAGTAAACATTGGGTTTTTTCTAAAAATTATCCCAATTAACACTCAATATTTTCACAAAATAGCTGTTACAGGTCTTTTGAACTTAGTAAAATCTATTTCGTAAGGACGTTTTTCGCAAGACGGATTGCAGCCAAGTAGCTGCAGAAGGGCCTAAGCCCGAACTGCACTACTGCGGAAAGCCGGGTGCCGGCAAAAAGAACTTCCACTAAATAGCCGGCACTTGCCCAAAAAAAATCCCTCACAAAGAGGGACTTAATTTATTTGATGCTTGGTACATCGACTAGTTCGTTGGCTTCAGCGTCGTAGTCGACTTCTTTATAGCCAAAACCAAACAGATTTAAGAAATCGTTTCGGTAACCTTCCAAATCTCCGAAGCCTACGAGCGACTCGGTATCCGATTGTTCCCAAAGCTTTGCAATTTCTGCTTGAATTTCGGCATCCATTTCCCAATCGTCTATACGAATACGTCCTTCGGTGTCGGTAGGAACTTCGCCCGATTTAACCAAGCGCTCACTAAACAAACGATACATTTGTTCGATGCAGCCCTCGTGTGTTCCTTTAGATTTCATGAGTTTGTACAACAGCGAAATGTACAGCGGAATTACTGGAATAGCGCTACTAGCTTGGGTTACCAATGCTTTATTGACAGAAATGTACGCTTTTCCGTTGATCGATTTAAGTTGCTCGGTTATCACATCGGCGGTAGCTTCCAAATGATCTTTCGCACGACCAATAGTTCCTTTTCGATAAACGGCTTCGGTTACTTCTGGGCCAATATAGCTGTAGGCCACCGTAACTGCATTTTCCGCCAGAACACCTGCTTCAAGGAGTGCATCCATCCACATTTGCCAGTCCTCGCCGCCCATAACAGTAATGGTATTTTGAATATCATCTTCGGTTGCAGGTTCAATACTTATCGTTGAAACAACTCCGGTGTGGAAATCGACTGTTTTATTCGTGAATGTTTTCCCGATAGGCTTTAACGCGGAACGGTGTAAAACGCCGGTTTTTGGGTGTAAACGTACAGGTGAAGCCAAAGAATACACGACACAATCGACCTGACCAAGATCTTGTTTAATTAAGTCGATTGTTTGTTGTTTGATGGCATCCGAAAATGCATCGCCGTTGATGCTTTTAGCGTAGAGTCCTTTTTGAGCGGCTTCTTCTTCAAATGCTGCTGCATTGTACCAACCGGGCGAAGCTGTTTTGCCTGGTGATGCCGGTTTTTCAAAAAACACTCCTATGGTTGCTGCGCCGGAACCGAAAGCGGCAGTAATTCGTGAAGCCAAGCCAAAGCCAGTACTGGCACCGATGACCAAGACTTTCTTGTAGCTATCGAGTGCAGGTTGTTGCTGTACGTAGTGGATTTGATTTTTAACGTTCTGTCTGCTGCCGTCTGGATGAGCTGTTAAGCAGATAAAGCCGCGCATTCTTGGAGCTATAATCATAATTGTAGTTGTTTTTGATGTTACAAAGATATTATTAAACCTGAGTTATCGGAATTAAAAATAGATGAGCGTTTCGGTTTACGACGAGGTTCTGTGCAATAAACTTCGTGCGTGTTCGATAGCTGCCGCAGATGCTGTAGAACCTGAAATCATTGATGCGATTTCGGAAATTCGCTCTTCGAGATTGAGTTGGAGAACTTTTGTTTCGGTTTCTGTTCCGTTAACAGCTTTGCTTACGCGGAAATGTTCGTTGGCAGCAGCGGCAACTTGCGGCAGATGTGTGATCGCAAATAATTGCATTTCCGACGCCATTCCACGCATGATTTCAGACATTTTGTAAGCAATTTCGCCTGATACTCCGGTGTCGATTTCGTCGAAAATGAGTGTTGGCAATTTGCTGTGTTTGGCGAGTATGGATTTTATAACCAACATGATTCGAGAAAGTTCGCCACCTGAAGCCGACTTTCTCAGCGGTTGCAAATCGGTACCCGGATTAGCAGAAAAGACGATTTCAACGTCGTCGATTCCTGTGTTTATAAAATCGGCTGTTCGTTGAAACGACAATCCAAATTTTGCATGAGGCATACCCAGTTCTTTTGTGAGCACAGCCAATTCAGTTTCGAGTTTTGGAGCAGCTTTTTTCCGAGCATTGCTAAGTGCTTCCGCAACTTCTTGTAAGGAAGCGCGCTGTTCATTAGCCGTTTTTCTCCAGAGTTCGAGTTCTTCTTGATTGTTTTCTATCGCGGAAATTTGTGCTTCCAGTTGGTTTCTCACTGCAATTAAGTCGGCATCTGACGAAACTTGATGCTTTCTAAAAAGATGATATAAAGTATCTACTTTTTCTTGCAACGCTTCTTTCTCTGCTGGATTTGCTTCTATCGCATCGATCTGTGCACTAAGTTCTTTATCGATCTCGCGTACGTCGATGAGCATTGAAGCAATTCGATCGTGAAAATCTTGATAGTCGGGATGAAAGTCGGCGATTCGTTTTAGTTTCGCTTGAATTTGATTGAGTTGTGAAGCGATAGAAAATTCGGTATCGTCGATACTGTACTTTGAAAAAGCCAATGCTTCTTTTATGGTTTCGGCGTTTTCAAGTTTATTGAGTTCACTTTCCCAAACGGATTGATCGCCTTCTTGAAGTTGGAGCGTCTGTAATTCTTCAAAAAGAAATGTATTGTAATCTTTAGCTTTTTGAGCTTCGAAAAGTTCGCGTTCTTTTTCCGTTATTTTTTTGATTAGTTTCTGATGTTCTTTTAACTGCACTTGAAACAGCTGTGCTTGTTGGTTTGTTTGCGCAAATGCATCGAGAAAGGCAATTTGATACTGTTTATCGCTGAGATTTCGCGTGTCTTGTTGACCGTGAATATCGATTAGCTCTGCTGCTAATAGTTGTAAGGTATTCAATAATACCGGCGCATCGTTTACAAATGCACGCGATTTTCCGTTTGGAAGAATTTCTCTACGAACAATGGTTAACGGATCATAATCCAAATCGTGTGTTTCGAAGAAATTCTGAAGTTGGTATTTCTCTATATCGAATTCGGCTTCAACGATACATTTTTCTTCTTTGTCGTAAAGCGCCGTGGTATCGGCACGATCCCCGCGTATCAGACCTAATGCGTTTAATAATATAGATTTTCCGGCACCTGTTTCACCTGTAAGAGCGGTGAAACCTGCGGTAAATTCGAGATTTATCCGGCGTAAAAGAGCAAAATTCTGTATCGATAAGGAACGAAGCATATAGGCATAAATAAATCGGAACCCAAAGGTATTAAATTTTAACTGAGGTCCATTTACTGGAGTTCATGGGCGACAGTTTATTTAACATGTTCGATAATTCGATGGCATTTGTTTCCGGACCGCCCGAGAAAATCTGCTGAATCTCTTCGGCTTTAGCATCAAAGAAAATACGCGTTAAGAAGGCATTTGGACGAACTTTGTGAACTTCGTCGATGCTCATGATCGCACTTTTCACTGCTGTTTTTGCATCTTTTAGATTATCGGTCATACGGTCGAGACCGAGACGGTGGTACTTGTAGATTGCAGTTCTGAGCGGAAGAAATGTATTTGAGAGCATATCGGCTGCTAAAAAATACCGATTTTGATTTCCGTCGGTTTGGTTCCAGCCTTTACCGCCTTGCCCTTGCGATAAGCTCACGATGTTTTGTGCCGCAGCGAAGTACGGGGTTCCGCCCGCTTCTGAAAAAGTATCTTGATCTAAACCAATAATATAGTTGGCATAGAATGAAATCACTGCCACTAAATTTGAGGTAAAGGAGTTTGGATCGTAGAATAAATTTTCAAATTCGACGTATCGAAAGATGAAATCTTTGTCGTTGTAATTGAAAACGGGACTTTGATAACCTGCGTTGTAAACAGGTCTTGACGACTGAATTTGAAGCGAAGCCACAAACTGATCGTTATTGTAGGAAGTCACCGTAATAAACATACTGCATTCGATGCGTTCTTTCTTTTTGAAATCTAAATCAGACCATTTGGTATTATTAACCAACTCGGTAAGCGATTTTTCTAAAGTTTTAAAAATCTGCTGGTTGGTTTTCGTAATCTGATTTGAATTTACTTGAACCACGCAGTTCAATTCTTGGGAAAACGAAAGCGTCGTGAAAATAGAAGTAAGAAGAATCAGTATTTTACGCATGGGTCATTTGTATAATTCTTTGAAAAATAGCCGCTGCAACATTTTCTTTAGTCATTAACGGCAAATCGGTTGCGGCTTTGTGGGCATCGATTAAAGTTACTTTATTTGTTGGAACTCCAAATCCGGCACCTGCATCTCTGAGCGAATTTAAAACAATCAAATTTAAATTCTTACGCTCAATTTTTAAACAAGCATTTTCAAATTCATTTTCAGTTTCCAACGCAAAACCGACCAGAAACTGCTTTTCTTTCTTAGAACCGAGATCGGCAAGAATATCTACAGTCTTTTCGAGTTCTAAATGTAAACACGAATCTTTCTTTTTTATTTTCTCTGAGGCAACATTTTTTGGTCTGTAATCGGCAACGGCGGCGGCGGCTATCGCGATATCTACCTCGGCATATACTTCTAAACACGCTTTATGCATTTGATCAGCGGTTTGAACTCGTGTGATGTGGATGTTTGGATTTTGAAGATGCAAATGACTCGGACCGCTTACCAGAAAAACTTCGGCGCCGTTACGTGCCGCTTCTTCGGCCAAGTCGTATCCCATTTTTCCTGTGGAATGATTTCCCACAAAACGTACGGGATCTATAGGTTCGTAGGTCGGTCCCGCTGTTATAAGTACTTTTTTTCCTCGAAGTGGTAGTTGTTGTAACAGATGATTCTCTATGAAACGAATAATATTTTCGGGTTCAGCCATACGCCCTTCGCCACTCAGTCCACTTGCCAGTTCACCCGATTCAGCTGGAATCATAATATTATCAAAGGATTGTAAACGTGCGAAATTCTCTTTTGAAGTTTCGTGCTTATACATATCCAAATCCATCGCAGGTGCAAAATACACCGGACATTTCGCCGACAAATAGGTAGCTAACAACAAGTTATCGGAAACACCGTGCGCCATTTTAGAAAGCGTGTTTGCGGTAGCAGGAGCAATTAGCATTAAATCAGCCCACAGAGCTAATTCGACGTGATTGTTCCATTTGGCTTCCTTTTCATCATCGTTGTAGAAATGCGAAAATACTTCTCGTTTCGAGAGCGTTGATAGCGTAAGCGGTGTAACAAAGTCTTTGGCTGCTTCGGTTAAGATAACTTGAACTTCAGCGCCCGCTTTAATAAACAAACGGACGAGTTGCGCCGTTTTGTATGCCGCAATCCCGCCCGATACTGCTAATAAAACTTTTCGTCCGTTAAGAACTGACATCCAGACTATTTGTTAGCGTCGCGGTGGTAAATTTTATCTTCCATCCACTCTTGCACTGCTAAAGCGTGAGGTTTTGGAAGTTTTTCGTAATATTTTGATACTTCGATTTGTTCTTTGTTTTCGAAAATTTCTTCCAAAGAATCGTTGTAAGTAGCAAACTCTTCCAACTTCTCTGTTAATTCTTTTTTAATTTCCGCATTGATTTGGTTGGCTCTTTTTGCGATTACGGTAATTGCCTCGTAAATGTTACCTGTTGGTTTTTCGATGGCTGTTTTGTTGTAAGTTACCGTATTTACTGGTGCGGAGGCTTTCTTTAGATCCATAATTATTATTTCGAAAAAGATTTTAAGTCGTTATTTAATTGTTCCAACATTTCGTCGGCTTTTTTTCTGAATTTAGATTCCGGTGCAAATTTAATCAAAGTTGCATGTGCTTGCTTCGCTGCGAGCAATCTTTCTTCTTTTTTGCTTTCTATCGAGTTAATTGCTAATTGATAAGCAGAGTCGAAGCGATAATACAAAGCCTCTTCTTTGAAAGGCGTACCAGGGAATTCTCCTAAGAAAATATCCAAGGCAACTAAAGCCGATTTATGGTCACTAATTGTATTGTACTGTTTAGCGATTTCAAAATTCTTCTTTTCAATTTTTTCACGCAATTGCTTAACCACATCGTTGGCTTCGGCTAAATATTTGGAATCTGGGTAATTATCAATAAAACTCTGTAGTTTATCAATAGCCTTGTAGGTATCTACTTGATCTAAACTGTAGCGTGGCGACAACTTTGAATACGAAATAGCGCCCAAATATGCTGCCTCTTCTATTTTTTCTGAGCGCGGATAACTCGACACAAAATTATCAAACTGATAACCTGCACTGTAAAACTCTTTCTCTGCGTAGAACGATTTTCCATACATGTAAAATAGTTTTTCAGCCTGCGGTTTTCCACGATATGTGGGTGCAATTTGTTCAAATAGTCGTAATGCCTTTTGGTATTTTTTAGCCTCGTACATTTTCTCTCCAATCTTGTACTTCTGAGCTACATCCTCGTTTTTTAGCGCTTTTTGATACTCGCTACACGAAGCCAGAACCATCAAAACTAAAAACAACGCAAAAAATCTTTTCATCATAAGGCTTAAAACTAACTGTAAACACACAAAATTTAAGTGTGCAAAAATAGTGATTTATATTGATAGTAAACGAATCGATTTTAAGTAAGCACATGCAACCCAAAACCGTGAGGAAAACGGCACTTCTACTTAATTAGTTTACAGATTTTAAATAAGCAGCTATTTTCGATTTCAACGAATCGGTTGCGGCAACTAAAGGCATACGTACCGCATTTTCGCACAAGCCCAATTGCGCCTGCATTTCTTTAATGCCTGCCGGGTTTCCTTCTTCAAAAATCAAATCTATGGCAGGTGCAATTTGGTAATGCAAAGCAAAGGCTTCATCTACTTTTCGTTCCAAGCCAAGCTGCACCATTTTAGAGAATGCTGCCGGAAGACCTTCGCCAATTACCGAAATAACTCCTGCCCCACCTGCTAAAATAATGGGTAAGGTAACCATATCATCGCCTGAAATAACCAAAAAATCTTTGGGAACAATTCGAATTAACTCCAGCGCCTGAACCATATCACCTGCTGCTTCCTTTATTCCGATAATGTTTGAAAAATCATTAGCCAATCGCGCAACCGTTTTTGGCAACATATTACTAGCAGTTCGACCGGGAACATTATACAAAATAATCGGAAGTGGACTCACTTGAGCTAAAGCAGCAAAATGCTGGTAAATGCCTTCTTGCGAAGGTTTGTTGTAGTACGGACTCACAGATAAGATGGCAGAAAATCCAGTAAAATCGGCAGTTTGAAGCTCTTCAATCAAAGCAGCAGTATTGTTCCCTCCTACTCCCAAAACCAAAGGCAAATTTTTGGTGTTCGCTGCTTTTATGCAATCAATGACCTGCTTTTTTTCGGTCGAAGTAAGTGTCGCTGGCTCGCCCGTGGTACCCAAAACCACCAAATAGTTGACGCCATTATCGGAAACGTACTTGACAATACGGGTTAAAGCTTCAAAATCGACCTCTAAATTGCTTTTGAATGGAGTAACCAAGGCAACGCCTGTTCCGATAAATTGATTTGTCATGAAAATAAAGTTAACAATTAGTTGATATTGAATTCGACGTAAATGTACGTTCTTACACGAAAAGCATCTTACTTTGCAACAAAGTTAAAAAACTTACGAAAACGATGGTAAATCTAGGAAAGTATCCGTTTTTGCGGTACAGCCTTATCACAATCTTAACGTTGCTATTCGTTGTTGGCTGTAAATCAAATCACAGCGTAACAACAATATCTGGCAAGGAAATCAAGCTCGTAGATTCGCTGCCAAATGCGCAACAAGTAACCGACTTCATTCTTCCCTACAAAAAAAATCTCGATCAAAAATTAGACACGCTCTTGTGTTACAACCCAATAGCCTTGGATAAATCTAGTGGAAAGTGGCAAACAAATATTGGAAATTGGCTGGCACAAAGCTGCTACGAAATTTGCAATCCGATTTGTGAACGCAACTTCAATACAAAAATCGACCTCGTACTTTTCAATCACGGAGGTATTCGGTCTAATTTACCAAAAGGCGATGTGACTCTGCGAAACGCCTTTAAAATTATGCCGTTCGAAAATACTGCAGTGGTCGAAACGCTCGATGCTGGACAAATACGCGAAATTTGCCAGTACATGATCGTCGAAGAAAAACCGCATCCGCTCTACGGTTTGAGCTTTACGATCGATGAAAAAGGGCTGGCAGCCGACATTAAAATTCAGGGAAAACCGCTAGACAATTCCAAAACATACCGCGTTTTAACTTCCGACTATTTAGCAAACGGCGGCGATAAAATGACCTTTTTTCAGAAGTCTAAAAAAAGGCTCGATTTACAACTCAAACTTCGCGATGCCATAATTCAGTCGTTTAAAAAGAATAAAACGGTGCAATTTTCTAATGAGGTTTTGATAACCGATAAAAGATCGTAATCATGAATAGAAGACACTTTATCGCACAATCGGTTTCGGCGTCGTCGTTGTTGCTTTTACAGCCCACCTTCGCTTTCTCGGCTGCTAGTAAAGCAAAAAAGCTGGTCATTTTACACACAAACGACGTTCACAGCCATATTGATCCGTTTCCAAAAGAAGATGCAAAATACTCCGGACAAGGCGGAATTGCACGGCGAGCAGCGGTTATCGAGCAAGTACGTCGCGAAAACGAACAAGTATTGTTGCTCGATAGCGGCGACATTTTTCAGGGAACGCCTTACTTTAATTTCTTTGGCGGCGAACTCGAATTCAAGTTAATGTCGATGCTCGGCTACGACGTGGCAACTGTTGGAAATCATGACTTCGACAACGGTGTTTCCGGATTTTTAAAACATCAAGAACACGTAAAATTTGCATTTGTAAATGCGAATTACGACCTCAAATCCGATGGCTTGAAAGAAGTTTTGAAACCCTACAAAATTGTGAATAAAGGCGGATTAAAAATTGGAATCTTCGGCTTAGGAATCGACTTAAACGGCTTGGTCGAAGCTCGAAATTGCGAAGGCGTTGTGTACCGCGATCCGGTTGGTATTGCCAACGAAATTGCCGCCGAACTCAAGCAAAAGCACTGCGATTTGGTGATTTGCTTGTCGCACCTCGGATATTCGTATCGCGACAACAAAATTTCCGATGTAAAACTCGCTGCACTATCAGAAAATATCGATTTAATTCTCGGCGGTCACACCCACACTTTTTTGGAAAAACCTACGGTAATCGACAATAAAATTGGCAAGAAAGTACTTGTAAATCAGGTGGGTTGTTACGGTTTGCAACTGGGTCGCCTCGACTACACGTTTGTGGAAGGTTCGTACGACACGTCGAAAACGGTTATTCAACTGTAAGAAAATCTGTTTTTTTATTTGGGCGCGCCGGCAAACGAGTCGTCGCTGCGCAAAAGAGGTTCACGCCGTCACGTGTTCCGCTTTATCTTTTTGGCAAACGTTCGATGGAAATTAAAATCGCCAAAAAGGATATCGCTGCACCCGTTCGCGCGGGGAAGGTGCAAGTTAAGAATAGAAAAAATGGAAAAAAGTAAAAAAAATAGAGAGAGAGAGAGAGNACAAATATAACGCATATATGCGCATAAAAATTGCATAGGATATTTTTATTTTTTCGACTAACTAGTGTTAATATGTATGTATTTTTGTAATGAGAAAATAGGCTTAATGGACATTTTTTAGGCTGATAATCGTGTGAAGCGTTGNCTTTATCTTTTTGGCAAACGTTCGATGGAAATTAAAATCGCCAAAAAGGATATCGCTGCACCCGTTCGCGCGGGGAAGGTGCAAGTTAAGAATAGAAAAAATGGAAAAAAGTAAAAAAAATAGAGAGAGAGAGAGAGAAAAAAAAGGGAAAATGGGGCACAATGTTTCACAAGGTTTTTCACAAAGTACACAATGCCACCTCCGTTCCACCGCCTTCGACTGGCTCAGGCACCAACGAACTGCTGGTTAGGTTGGGGGAAACGATACGTGAAATGGTGAACGTCACAAAGTCTATCCCGATAGCTATCGGGACTCGTTTCTCGCCTCTAGCATCTAAAACCAGCCTTCGACAAACTCAGCTTCCGACTTTACATCGTGAACTATTCTACCGATAGCTTCTTTTGCAACTGTCGAGCTTCTTCGGCTTCACGCATAATGAAATACTTGGCTAAAAAGAAGTAAGAAAGCATTTGCATCGCTAAAGTTAACAACTGCAGTAGATCGGAATAAACGTAAAAGCTCTTAATGGAATAGAAGATATCAGATAAGATGAAGCAGGTTGTAGCTAAGCCAAAACTTAAATACTGTAAACTGCCTTTTGCCGTATAACCTGCAAATACTAAAATCGATAAAACAGTAAGCACCAAAGCATAGATGAGATATAGGAAATTCTGCCCTTTTGGATTGCTAAATTGCATCTCTAAAACAGAAATAACCACATATATTAAAGAACCAGTAACAACTAGTATAACTGGTATATCCCGTCTTTTGAAAGTAACATGTTTGAGATCTTTCACAGCATAAATGAGCATCAAACTATAAACAATCAAAAAAGCATAAGCGGAATAGATAAAAAAGTCCTCCTGGTCGATAAGCACTGCAACGTCGCCTATGTAACATAACAGGAAAATGCTAATCGGAAGGAAACTAAATTTGCCGTTTCTACTATTCAAATAGTACATTCCGATAGAAGGGACTACGCAAGATTTGGCAAGTAGTGCCAGATAATCCCAGCCCAACATAAAAAAGGTTACAAAACTGATGCTTGATAACCAATACAATATCAAGGTTGGGCTCTTAATTTTCATTAATTAGATTTAAAAAGGTTTGTTCGTCTAGTATCTTCACGCCCAATTGTTTGGCTTTTTCTAGTTTAGCCGGTCCCATGTTCTCACCAGCCAATACAAAAGAGGTTTTCGCCGAAATAGAAGATACCATTTTTCCTCCGTGTTTTTCAACTAGTAACTTCAACTCATCGCGGCTGTGCGTGCTAAAAACGCCTGAAATAACCACAGCCTGCCCTGCTAGCGTGTCGCTTAGCAAAGAAAGCTCTTCTTGATTAATTTCAAATTGCAAGCCCGCAGTGCGCAAACGGTTTACCAACTCACGCTGACTTTCCGTACTAAAAAAACTAACGACACTGTTTGCGATACGTTCGCCAATTTCATCAATTTCCAGTAATTGTTCTACGGTTGCCGCAGCCAGGTTATCGATGTTTTTGAAATGCTGAGCTAATTTCTTTGCCACCGTTTCGCCCACATGTCGGATTCCCAAACCAAATAAAACGCGTTCAAAACCAACCGATTTCGAGGCTTCTACTCCTGCAAGTAAGTTTTGTGCCGATTTCATGGCCATACGTTCAAGTGGCAGTAAATCCTCTAGTTTTAAATCGTACAGATCTGCCACATTTTTGATACGATTTTCACGAAACAACTGTGCTGCTGTTTCGCCACCAAGTCCATCGATATCGAGGGCCTTCCGCGAAATAAAGTGCTCGATTTTTCCGATTATTTGCGGCGGACAGCTACTGTCGTTCGTGCAATAATGTTGGGCTTCGCCTTCGGTTCGGCTAAGTGCAGAACCGCATTCGGGGCAATGCTCAATGAAAACAATTTTCTCGGTCGTTTCGTTGCGTTTGGTGAAATCAACTCCAGTTATTTTAGGGATAATTTCGCCACCTTTTTCAACAAAAACGTAATCGTTGATATGCAAATCTAGTTTTTCAATCTGGTCGGCGTTATGCAGCGAAGCGCGTTTAACTGTTGTTCCGGCGAGTTGTACCGGCTCGAGATTCGCAACGGGCGTGACGGCGCCGGTTCGACCAACTTGATAGGAAACGCTTTTTAATTGCGTAACGGCCGTTTCGGTCTTAAATTTATAAGCCAGTGCCCAGCGCGGATTTTTAGCCGTGTATCCAATTTCTTCTTGTAAGAAAATCTCGTTGACCTTAATCACAACACCGTCGGTTTCGTACGGAAGTTCGTGTCGCTTTACGTCCCATTCACTTAGAAAAGCAAAAACCTCATCAATAGAACTGCAAACGCGGTAGCTGTTCGGAACTTTAAAACCAGCATTCGATGCGAGTTGTAAAAATTCGCTGTGTTTCTTGGCAAATTGCTCGGTAATTCCGCCATAAATTAAACACTCCAGCGGACGTTTTGCCACTTCGGTACTATCCTGCAATTTTAACGTTCCCGAAGCGGTATTTCTCGGGTTTGCATACAGCGGCAATCCCTTACTTTCTTGAATCTCGTTTAGCTTATTGAATCCATCAATGGGCAAAATTACTTCGCCACGAAACACACTAAAACCTTTAAAATGCTCGCTATGTAATTTCAAAGGAATTGTTTTGATGGTTCGAATGTTCTCGCTAACGTCATCACCTTGAAAACCGTCGCCTCGAGTAATGGCGCGTTGAAAAACACCATCCAAATATTCCAAACTTATAGAAGCACCGTCGTATTTGAGTTCGCAAACGAGTTCTACATTGGAACGTCCGGTACTTTTAAGAATACGGTTGTACCAGTCAACTACCTCTTCGCTGTTGTATCCATTTTCGAGTGAGTACATTCGGTTGGAATGCACCACAGTTTCGAAATTCTTTGTGACCCCGCCACCTACACGTTTTGAGGGAGAATTAGGATCATCGAATTCGGGAAAATCGGATTCTAACTTTTGAAGTTGTTTCATTTTTAGATCGAATTCCGTGTCTGAAATCAACGGCTGATCTAAAATGTAATATTGATAATTGTGTTTATCGAGCTCGTTTCGTAAGGCAGTGATCTGTTCTTTGATGTCCATTCAATTGAGTGCTAATACTCAACTAAGATAAAAATAAAAAGCAGATTTTATCCCCGAATTACGGCATCGATTTGCGAGAACATTTCTCCGTCGGAAATAAAGGCACCTTGTTTGATGATTTCAAAAATAGCGGTGTTTCGATCGGGAGTGTAGTTCTTTGCGCCGGACTGAATTTCAAACAAATCGGTAAAAAGCGAATCGGAAATAGCGTTAACTCCTTCGACAGTTGTAAGATCAAGGTTTGGATCGGCGCATTTGATTACAATAGCTTGTATATTTTCTTCGGCACATTTAAAGAGAAAGACTATGCTTTTGGTGAAATGTTCGAGGAATGCGGTATTGCTGAGTACACCGTCCCAGATGAAGTCGGAAAAATTATCGAGTTGGCGCTCGACTTCGGCGCTGTTGTTCGCCTTAATTTCGTCCCATTGTTGTTTATCGATTGATTGAACCGCTAGGAATTTCGCAAACTCGTCGGCAAGTTCTTCGAATTGCGGTCGGGAAAGTCGTAGGTATTTCATGGTAAAAAAAAATCCCGCCGAGACGGGATTTTATATATTCAATAATTGAAAATTAGTTTTCAGCTACAATCTCGTAAGCTAATTCTACTACTACATCTCTGTGTAAACGAACGGTAGCGCTGTACTTTCCAGTTCTTTTCACGATACCTGAAGTGATGAATTTTCTTTCGATTTCGTGACCGCTTTTTGCAAGAGCATCAGCGATATCGATGTTAGTGATTGAACCAAAAAGCTTCTCACCTCCTGCTTTTGCAGTGATTTTAATTTCAAGAGCTTTAAGTGCTTCTGCTTTTTCTTTCGCATCAGCAACAATTTTAGCTTCTTTGTGTGCTCTTTGCTTTAGGTTTTCAGCCAAAACTTTCTTAGCAGAAGGAGTTGCCAACTGAGCAAAACCTTGAGGAATAAGGAAGTTTCTGCCGTAGCCCGGCTTCACAGAAACTACGTCGTCTTTAAAACCTAAATTAGGTACGTCTTGTTTAAGTATAAGTTCCATAATTTCTGATTCTTATTTTAATAAATCTGCAACGTAAGGCATAAGCGCTAAGTGACGCGCTCTTTTTACAGCAACAGATACTTTTCTTTGATATTTTAATGAGGTTCCAGTTAAACGACGTGGTAAAATTTTACCTTGCTCGTTTACGAATTTCAACAAGAAATCTGCGTCTTTGTAATCTACGTATTTGATACCAGATCTTTTGAAACGACAATATTTTTTTGTCTTGTTTGTTTCTATGTTTAGCGGGGTTAAGTAACGGATATCTCCGTCTTTCTTACCTGAAGCCGATTGTTGTAATGTTGCCATAATGATTAAGCTTTAGCAATTTTTAGTTTTTCTCTTCTGCGCTCTGCCCAAGAAATCGCGTGTTTGTCTAAACTCACAGTCAAGAAACGCATTACGCGCTCATCTCTTCTGAATTCAGTTTCGAAAGCGATTAACACTTCTGCAGGTGCTTTGAACTCAAATAAGTGATAAAAACCACTTTTCTTGTGTTGGATTTCATAAGCGAGCTTCTTTAAGCCCCAGTCTTCTTTAGCTACCATCTCTGCACCTCTGCTCGTAAGAAAATCTTCAAACTTGCTTACTGTTTCCTTTACCTGGGTCTCAGATAAAACGGGATTCAAGATGAAAACAGTTTCGTATTGATTCATAAACAAATAAATTATTTTGTTAAAGTGGGTGCAAAAGTAATCATTTTATTTAAACGAAATCCATTCCAAAAAAAATATCGACGAACTGCAATATTTTTCTTGGAAATGCTAGTGTATTCAGATATTAGTAGCTATTTTAGACCATCCCAAATATAAATTGCAAATATGAATGTGAAATTAAACTGTGTTATAGTAGATGACAGCGCCATACAACGAATGGTAGTAAATAAACACGTTAGTAATTCACTACATTTAAAATTAGTTGGCGAGTTCTCTAATGCTATAGAAGCAAAAAACTTTATGTCGTATAATGAGGTGGATCTCATTTTCCTCGACATCGAAATGCCTGTAATCAACGGATTTGATTTACTCGACGGTCTTAAAAAGAAACCGCAAGTCATTTTCATTACATCCAAACCCGATTATGCCGTTAAAGCTTTTGATTACGATGCCACCGATTACCTGCAAAAACCCATCACTAACGCCCGATTCGATGCGGCAATACGCCGAGCTTTGCAGCAGTATTCGCTACTTAAAGATGCTCCTGAGGAAGACGGAACACACATCTTCATTAAAAGCAAACTCAAAAAACTCAAAGTTTTTACCAATCGGATTAAATACGTAGAAGCGTACGGCGACTATATTAAAGTGATCACCGACGATGAAACGCATTTAGTGCTTTCCACGATGAAATCGTTCGAAAATGATTTGCCCAGCGAGCGCTTTGTTCGTGTACACAAATCGTTTATCGTTAATATCGATAAAGTCGAAAAGTTTAATTCGAAATATGCCGAGATCGGAGCAATTAAAATACCGCTTTCGCGGAATAAAAAAGACGATCTCAAACGCGCCTTGAGTTTAACTTAACTCTAGTAATAATCGATATTCACAATCAAACGCACAGATTTAAACTGCGCAATTGCTTCGAAGCTACTTCGGATTTTTCGCAATTTCGCTTTAAGATCTTTTTCTGCAGTGCCCTTCGCATACTTAACCATTAAATGTTGCAGATACTCATTGCGAATACGCCCCACGGCAGGCTCAATCGGACCTAACACTTGCGCAGCTGTATGCTCTTTAAGTGCATTTGCAAACCAAGTTCCGGCAACTTGTGTAAGTTCGAAGTTTTTACTCTTGAACGTTAGTTTTGCCAATTTAAATACCGGAGGATAATAAAACTGCTGCCGTTCTTGTAGCTCGCGATCTACCATAGCCGCATAATCGTTATTGATAAAATCTTTCAATACAAAATGAAACGGATTATACGTTTGCAAAATCACTTTGCCCGGGTTCGTGCTACGCCCTGCCCTACCCGCTACCTGCGTAAACAACTGAAATGTTCTTTCGTTAGCACGGAAATCCGATTGATATAAAATTGAATCGGCGTCCATAATCCCAACCAAGGTTACTGCACTAAAATCAAGACCTTTGGCAACCATTTGCGTGCCAACTAAAATCTCCGCCTCACGATTTTTAAACGAATCGATAATCTTCTCAAAGGCAAACTTCCCGGAAGTAGAGTCCTGATCCATTCGCAAAACACGGATATTTGGAAACAACTCTTGCAATTCGTTTTGAATTTGCTCCGTTCCAAATCCTTTGTGTATTAAAGTCTGACTCTTACACGCGTAACAACTTACCGGCTGCGGAACCGAGAATCCGCAATAATGGCAACGCAACTGATTTTTAGATTGGTGGTACGTGAGTGCTACATCACACTGATTGCAATGCGGAACATGGCCGCAGGTAATGCACTCCGTTATTGGCGAGTACCCGCGACGGTTTTGAAACAATATTATTTGTTGTTTCTGTTCCAAAGTTTCGCGAATGGCTTCCAACAACGTATCGCTGAAATGCCCGGTCATTAATTTCCGCTTTTGCTTGTCTTTTAAATCTACAATTTCGACCTGCGGCAAAGGCTGTAATGCGAAACGCTCGTTTAGTTCCACAAATCCGTACTTGGTCGTTTTTACATTATACGTACTTTCTAAAGATGGCGTAGCCGAACCCAACAACACTTTAGCTTCTGCAAATCGCGCCAGAACTAAAGCGGCATCGCGAGCATGATAACGCGGCGCCGGATCTTGCTGCTTAAATGTGGGTTCGTGCTCTTCGTCAATAACAATACAATCCAAATTGCTAAACGGCAAAAGCAATGCCGATCGTGCTCCGATTACAATTTGTGCTTCGGGTTTTCGCTCTAAAATTTGCTTCCAAACCTCGACGCGCTCGTTGATACTTAATCGGGAATGATAAACCGCAACTTTATTCCCAAACTGCTTACGTAAGCGACCTACTAATTGAGTCGTGAGCGCAATTTCTGGCAGCAAATACAACACTTGATTCTCTGTATTGAGCATGTCGTTAATAATCGACATGTAAACTTCTGTCTTTCCCGAAGCGGTTACGCCTTTGAGTAAAACCGTATCGCTTTTCGTCCAAGCATCAGTAATTTCTTGCTTGGCTTTTGCCTGTGCTGCTGAAAGTGAAATAGCAGAACTCCCTTCAGAAAAATTGCCCGATAATCGCGATGTTTCAATGTAATACTTTTCAAAAACACCTTTGGTTATTAATGAGTCGACTGCCGATTGCGACACCCGTTCTTGCGACACAAACTCTTTGTAACTAATGTATTTATCGGTTTTTTTCTGGGTATCGAAAAAAGCCAGTACGGCCATTTTTTGTTTTTCTGCCCGGGATAATTCCTGCAACAACAAAGGCAATGCTTCTTTGTCTTGAAAAGCTTCCGCAAGTCGGATATAACTCACTAATTTTGGTTTATACACTTCTTTTACCTCTTCTTCTAGCTTCACTACTTTAGAGGAAATCAAGCGCTGCAATTTTTTGAAGGAAACTTTTTTACCTATAATTTTCTCTACTTCGGCTATGGTTAGCGAAGATTTTACTTGCATCGCTTCATAAACCAAGTATTCATCATCGTCGAGGGCACTCGTATCAGGATTTGTATCGAAAGCGCTAACAATGGTTTCGCTGGCTAAAAGTAGTGCACTTGGCATGGCTGCACGAAAAACCTCGCCAACACTACACATATAATAATCGGCAATCCAAAGCCAAAGTTGCAGTTGCGGTTTGGTAACAATCGGACTCTCGTCTAAAATATCGTGAATGGGTTTGGCTTCGTAGACTTGTGGGGCGGGCACATCATATTCGCTCACCAAAGCAGTGTATAACTTTCTTTGCCCGAACGGAACAACAACTCGAATACCAATTTGCAGCTGGGAAAGTTGTTCGCTGGTTACGAAATAGGTAAAAGCAGTATTAACCGCTAGGGGCAATACCACATTAATGTATGGCATGTATTATAGTTTAATGAACGCGATGCCAATATTGGGTTCGCCCTAAGAGCGAGATTCCGATATAGCCTCGAACCTTTAATTTATCCTTATTTTCTAAGGTTATGTAGCATTTGTATTTCTTTCCTGTCTTCGGATCTAAAATATGTCCGCCGCTGTATTCATTGCCATCTTTAGTTAAACCTTCAATAATTCTGAGATTTAAAATTGGCTTATCTTTATTTTCCCCGTCACAGTTCTCGCAACGTCGGTTTTTATTCGCCGGATTTAAAATATCGATCACACGACCTTCAATTTTTCCGTTTCGTTCAACAATTTCCACAATCGACATGGCCTTACCTGTTTGGTCGTCTATGGTTTTCCATTTTCCAAGAACTGTTTGCCCTATCGAAAGCTGGAAAAACAACATAAAAAAAAGCGCCGAATATGTCGGTTTTGAGTATAATCTACTACTGTAAAACAATTTCATAATTTCTTACTTACAATTAAACAGATGTACGAAAATCAATTAGTTAGGTGTTTTCGCGTTTTAAAGTTCGAATAACCGCATTAAGTTCAAATCCCAGTAAAAGTATCATGGAATTCAACCAAATATAAAACATAAGAATTAAAAGTGTGCCAATAGAACCATACAATTCGTTGTATTGGGCAAACTTCTCGACCCAAATACCAAATAAAAATGAGGTGAGAATTACAATTAAAGTTGTAACCACCGAACCGATACTAAAAAACGGCAAGCGCTCCGAACGTCTGGCACCATACTTCAGTAAAGTACTCACTGTCAGAAAGATCATTAAAGCTAGAAACAAATACCGACCAATTTCCAACAATTGAATACGATCGGAAATAACACTTTGAATTTTAGATTTCTGTACAAAAACCTCAAAAACAACGACACCCGAAACCGTAAGAATCAGAAAAAAGATCAATAGAAAAGAAATGCCCATCGCTACAAAATACTGCCGAAAAAAGCTGCGCTTGTTCCCGTAGTATTTAGAATATTCAAAACCGCCTAAGATGGCGTTAACACCGTTAGCTTGCAAAAAAATCGCCAATAAAAACCCAGACGACAATAACGAGCTGTTACTATTATTCATAATATCGAACAAGATTACGGCAATCGCATCGTATGTATTTGGTGGTACGCTGCCCGCAACAAATTCGAGAAAATCGTCCTGAAAATTGGGAATAGGAATAAACGGAATCAAGTTCAATACAAAAAGTGCAAACGGAAACAGCGCCATAAAAAAACTCCAGGCAATGGCTCCTGCACGATACGAAACTGCACTTTCGGCAATTCCCACACCATAGATTTTCAACAGTCGATACAGCGATAAATCGCCCATAAAACCGAGCTTCCATCTATCTAAAAATGAAATTATCGGCTTCAATACCGGCCATTTTTCAAACGATAACGGTTTGTCTTGTAGCAACATTAAAAGGCTTTTAAACTTAAGTCCATGTTGTAAACCGAGTGAGTTAACGCACCCGATGAAATGTAGTTCACACCGCATTCGGCATACGCGCGAATCGTTTTTTCATTGATGTTACCCGACGATTCAGTACGGGTTTTATCGCCAATCAAAGCAACGGCTTCGCGAGTTTGCTCAAAGCTAAAGTTGTCGAGCAAAATCCGAAACACACCGCCGGCATCTAGAATTTCTTGTACTTCAGCAATGTTTCTGGCTTCCACAATTATTTTCAAATCCAAACCATGTTCTTGTAAGAAATCCTTGGTTTTTTGAATGGCATTGGTAATCGATCCCGCAAAATCATTGTGGTTATCCTTTAACATGATCATGTCGTACAATGCAAAACGATGGTTTTCGCCGCCGCCAATTTTTACTGCCCATTTCTCTGCCGCTCTAAAATTCGGGGTCGTTTTGCGCGTGTCTAAAATTTTACACGAAGTTCCTTGCAGCAATTGAACGAATTTATTGGTTTTGGTAGCAATCGCACTCATGCGCTGCATGCTGTTTAGTACGGTGCGCTCGGCTTTTAAAATCGATTGCGACTTCCCCGAAACATGCAGCACCACATCGCCAATTTGAACGGGAGTGCCATCAGGAATTAAAACATCCACGTGCAAGTCTGGATCTACCGTTTTGAAAATCATTTGAGCAAAAGCAACGCCGGCGATAATCCCCGCTTCTTTTACGAGTAATTTCGCACGGCCGGTTGCTGCCGCCGGAATACATGCGAGCGAACTGTAATCGCCCGGACCCACATCTTCCAGCAAAGCCTGATCGATTATCTTTTGTAACTGTAATTCAAATTCGTGTTCTGAAATCATAATGAATAGTAACTGCGGGCTAAAATAGGAATTAAAAAATAATGGTTCGACCCGCGTTATGCTGCAAATTATCAAATAATCGCGGTTTACTCAGGTTTTTGTTGGCACTTTTTACATAACATTAACCTTGTATGCGATAAAACGGTGTTGCTTATTTTGGGCGGTCCGGCGGCAAACGTTCGTTGGAAGCTCTTAGCCGCCGTCAGGCCATTCGCTACAAGGTGTTTCGCCTTTGCGGCCGTTGCACTTGTGCTTGTAGCTTCTGCCGTCGCTACCGCCCTTCGGCAACGGTACGCAAAGGCCCGCACACGCTTTCCGCTGCTGTCCTTACCGCAGTGAGATGAGTTCACCATTTTACGTATTGTTTTAAGGAAGCTAGAAGTTAGAAGCTAGTCCCGATAGCTATCGGGATCGTGACGTTCACCCTTTTACGAATCATGTACCCAGCTTAACCCACGTATCGA
>NZ_NOXX01000152.1 GCF_002251775.1 Flavobacterium aurantiibacter
TAAAATTCAAAATTAGCACCCCAAATGTTCCAACCGGTAAGGCTACGCTTTATGTCGAGGAAGTACAGGCAACTAATGAAACTGCAATTAAAGCCAGCATACAATTAAAATCAAACCAAGAAAACGTAGTTGAAGTAAAGTATACCCAAGGGACTACTTTCGATTTGTTTCTATGGCAAGATGATTTGCTTTTTCGAGCAACATTGAGTTGTGATGGGCTTTCGGCGAAAACTGGGGAGTTTAAGCTTAAGTATGTTATGGATCGAAATAATGAACCATTGCTTCTTCAACGAAAAGATATCTCCGAATTTAGACCTTCCTTAAATTTGTATCAATTTTTAAAAGAAATAGAAAGTCTCGAACGTCCTGTTTATAATAATTCTGGCGAAGTGATAAAGATTTATCCGTATCCTTCAATTGAAGGAGGCTCTCCGACAATAGGCTGGGGGCATAAAATAAAAAAAGGAGAAAATTTTGATAGCGGTATTAGTTTAGGTGAAGCGGAACAGTTACTAATTGAAGATGTACAAACAGAGGGGATTACAAAATTATTAAACTTTAATGGTGACAAGAAAATAACAGTAAAATTAACTCAGTATGAATTTGACGCTCTAGTTTCTGCAGTGTACAATAATGGATACGGCGAGACGCTAGCAGAGGCTATCAATAGAGGACATGGTTATTATTTAAAAAACCCAGAATCGATTTATAAGGGCTTTTTGACACGAATTTATGTAACTAACCCAAGAACTAAAAAGAAAGAGATTTCAAATGGATTAATAAAACGACAAGCTAGGCAAGCTGATATTTTTATAAAAAACCAGTGGCATAGCTATGGAAAAACGGATCCTAAATATAAGTCAGAAATAGATTATGTTAACGCTTTTAAAAAATTTCTCAAATCTGGAGTGTTACCATTTATAATTTTGTTTCTTTCGTACAGTTTAATTTCATGCTACAATAAAAATCCTACTAATATGGACAGTAATGTAGTAAGTCAGCCTTTAAATGACCAACATTACGAACTTGCTCTAAGTAGAATTTATAAGTTTGATGACGGTTTAGGTAACAATAAAGTACTATTAGAGAACTATAGGAAAGAAAAACAGTCTTGGCAGTTTGAAATTGAAAAGGCCTACCTGAAATTGCATGAAAAAGTAAAGAATGAATCTAAGGATGAAGCCGATAGTTTGGAAGCGTATCATGCCGAATGGAAGGAATATTTAAAAAGTAAACGAGCATTTGCAACCAATTATATTAATGACTTTCATCGGTCAGGAATTAACATTTTTCAGATTATGGTTTATTATCGAACAGAATATCAAAGCAAACTTGCGGAATATTATATGTTGCTTGAAGTTGGAAATTGAAAATTAGATTAGAATTTCCAAGTTTAGGTATTAAGCAGGTTCAATAAGAAGCTATATTTTTTCCTGATAGTTCAACTAAAATTTAATGAGATTTATGCCAATTCGGTAAGTACAACAATTTATCTCAATTTTCATTACCACCCCTTGTTGCACAATTTTTGCTGCAAGGGGTTTAACTTCTTAAGTCATGAAACGCGAAACATTCGAAAAACTCAAAGCACTAGGCATACCTTTTGATGCTGATTTCGAGCAGCTAGCCGTACAGCCGTTAGATCGGTTGAAGGAGAATAAAATTGTTAAGAAAGAGCTGGATGACGAGCAGAAGATTTTATACGATATCGAATACGTTACTTTTTTAGATCAGACCCTTTACAACGGCAAAAGAAATAGTGCAAACGGCTACTATTATTTATATGACGGCACGTTCTTAGGAAGCTACGGTCAATCAAACGAGATTGTTGTTTGCGCAAAAAAAGTAACTCGTGAAAACAAAACCAACAAGAAATTATGGTTTGAATTTATTTCACCGATCCGGTTAGCTATTGAGAATGATGAATTTCTTTTTTTCTCGGGTTCTATTTTTGCCGAAAGTGCAATGGGCTACGAAGTCATCATCAAAGAAGAAGTTTTTGCACTTGCAAGTGCTACTGGAAACTTTAAGAGAAGAATAGAAATTGAAAAGAAGAAAAAGTATTCCTACCGCGAAGCATTAGTTTTGAATAGAACCTACGGAGCAAAGAGTCCTAATTACAATAATTTCATTAAGAACCAGGATCGAAATAAAAGTAATAAAATGAAATTGGCTATTGCCGCTGTCATCAATGAATTGATAGGTGGTTATGATTATTCAAACGGTGGTATTAAATGGGATGGCATCGATATTAAAACCGCAAAATGGAAAGATGGATTGAAATTTGCCAGACCCGAGCATGACATTTTTGGCTTAAAAGACAATAAACAAGTCGGTAAAGAGCTGTGGAGAGATTTGAAAAATGGCAAAGAAGTAGATACAATTTGGATCAGGAGAGAATGGGAGTATCGGTACATTACAACTGCTGCATACCAAGGCGAGAATAAGAAAAGAAAAAATGGGAAGTACCCTTATTTTGAAAATGATAAAGTGAATATGTATAGATACGGTACAACTTTTATGAATTTTCACCCTGAATTTGAGCATAATTATCCAATAAGAACCAAAAAAAATGAAGAGTAAATATTTATTGATTACGCTGTTACTACTCTTCATTTTCTCATGTAACGAAAAAGTAGCAAATAAAGAAAACCAGCAAGAATTTGATATTTACGTGTTTATGAAAAATATTAAATCTTCTGATATCTTCCCGGATAGTTTAGTTGTTTTAAAAATAGGTCGTGAGCTTACCTATAAAGACTCACTTACATCGCCCGTGCCAAGGTTTTTGCTAAGTAAGTTTGGTAACATTTTTTCTAATAATAAACGCTACGCAATTGTTTTAGATCAAGGGTATCCGGGTTCATATCTTTGGTTTTTAGAAACCCAATCTGGTTTTGTTAAGTTCTATGAAAGAGATACGATGGACGCAAGCTATATTAAAGACACCATCTACGACACAAATAATGATGGAATCAAGGAGCTGGTGGTGTTTCAAAATCCAGGAGGATCTGGACCAACCTACAGAACTATTCATTATCTAAATAGCAAAGGTCTAATTGAAAAGGAAGAGCAAGAATGGTTAGATGTATATATGCATTAGAAAACAAATTGATCTCGTCTCCAAAGGGCTTACAATGTTTACAATTTTTGCAACAAGGGGTTTAATCCCAAACATCATGAAACGCGAAACATTCGAAAAACTCAAAGCACTAGGCATACCTTTTGATGCTAATTTCGAGCAGCTAGCCGTACAGCCGTTAGATCGGTTGCGAGAGCAGCAGAAACAGCAAACAAAGCAATTAGCCATAACCTATCAATCGAGCCGTGCCGATGACAATTTTATTTATCTAAAATTCAAAATTAGCACCCCAAATGTTCCAACCGGTAAGGCTACGCTTTATGTCGAGGAAGTACAGGCAACTAATGAAACTGCAATTAAAGCCAGCATACAATTAAAATCAAACCAAGAAAACGTAGTTGAAGTAAAGTATGCCCAAGGGACTACTTTCGATTTGTTTCTATGGCAAGATGAATTATTGTTTCAAGCGACACTCACCTGCGATGGGCTTTCGGCGAAAACTGGGGAGTTTAAACTGGTTTTTGTAAAGGAAAAGCAAAAAAAGGANAATTAAAATCAAACCAAGAAAACGTAGTTGAAGTAAAGTATGCCCAAGGGACTACTTTCGATTTGTTTCTATGGCAAGATGAATTATTGTTTCAAGCGACACTCACCTGCGATGGGCTTTCGGCGAAAACTGGGGAGTTTAAACTGGTTTTTGTAAAGGAAAAGCAAAAAAAGGAGTCATTTTGTACTCGAGATCTTACTGTAGATGATGTGAGGAACATTGTGAAAGTTTTGCGGGAGAATACTTTTTTTGCGGAAAAAAATAAGAAAACAAAAAAGGTCGAAAAATTCCCACTTACGCAACTGCCTAATTTATACAGGATTGATAAAATTTTTCATCGCAATTCTGACAATTGTAAATTTAAGAGTGAAGAGGTTACCAATAACAGTTTTGAAAATTTTACAGCACAATTAAATGTAACCCTTTCGAAGTACGAGATAAATAATTGCCAACGTCGCGCACACTTTTTTTCCCAAATTTTTATAGAAACACAATATTTCACAAAAACTGTTGAGGCCGATAATAGTCGGACAGATGACTACGACCCATATAGAGGTCGTGGCTTTATCCATTTAACTTGGCTAGAAAATTATCAACGATATCAAAAGCATACAGGTGTTTCAGTTGTAAATACGGAGGATCTAAATTCAAAAAACTCCTCTGTAAAGAGTTCCAAGGACAACAACACAAATTGTAAAATTGTAAGCACAAACTTAGAAGTTGCACTGGATACTGCTGGTTGGTATTGGAAGTTTGGAAGTGTTTATGGTGACATAAATCTGATTGCAGACAAAGGAACTGTTGAACTAGTTACAAAAGCAGTGCAGGGAGGCGACGGCGCTTTGTCAGAAAGAAAAAGTGCATATCAATTACTTATTAAAATTTTCTCTCAATGAAAAGATTGCTTTGCTTTTTTCTTTTTTTTATTGCTTGCACTAATAGGCCAAGTGATCGGCATGACGACGTTGAGGAAGTAGTACTTCGATCAATCCATGTTGCACCCTTGAAAAATCAACCTTATATTTCGCTCATACAGCGACGCTTTTCTGGTGATACAGCCATAATCAATCGATTTGTGTTAAAAATAAGTTCTAAAGAATACGAATTGAAATCTTATTTTGCGGAGGCGAATCTACGTTGGGTTCCTGACGACACTTCAATTGAACTCCTATCGTTTAAAAAGAGTACACACAGTAGTTCGAAAGCGAAAGATGACTCCAATTTTGTCATCAAGCTAACGCAACGGGGTTATCAAAGCTTCACCTTTCTCGAAAATAGAAATGGCGTATTGTATGTTACCTACTTTTTCGAAACTATCTTTGTGGATGATTCGTGTACGCGCCTAGATGGCGTCTTAGGAAAAGATGATAAAGCCCTCTATTCGTATGCTTGTAGTAGGTTAAATATAAAAGCTATTGATTTTTTTTCAAAAGAATTTATCTTAGATTCGATCAACCTAAGCTGTCAGAAAATTAATTGTAGGTATGGCACTAACCAATGGCAAAACGAATTGGACACCGAAGAGGAAAAATGGGTGAACGAAAACTGGTAACTAGATATAAAATTGCAGTCATTAAGTAATCTAGGTAGAAGTTGAATTTCTTCTGCGACATTTTTACTTTGGTAGTATTGTTAACCTTTTGTTTTGATTCGCGAGTCTATTAATTCAATGAATTCTGAAGTATTTAACTAAGAGCACATGGTGGTGCTTATTTGGGAGATTGAACCTGCTTAGATCCGTTAATACCGTCCTAAAATATTTAAGATATCCTAATCAATCAATTACAGCCGATGCCACGTTTATTTACTAAAATTCAAGATAGTGGCACCTTAATTTCCAACAGGTAAAGTCAGGCTTTAATTGGAAGAACAGCAAGCAAATTTTAAAATATTAGCAAAGTTATTTAATAAAATATTACCTAAGTTTGAGATACATATATGTTTGAGAAAGTTGTATTTCTTAACGCAAGTTTATTTTGAAACACAACGATTTGGTTCTACTTATGAATCAGACGAAAGTGCAAGAATAGCAGGGGCGGATTTCTACCGAGGACGAGGTTTTGTACCTATTACGCATGATTACAGCTATATTGAGTTTTATAAACATCTTTTTTCTAAAGAATCAGCGACAAAGGAATTAGAAGACTTTGTTCCGACAGTATCATCAAACTTGGAGTATGCAATAAAGTCAGTAGCGTGGTATTGGAAAAAGAATAATGTGAACCAAAATTCAGACAAGGATGAAATAGAAAAAGTATCTGCAGCTGTAAATCATCCAAAATTGCTAAATCAACAACCGTTTAAGTCTGACGGAGTAAGAATGTTAGATAAGAGAAAAGAGTATTATAAAAACGGAAGATCTCATTTTATATTCAATGGTAAAAATTTTATGTCGGGAATATAAGTTTAAAATTCTTCTTTATTAGTTCTGCAGATTGAATATAGACTATCAAAATCACCTTTCTGCGATAAGTGCACGCTTTTAAAGAATTATTTTACATCGGTTGCTAAAACTAGAATAGGATTTCCATTGCTGTTGTTAACACAACGTTGTTCTCAGAGAAAATTTCGTTTTGAAAATTC
>NZ_NOXX01000147.1 GCF_002251775.1 Flavobacterium aurantiibacter
GTTTTTATTTGGGGGTGCCGGCGGTGCAATGGTAGCGCTTCGCAAACGTTTCGCTGAACCGCCGTCGCGCCATTCGCTGTATCTTTCCGGCGAACGCATAGTGGAAATAACGTAGCGCCGTAAAGGATGCCGCTGCTGTCGCTCACCCGGAAAAAAATGNCATTGTCACTCCAAGTTTTGTCAACTGTGTCAATGAGTTTAAGTAATTGTCGAGAGCTTTCTTTATTTCTTTGTAGTCTGTCATTTTACAATTGGTGCTAACGGTTGCTGGCTTTGCGTTCGGGCGGGTTTCGAGGCACAAAGCTTCAATTTATTACTAAAGTTCATTACAAGCACAAAGCCCCAAGTTTACACGTCAACCCGCCTGACGCAAAACCCGTGTTAGCAGGTCGTTGTTATTGCATTTTAACTGCTTTTCCTTTCTTTGCAGATAACCTTGCGGCATCAAGTATTTCCATCACAATCATATTATTTTCAAGAGAGGAAAGATCATACGGTGGCAAAGAAATTTCTTTATTAATGACTGCTGCAAAGAGTCCAAAGGGATCATTATAAGGCGGTGGGCGTTCGTTTAATCTTCTTTTGGTTTCCTGATATCCGTCATAACCCTCTGCGATCCGTATTCGAAGGTCATTTCTATTATCAGCATATATAACACCATGCTTGCCATACACCTCCATGTCTTTTCTGCCTATTGGCCAATTCCAGGACGCCTGAATTGTAGCTTTTGCGTTCTTATAAGTAAGAATGATGGTTGACTCGTCATCAACCTCAGGGTTATTCTCATTTTGCAATTGTTGGGTTACCGCTACTACGGATAAAGGCTTTTCTCCATTCATCATCCAGGTGGCAATATTTGCTCCATAACATCCGAAATCTGTAATCGCCCCTCCTCCATTTTTAACAGGATCGGTGAGCCATTCTAAAAACTCTCTATTTACTCCTATTTTCAAGGGACCTTTATGCCCGTCTCGTATTATTAGTTGACTCAAAGTGCCAATACTGTCTTTTTTTAATAGTTCAAGAGCCGAATGTACCGTTGGATACCATGTGGTTTCGTAGTTAGTCAGAAGGTAAATGCCATGCTTTTTTGCCAAAGCTTCCATTTTTTTTGCATGATCTAAACTCACTGCCAATGGTTTTTCAACCATCACGTGAATCCCCAAAGGCGCAAATTTTTCTACAATTTCAAGGTGATCATAAATAGTACCGAATGCAAGGACTGCTTCAGGTTTAGCATGTTGGATAAGGTCGTCAGTGGAAGGATATACTAAATCCATGGAAAGACCATGTTGTTGCGTATATCGTTTTGCCAACTCCATATTGCTTTCCACAATACCTACTATCTCAACCTTGTCGTCTGCTGGTCTTCCTAAAATCCAGTGCACGTGGGTGTGCGTCAAACCAATTACCCCAACCCTAAGTGGTTTGTTTTGGGCTGTAGAAGTTGTTGTGATTAAACACACTAATCCAATTAATGGAATAAGTGAGCTTATAATCACATTGTCTGTTTTTCTAACGCAAAATGATAGAATATAAATCATATTAAAAACTCTCATATTTATCCCACTTAGTTTGTTTTTTATTGAATGTTCGTTTACAATGCCTGCTAACGGTTGTGGTATTGCCGCAGTGGCGGATTTCGGAGCTCAAAACTATCAATACATCACAAAAGTTGATGCGAGGTAGAATGTTCAATTAACCACGTCACCCGCCATTGAGCCAAACGCCTGTTAGCTGTAGGTAAGTATTATCTGTTCAGTGGGTAATCGATTGTTTTGTAATCCCATTCTTTTATTTCATTTCGCCATTCTTTTTCCAACTCGTCAATTTTCTTGTGAATGAATTGTTCTGTATTAATAATGCCATGCTTATAGCAATATAGGACAGTTTCTAAGCCATATTTCTCATAAATAAATTTAATAAAACTGCCACTTATTGGATAGGAAACAATTTCATTTCTTCTAAAATCTTGTATAACATCCAAAATTCTTATCTGTTTATTATTCACAATATAATTTGCCACAGAATGTAAATTATAACCCCACCATTTACCATCAGAAAAAACAGCAAACCCTTCACTTGAAAAACCATCTTTTGGAAGTACACCGGTATAGTGATAAATAATTAAATGAAAAAGTTCATGAGCCCCATAACCATTAGAATTGATTTGAGCTTGTTCTATTACAACCTTGGATTCAACAAATGCAATACCCTGCCCTTCGTACTTATTGGCAATTAACTTCATTGAGTTCGATGAATTCACAAAGACATAGGAAAATTTGAAATTTAAAGAGTCAATTTTCAATATTTGCTTGCTTCGATCCAGTGCTTTTTGAACTTTACTTTGATATAAGCTGTCAACAAATGGTTGATTTTGTTCAATGTAAATAGTATAGTTAGCCGAATTTACTTTACGAAATAAAAGGGAAGATTTTTCAATGTTCTTCTTTAAAGCAATTCGGGTAAAATTATTTTGACATCCTACCATCAAAATACAAACTACAATTAAGCGATATACTTTCATTTGTTTAGACACTTTATGGTTTTATTTTACTTACAGCTAACGGTTCGCGGATTGGCGAAGTGGCGGATTTCGAAGCACTTACCTTCAATTTAGCACTAATGTTCATTTGAAAACCAAATGTTCAATTTAGCACTGAACCCGCCATTTTGCCAAACGCCTGTTACCGCCTAGTGCTTCTTTTTCTTCGTCCGTTTGTCGGTCAGTCGTGCGGTTGGACAGACACACTCTTTGCCAAGTGTTGGCTTGCGTGTTGGCTTGAGCGACTTGGCAATGTGTGTGGCTGTGAAGGGTTGGGTTATTCATTGTCAAAGTATTTGTTTACATATTCTAATGGGATTTTCTCTTGTTCAAGTCTCCAGTTGTTTGTTTTCAAAATCTCGTAAAGCTCTTGTTCTTCGTTAGTCAAGTTAAGTTTCATGGAAATGTTTGTCGGTGTTCCATTGTCGTTTTCAAAAAACGTGTCAAAGGCTTGCTTGTCCATTAAAACACTTTTTGTCTGCGGAAAGTAAGTCCTGAATTGTGAAAGAATTTCAAAGCCTTGAACATCTATGTCGCCCCAATAAAGTAATTTAAGTTTGTCAAACCAACGTACATTTTTAAGATTGAAAACACTAAATCCACTACCAAAAATTGCAATGGTGTCATTCATTTTCGGAAGTGTTAAAGTGGTGTAAAGAGTTGTCTTATTTTCTACGACCAATACTTTAGAGATTGGTAAATCCAATTTTTCAAATTGGCTAACTGGTATTGCAATATCATCAATTCCCGAAAAAAATCTGTCTGATATTTTTTTGTCAAGAACCTTAAACCGAATTTGAGGTTCAGCGTATTTTAAATTAAATCTATTTTCAAATTCTTTTTCTTCACTTTTTACGTATTCCGAGATTAGAACATCTAGTAGTTCCCTGATAATGCTTTTATTTCTCTCGACAAATTTCGTATGAACTTTTATCGGCAATTCTCTGATATAGAAATTTGGTTTGGGATTTTGTTTGAAGTATTGACATACTTGCAAAATGTTTTGCCATTTATTTACATTACCAATGACCTTTTTGGGATTTTTAATTATCCATTCTCTGAGTTCAGGGAATTCCCGAAGGATTATCTCAACATTTAACTTGAAGGAATCAACTTCATTCTCTTTACCGAGAAACTTCAAAAAATCTTTTTCAGTATCAAAGTAAATTGATGTGGGCAAATCTTGTGTGCCTAAATGTTTCGTTTTTACTTGTTGAAATTCCAAAGTGTAGCCAAAACCTTTTTTCTCTTTGGATTGGCTAACGATGTGCTGAATTTCTTTTTCAAACTCTTGTAATGATGATTTGGTGTACGATTTATCTCCACGAATAACCAATTTTTTAAAAGGTTCTTGCTCAACCAATGATTGAAGAAAAGAAATATACTTTCTTTCAGTTTTATCTTTTATTTCTTTTGGCGTAATCATTTATTCAGATAATTCGCTTTTTCTTCTTTGAATTGCTCAATCGGCATATCGTAGAGCCACGAATGTCTTTCTTCTTTACGTTCCACAAAATGTACAAATGAAATATCGTTTTCTACAATATGAATGTTATCACTTGGCGTAACAACCAATAATTGCAAATGAAGTTGTTTACAAAGTGTAATCAAATAACGTGCTTTGTCTTCGTCTTGTGCTTTAAATGCTTCGTCAATGGCAATAAAGCGGAAAGAATTACTTTGTAACCCTTCTTTTGTCAAACCAAACTGATAAGCAATTGCAGAACCTAAAATCGTATAAGTAAGTTGGGCTTTCTCTCCACCCGAAAGTTGCCCCATTGCTTCATACGTCTTGAATTTATGGTTGGTTTCTTTGTAAAACTCTTCGGCTTTGTAGCTAAACCAAAAACGAACGTCCATTACTTTTTTTCGCCAATCTTCTTTGTCTAATTTTGAAATGAACGGTTCAATATGATTGTAAAAATGATTCTTTCGTCCATCAATTGAAGAATCAACTTCTCTAATATTAGGAACTGCCGCATTGAGTAAATTTCGAAACTCTTTTACTTCATCATTTACCTTGTTTGGTGCAACAAGTTGAATGTAGGTTTGGGGCTTATTTTTAAAGTCAATCTCCTTTAAAGATTCGTTTAAATGATTTATGTTTTCCTTGATTGAGTCTGACCAGTTTTCAAAGAACATTCTAAAATCACCAACTTTGTTGGTAATAGTTTCTTGTAAATAGTCATTGAATTTCTTTTCAAATTTTGGAAGATTATCATTTTCTAACCTACCTAAGAAATTCTGATATTCACTGATTAACTCTAAATGTGTTGAATCGGGCAGGGAATTAACATCAGAACGCCAATCCTTAAATTTGTATAATATAGCTTCTGAAGGTTGTTTAAAATCGTTTATCTTGATGATTACTTCTCGTTCCTTCCTTTGCTTTTGTTCTTCAAGCACTCTTGTTTGTCTTGAATTTTCCTTTTGGAATCTCTCACGACTTGTTTCAAAGGTTGCATATTCAATATTCAGCAAATCGGAATGTTGTTTTTCAAACATTGAAACATCAACAATTCCTAATGGCTCATAAATAGATTTGTTACTCCTAATAGATTGTTCAATCGTGGCGAGTTCATTTTTCTTGGTAAATATTTCTTGTCCCTTATTAAAAACTTGAACATCAGAAAGCTGTTTCAAAGCGTCATGAACCTTTTTTAAATCTTCTTGAAGTTGCTTTACTCGATTATTTGTTTTTTCTAGTTTATCTTTCTGTTCTGTTTTTTCTTTAATCTCGTTCGCATATGATTGCCAGTCTATTTCATCGTATTTATCGAACTTTGAAAACAAGCTCTGACAATCATCTCTGAAAATCCCAAGGTTTTTTATCTCGGTTATTTTGCTTGCAATCGCTTTTTTATTTGCAGTTTGTTGAGTTTGAAGATTGATTAATTCTTTCTTTAATGAAGAGATCTTTTCTTTGTTATCCCATCCCAATACATAATTTTCTTTTCGAGTAATATGTGGTCGGTCGTCTTTTTCGTGTTTGCCCCTTTTGAATTTTATTAAGCCATTTTGAGTAATTGCCATTTCGTGAAATTGCTCAAATTCCGAAAGATTAGCTACGCAAACAAAATCAAATTGAGATTCTAAATAGTTCTCAATCCAATCGTAATATTGTGTTTTTGGCTTAATTTCAATTTTGTTGATTAACGACTTTTCGTTTAAAGTATGGTTCTTAAAATTTTTAAGATAGTCTTGGTCTTCATACTTGTCATAACGAATTCTACCTTTCAAATTATTGTTGTTCACATACTGATTCACTGATGAATAGTACTTTGGTGGAACAATCAATCGTAATGCGAAATTGTGAAGTACTTTCTCAATTGATGATTCCCACTTCATTTCATCATCCTTTACTTTAATCAATTCTCCAATGAATGGGATTTCTTCTCTACTTGCCCCAATGTGTGATATGATTTCATCTCGTATTTCAGCTTCACGCCCAGCAATATTATTCTTGTTTTCTTGAAGCGTTTTTATAGTTTTTACTAAATCTTCGGTGTCTTGTTTTAGTTTATCTTCTTCATTTTTAAATGCACGAAGATTTTCATTTTCTACATCAATATTATGTTGCGTGCTTTGTTTTAATTGCTTCGCACTTTCTCGGTTCGTGTTAAAAGTTTCTTCACTTGGGTTGGTGCTGAACTTAATGTTTTGGGCAAGTTTATTGTAATCGTCTAGTTTTCGACTTCTGTTGTCCTTTAGAGTTTGAAGAGTTCTAATATCCTTCTCTAAATCTTTGATTTTACTTCCTACTTCATCTTTTTCAATCGAAATCGAAATAGTTCGTTCTTCTTGTTTTAGTTTTTCTTCCTTATCACGTAAAGCAGTTAACTCATCATTTAATCTTTGCAACTCTTCTTTACATTTCTCCAGTTCTATTTCACCCAACTCAACACCTTTATTTGCAAACCAATAAACTGCCGTTTCTTTTGACTTTTCCAATCGAAACAAATCCGCTTTGATATTGGTCAGTTTTATTGCAATCTCATTAATTGGCTTTAGTTGTTCAATTTGTTCTTTAGCCTTTTCAATGTTGGTTTTAGCATCCATTAAAGTCAAGAAACTCTCTTTTAGTTGAATGAACTCTGCTTCCGCATCTTGTTCTTCCAACATATTGGTTCGTATGAAATCATCTAAGTCTTCCAACACCTTTACTCCAACAACTTGATTGAACAAAGTCAACGCTTTTATTGAACGCATTCCAAATAAATCCGCCATTCTTTCAGCATAGGCAGTAGGTCCATCTACGAACTCAATTCTCTTCTTCGTGACATTCGAGTTGTACTTTTTATCTAAAACCTTTTTCCAATTCCCTTTTGAATCAAATTGACCAAAATCAGATTCTACTTCAAGAGGAACGTGGGCAATACCGAATTGGCGCCTTAATTCATTATTCGAAAACCAACGTAATTGAAAAAGTGTAATTTGTTTTTGGTCTGCATTGGAGAATGAAGCAAGAATTACTGAATATGTATTTGTATCACGCAATTTTTGTGTAGAAGTAGAAGTTTTTCCTTCTTCTTGAATGTTTCCGTAATGCCCCAATACATAGGTTTCTTCAGTACGGTCGCCTTTTTTCTCAACACCCGAAGATTGATTGTAAAAACGGTCTTTCTTTGCAGGAACAATTAGAGTAAGCAATGCGTCAATGTATGTGCTCTTTCCAGATGCGTTTGCACCAGTCAAAAGTGAATTATTTGCTTTCGGATTTATTCTAAAAACCTTTTCATTAAATGTTCCCCAGTTGTAAACTTCCATATATTGAAGTCTGAACCCCGCTTTGTCGGAACTTGTACTAAACAGACTCAACATAATCTTTTAACTTATTTTCAAAATCTTGTAAAATATCAAGAGTGATTTTTTCTTTAATAATTCTGTGTATTTGGTATTTCGCTTCATTGTCTTTCTTGTTTATTTCTTTCAAGTAGCCCAAATCAACAGCCGCATTGATATACTTATCAAGTTCTTTTATGAATTTGACTTTGTTATATTTTTCTGGAAGAAATAATTCTAACTCGTCTTTTATTTCTGTATTTGTGATAAATTTTTCGGTTGCCAATTGTGTAGGATTGCTGTCAAAATCTTCTAGGCTTTGCCTTAGAACAACAAGCACAATAGAGGTTTCAAAACCGATTTGTCGCCTTTGAACTAATCCGAGGGTGTTTCCTTCATTATCTTCAAGTTGCTTTACAAAAGCAAATCCTTCATCCTTATTAACGATTAACTCTAAACCAATTTTACTAATGTAGTCCTGGATTTCGTTTTGATAATTGATTACATCATCCCAAACATTTGAGTTTCGTTCAACCGTTGATTTCAACAACCTTACAATGGCTTTGCTATAAGGAGTAATATGCTTTTCTAAACTGCTCATTTGGTCAAAATAATTTCAGGGATTTTAATTTGTTTGCGGTTGTCTGCATCAAAAATGATGCTTTGGGTTTTATCAGGATTGATAATATGTTTGAATTCTTTCACAATGCCTATATAACCGAACAACTCAGGCAGCCCTTTTTCAAGACCACCATAATTTTCTACAATTTCTAAAAGTGTGGTCTGCGACTTTTCTTTAAGTACATCTTTCACTCTTTTTCTCAACAATTCTTTATCAATATTAGTCTGTGAAAACAGCCGTCCTAATTGATTAGATGATGTAATATCTTCATTGGCAATTTTGGGTCTGTTGGTATATGTAACTTCTTCGGATTGCTCTTTCGTGAGTTTGCGTTCAAATGGAATATTTATATCTGTTGCTGTTTCTAATTCAAATGAAATATCAGGTTTATTCTTGGATTTACTGATTTCTACAAGTTGTTTTTTAATGTCTTGAATTACTTTTTTCGTGGCTTCTGATTTAGAACTTTCATTCTCACGAATTATACGGCTTAGTTTTTCAGCCATTTTATCATTGGCTTTGTAAACCTTTTGTCCCGAACTATGAAGATGTCTTTTCATTCCTATTAGGAATGTATCCTTTATAGGAATTGATTTTTCTTCCAAAGTCGTGTATAAATCTTTAGTCAAGCTTTCCCATTTGTGCTGTAATTCTGGATTCAATATGAATGACCAAAAGGCGTAAAAGCTTTTTCCTTGTTGGCTTTCTTTCAATGATTCAAGTGCATCAAAAGTAAATTCCAGTATGTCACTTTTGGATAGACTGCCGTCAGCGTGTTTTTGATAAATCCCTTTTGTAATTTCTTTAAAGTTGTCTTCAACTTCTTTAAAGTCAGATAATAATTCTTTAGCAGATTGATTGAGTTGATTAAAACGTGGTACGATTTCAAATTCTTCAAATACTTTTACGTATTCTCCAATTTTTATTCGTTGAATTTGTTGTTCAATTTCTAGTTTTTTCTCTTCCAACAACTGAATTCGCTTTTCAGCATCTTCATTGGTAAACTCAACCAACTCTTTCAATTGATTCAGTATGTTGTTGAATTTGGATTCAGTACCAACAAACTCTTCCTTTTTCAAACTTGCCAACCAATCTATGGTTTTGCTTGAATGTGAAGAAAGTTCGTAAAAAACTTCACCTTGTTCATCAGGATAATTCGTCAAAAAGCCATTGTTAGTCCAGTTTTGAATATACTTTTTGGCCTTTTCTTCATAGGTGTCGAAAAAATTGATTTCACTTTCTTCATCAATTTCAATTCTCAGTCCTTCTAAAAAGTCGGCTAATTGAGAATGAATATTTTCAGATGAAATGGAGCTTTGTTTATTAACGAAAGTTCTTACTAGAAATTCAATAATCATTTCTCTGTTTCGTAAACGTAACAAACCAACACTTGGCGAAGTGTTTAGCGTGTTTATTATTTGAGAAATGTCGGTCATATATAATTAGTTTCTGTGTGTTGGCAAAAATTCAGGCTCTTTTGCTTGCGAAGCTGTCGCTTGTGGGTTGGGGCAAGCAAATGTGCCTGAATGTGCGGTTGGCATTAAATTTCTGTCGTTCATTTTGTTCACTGTCGTTGTCTTTTTAGCATTGGTGGTAACGGGATGCGGCTTTGCGACAGTTGCGATGCCAGCGAACGGATTATTTTCTGTTAAAGATAAACGTTTTTCGTGAACACGTAAAAATAGAAACCAGCAATTGCGCAAAACCGCTGTTGTGTGCTGTTTTAATACATTTCAAAATAGCTCATACCATGACCTTCTTTATGTTCTTCGAAATAGGAAAGATAAAGTAAATATTCATTACCGGGCTGTAACATTTTCGACTTTATGTTATAAGTATACATACCGGGTTTCTTTCTTTTAGTAAAAATAGTTATCATCTTGGATTTATTCTGTAGTCGCATGTTTATTTTGCATGGCTCAACCAGTCTATAAGTTACCTTAATTTTATGTTTTCCAGTCTGCTTTATCCACAATACCAAATTACTATCGGTTGGATTAGTCCTTTCTTTTTTAACTCCATATTCTGATTTTCCACGCTTTAAATAAGAGACACTTTCTATATAATCTGGATCTTCATAAAACTTGAATGGAAAAGAAGGTACAATAAAATATTCATAACGATAATTTGGCGCGTACTTGTATTGTGTTACCAATGGAAGTTGTCGATTACTAAAATCTTGCCTGTAGACAACCTGAAAGAAAACAGAGTTGTCATCCAATATTTTCATTTCTGTTTTATATTGCTGAATCTTTAATCCGTTGGTATTATGAGGTTCTTTATCATAATAAATACTGTCATTATCAATAAAACAGTGTACTTTCTTTTCATATTTATCACTTCCTATAAAGTTACTATTAGTATAAAGAGTAAATAGTTTTGCACTTTTACCATTAACAATAGTATCTGAAATGTATTTGCACTCTTTAAATTTGTAATCATAGAACTCTTCAGCTTTAGTTTGCTCGTTAATTCTTTTACCTCTATACAAAAGTTGCATTTCATCTCCAACGTTCAAATTAAAAGTATTAGTCACTTTATCATCATACATGTAGTTTTTAGATATCTTCAACATTTGTTCACCAAATAGTTGCTTGGTACAAACGGTGTTGTCATTCTCAGTTTCATTTGCTTCATAATCTAATCGGAGTGTAAAGTTCTGATTTGGATTTCCTTTTAAAAAAAACTTCCGAGGTGTTTTTTGAATTGGAATTAAAGGATTGTACCTCTTGACTGCTGCATCTCTTTTATCAATCAATTCTAAATTAATACTATCCTTTTTTCCGAAAATAATACCAAGTTGTTTTTCTCTACCATAGTGTACACTATGTATTATATTAAAGGTTTCATCCAATTTTATATACATGCTATCTTCAAAAGTTTCGTAATACAGACTAACATTTCTTTTTTTGTAATAATCAGTAAAGGATTCCAGTTGGTATTTTGTAAAATAATGATTCATAATAATAGTATCATTTACAAGTTTGCGAAGAAGAATTAACTTGTTTTTTCTTTGATTATCAATTGAATCGCTTTGAATGAAGACGTTACATTTAGAAAGCTCAGGTTTTGTGTCTGCAATAACCTGAAGCTTTAGGGTTAGCACAGTTGTTATGTCGTCTGCATTAGTGCGTATGGTGGCAGATTTGGTAAATTTTCCAGGAAAGGCGGTAGGCATTTTTACAGTTATGTAGCCGATCCTGTTTGGGGCTATTGGTTCACTAGGCTTACTGACAACATTAGGGCCGCTTCCTTGCGCGCTAATTATGATTAAAGGTTTGTCGCCAATGTTTTTAAAAGGAATTTTTATTACAGCACTTTCACCAACTCTGACACGGTTCATTGTATACTCTCTTTTATCAAACTTTATTTTTGGCTGTGCGAAACATAAGTAACTTGAAAACAATAGACAGGTTAGTGTTACAAGTATTCTAAAATTTCTGGTTAGATTAATTTTTTTCATTTTTGCAGTGTTGTAAAAATAGCACACAACGGTTTGGCGCTTGGCGTTCGTGCGGGATTTCAGGGCACAAAACTGTCAATCCTGCACTAAAGTTGATTTGAAAAACTGAACTTGAATTTAAGCACTTTACCCCGCATGACGCCAAACGCATGTTAGCGGGTCGGCCTTCTGTCTGTCCGTATGTTTTATTCTTCTCCAAAATAGTCGCTGTCTATTTTTTTAAGTTCATAAGTCTGCTGTGTTGTGCAACCAAGATTGTAGTCAATCATTAGTTGAGCCAACTGTTCACCGTCTATAAGAACAATTTTAGTTTCATTTCTCGGTGTGTATTCCAATGCTTCTTTAGTGAAATTTGATGTCGTTATGAAAATTCCTTTTTTGGCTCCTTGTCCGGCAAGTGCACCAACAAATTTTTGAAGTTCAGGACGGCCAACAACATTTCCTGGTCTCCAACGCTTTGCTTGAATGTAAATGATGTCTAAGCCAAGTTTATCTTCTTTAATTGTACCGTCTATTCCTTCGTCACCGCTTTTACCCATTGCTTTTCCTGCGTCTTTGATTGAACCACCATAACCCATTTTAACTAAAAGTTCAACAACAAGTCGCTCAAAAAAAGCAGGAGAGAGGTCAACAACTTTGTTAAGCAGTTCGGATGCTAAAGATTTTCTTATTCGTTGGTATGCTTTGTCTAAACTCTCTTCGGGTGTTTGCTCGTTGTTCTCGATTATTGTTGTTTCATCTTCTTCGCTTTCGTTATTGCTTCTCGAAGCGTTTTGAAACGCTAAAAATGCAGGAAACTGTCTTAAATACTTTGCATCAACTCGGTCTGGATTTTTTGTTAAAGTCTGTCTGCCAAGGTCGGTGATTACGAATGTTGCACGTTTTGGAGAGTCAAGAAGTCCTGCTTTTTTTAGATAAGTCTTAGCCCAACCAACTCTGTTGTCAAAAATGGCTTGGTTGCCACTTGCCAAAAGTTCTTTTCTTTCTTCGTCTGTAACTTCAAATTCAATAGCCAAACTTTCAATCAAGTCTCTGTATTTGTGTTCTTGTCCGTCCGAAACAAGTTTGAGCAATGGAAGCATTAAGGATTGGTAGTCTGGTATCATATTTTTTCTGTTTGTGGTCTATATGGAAATTCTTTTTGGCATTTTTCCCAAAAAATATCTCCGTTCACTTCGGGTAAATGTTCTTTAAAAAATTCAATTGTTTCTTCTTTCATTGTGTCAATTGCGTCAGAAAACTTGTCAATAAATAATAGCTGTGGTTCAGACGGTTTTCTTCCTTGCTTCATTGCATAAAAAATGTCTCTCGGGTGCAAATGAAAGCGACACCAACTTAAACAATTTCCAATTAGTTTTGGGTAACGTGTCAAACTTTGGAAATTTTCATAATTGTTTTTGTAATAAGTATAGCAAACCATATCCGTCAAAACTGTAAAGAAAAGAGCAACACCAAAATACTCTTTTCCATCTTTGTCCAAAAAGTCCAAATGATTTTTTGAAGGGGTCAATCTTTCGTGTTGAATTGAAAAAATTTGTTTTTTGTCTTTGTCTTCGTGAAACCTACTATCATCTGGAATTGTCGAAAAGAACTGGTTAATATCTTGTCGAAATTTTGAACTGTAATATGTTTTGAAGTCTGTCATTTATTTACTGTGTCGTGTTTTAGGCTGCACGCTAACGGTTTTGGGCTTTGCGTTAGGGCGGGTTTCGGAGCACAAAGTTTCAATTTATTACTAAAGTTTATTGCTTGCACAAAACTCAAGTTTGCACGGCAGCCCGCCTGACGCAAAGCCCATGTTATAAGCTGTTTTTTGCTAATGTCATTTAGTATCGTCTTGTTTCTACCCAAAATTCCCATTCATAGCCCTGATATGAACCAAATGTCTGATATCCTGATGTTGGAATTACACCGGGTGCAGTTGCGATGTAGTACATTTGACCAGGTGAAATGGATTTTGTCTCTGTTGAATTTGGACTTAAATAGAAGGTCTGTCCGCCAACTACAAGAGTTATTTGATAAGAAGATTTATTCCTTATTATTACATCTGAATTATAATTGGATGTTGAGCCTGTGCTTCGGAAAGCCCCACTGTAATTAATGTCTGCTTCGCCAGTCCACTTTACAAGGCTTTTACTTACCCAACCAATTTTACCAGTTTTGATGTCAATCGCTTTGTAAAAACCATTGGCATCCTGTTTTGAAAAAATATAAAGTTGTGTCCCTGCTGGTAGTTGTCTAATTACGCTGCTGCTTTTCGATGGTGCAGTTCTGAAGTTTGCCGATGTATTTGCCTTTGCCAAAAAAGGTTCAAAACCAACATCGGTGTCTTGGTCTGTAGAATTAATTGATGAGTTATCGCTGTCATCTTGATAAGTTGGAGTTTTTTGAACAGGTTGCTTTTTAGTCAAGTATGCTTTTTTTACCCAACCTGTTTCTCCCCAATAGCAAACTTCCCACCAACCGTGTTCGCCAAAAAATGAATTTGTTACTTCTACCGCAACACCACTTGGAATTTCGCTACTTATAGCACTTTCTGTGCTCATACTTTCATAGACATTCAGTTTTCGTGTAGTATAATAAGTGGGCCCGCTACCGTAACAAGTTTTTTTGTATAGATGCTTGTAGTTGTTAAAGTCAATTTGTGAAAATGAAGTTAAACCGATTGTCAGTGTGAGTAAAATTGTAAAGATTTTTTTCATTGGTGTGTCGTTTTAAAATGGCTTATAACGGTTTGCAGCTTGGCGAAGTGGCGGATTTAGATGCACTTACTTTCATTTTAGTACTAATGTTTATTTGAGAACCAAATGTTCAATTTAGCACTGAACCCGCCATTTTGCCAAACTGCTGTTAGCAGATGTTGTAATTTTATTTGTTAGTTTTCGTTACTTCATCGTATTTCAATTCTACTTTTTTGTTACCATCATATTCAACAATCACCAAGTTAGAATTTACACCAATAATTTTTCCGTCAGTAAGTTTTCCTTTTCTTTTAAAAACTACGCTGTCGCCAACATTTAAAATAACTTTTACGTTTGCTTCTGTTGAAACATTTATTAAAGTATTTTGTGTTCCCCAAACATCACCAACAACTTTGACTTTTTTTCCGTTACTTTTCACATAAACTTTTACGTTTCGCAAAAATTCGCCTTCATATTTTTTGGTTAAGTTATCAACTGCTTGTTCCATTGCGTCAGCGTCTGCTTCGGCAACTGCTTCAACTTCACGAGTTAATAATGTATATTTTTTGCTGTCATCAACATTTCTGTTTCCGATTGTTGTTAAATCTCCAATTCTGTTCCAACTACCGCAACTTGCTAAAGTTAGAGTTAAGCCAAAAAGTAAAATTTTGTTTTTCATTGTTTTATTTTAGTTTACGATTATTGAACTTGTTGCCATTGTTCCTTTTGCTAAATTTGTTTGATAATGAGTTACACTTTTCCAAATATAACCGCCTGAACCATTAGAAACAAAAGCTTCAAAATAATAAGTTGTTGGAGTAGTGCTTGTAATCATTGAATTTAAATCAAAATATGCTAAACCATTCGCATCTGTTGTTACTTGTTTTTTAATTGGTGGCAAAGCACTTGATGAAGTTACAGGTTGGTCAAACATCATAATAATGTAGTTTGGTTTTACAACACCTGTTGAAGTTGTAGCTGTTAATTTAACCCAAGTGTTTGTTGTTGTAGAAGAACCGCCACCTGTTTCTGTTGAACTTGAATCGTCATCTTTTGAGCAAGAAATTGTAAAAATAGTTAATAATGCTAAAATTGTCGCTTTGAAAAATTTTGTTTTCATTAAAAAATAGAATTTTGTTTTGTGCTTACTTTATTTTATGCTTTTTTGGTGTAAAAAGTCATTTACGGCTTTCGGTTGTTCAGCTTATTTCCCGCCGTTAACAAATATTTTGTTCGAGTTAGATTTTTGTAGAAGTTCCTTTTTCACGTTCAGTTTTTCAACAATATCTGCTAACGTTTTGGCGATTGGCGAAAAAAACGAATTGCGGAGTACAAAACTTTCTTTCAGCACTGAACTTCATACGAAGCACAAAGCTTCATTTAAGCACTGAACCCGCTTTTTTGCCAAACGCCTGTTAGCTGTTCGTTGTTTATTTAGCGTCATAATCAGTTTTTAAAAGTGAAAACATTGTCATGTCGTAATGTCTTTCATTCCAAAACATCCATTCTCTTAAAACTCCTTCGCTCTTAAAGTTCAATTTTTCTAAAACCTTTTCAGAAATAATATTTCCTTGCATTACCTCTGCTTCGATTCTGTTTATTTCAAGTTGTCTAAAACCAAAATTTATTACTGTCTTTAAAGCTTCGGTTATATAACCTTTATTCCAATACTCTGTCTGCAAGTCATAACCGATATTTGCTCTGTGTCGTTTAGTGAAATTATTAAACCCGATTGTCCCAATTATATTCTTTTGTCCTTTAATTGCAATTCCCCAACGAATACCTAATTTGTCTTTGAAACGAGTTTGAAACCAGTCAATAGATTTCTGCGCCTCTTGTTCACTTTTAAGTGGTAAAAGATTGTAAAATCTTGTTACGTTTTCGTCACCAAATAATTTAAAAAGGTCGCCTAGATGAATTTGCTTAATTTCAACAAGGTCAAGTCGTTCAGTACTTAATATTGGAAAAGTGTCCAATGTGAATTCTGTATTTTCTGTTTGCATAGATTGTCTTTACAATGACAGCTAACGTTCTTGGTATTGCCGAAGGCGGGGATTTTTAGCACAAAAGTTCAATCGAA
>NZ_NOXX01000176.1 GCF_002251775.1 Flavobacterium aurantiibacter
TTCAACCGAAAGCGATGTTGTTGTTGAAGATGCCGAAGCCGATGGCGCAAAAATAGCTCCCGACACCAAGGAAATTCGGTGGGAATTGAAAGTGGAACCTAAGACTGAAGTCAAAAAACGGATGCAATACACCGTTAAATCGCCGAAATCGAGTAGGGTAGTGCTGGAATAAACGTCGGGGCAGATTGCTTGTGGCGACGATACGTTTGTGCACAATTTTCGGCTAGGGATTGCAGTGAAAATAGCAGCAGCTAAAACTGTATTGAAGCTAGACAAGCCAACGCGACCAACGGAAGCGCTTGGATTGCCTAAGCTGAAAACGGTTTTAGCTGTTGCTGTTGTAACGGAAAGCCCGGTTGCTTGCAAAGCCGCCAAATCAAACTAATCGTGATAGACACGCGTTACCTTATCAATACCGTCGATTTTTTTAATGTTGTCGACCAAGCGGCGCAAAATGGTATTGTTTTGAACAACCACAGCTACTTGTCCGGTGAAAATTCCGGCTTCAGAACTTAATGAAATACTTTGAATGTTTACGTGCATGTTACTCGAAATCACTTGTGTAAGTTGGTTGGTAAGTCCGAGTGAATCCATACCTGTAATTTTAAGAATGGCTTTAAATTCTTGCTGTGTAGAGTCGATCCATTTTGCGGGAATGATGCGATACGCGTAGTTTGATTGCAAACTTATGGCATTCGGGCAATCTTTGCGATGCACTTTAATACCGTCGTTTATCGTTACGAATCCAAACACTTCGTCGCCCGGAATCGGATTGCAGCAATTTGCGAGTTTGTAGTCGAGTTTGTCTTGTTCGACACCAAACACGAGCATGTCGTAATTGCTGCTAAGTTCCTCTCTTTTAATCTCTTCGGGTTCGATTTGCGTGTTGCTACGCTTGATTTTGCTTTTGAAGAAATTAATGATGGAATTGCTTTTGAGCGACGCATATTCTTTGAGTTGAGCGTTTTCGATGGTGCCAATTCCGACGCGATAAAACAAATCTAGACTAGTTTTGAGTTTGAAAAACACAACCAGCTCATTCACAACGTTTTCGTTGAGTGTAATTTTGAGGTGTCGGAGTTTTCGAACCAGCAATTCTTTGCCTTCTTCGGCTATTTTCTTGGTATTTTCGTTGAGAACACTCTTGATTTTGTTTTTCGCTCGCGAGGTGGTTACGTAATCGAGCCAGTGCATGGTTGGCTTTTGATTGGGCGACGTAATTACCTCGACTTGATCGCCACTTTTGAGTTCGTAATTAAGTGGAACGAGTTTACCGTTTACACGTGTTCCGCGGGTTTTTACACCCACAGCCGAGTGAATACTGAACGCAAAATCGAGCGTTGTAGCGCCTTTAGGTAGCGATTTAATTTCGCCTTTGGGCGTAAAGACAAAGATCTCTTTATTGTAGAGATTCATCTTAAAGTCTTCTACGAAATCAACGGCGTTAGTTTCTTGATTTTCAAGAGCTTCACGCAGTAGATTTAACCAAACGTCGAGACCGCTTTCTTCGGTGGCACCTTGTTTGTATTTGTAATGCGCGGCGTATCCTTTTTCGGCAATTTCGTCCATCCGTTCGCTGCGCACTTGAATTTCGACCCAGCGGCCTTTCGGACCCATAACCGTGATGTGAAGTGCTTCGTAGCCGGTTGATTTAGGCGAAGAAATCCAATCGCGTAATCTACTCGGGCTTGGTCTGTAATCGTCGGTTACAATCGAATAGATTTTCCATGCGAGAAATTTTTCTTCGTTGGGTTGTGCTTTGTAGATGATTCGCAATGCAAATTTATCGTACACTTCTTCGTACGTAACATTTTGCGCTTTCATTTTGCGGCGAATCGAATAAATCGACTTTGGGCGGCCTTTTATCGTGTATTGAATACCTTCGGCGTCGAGCGATTTCTTGAGAACGTCGGATATGCTTTTAATGTATTCGTCTTGTTCTTCCTTGGTTTCTTTTATTTTACTGAGAATTTCCTGATAAACTGCAGGTTCGGTGTATTTGAGTCCGAGATCTTCCAGTTCGGTTTTGATATTATAGAGTCCGAGACGGTGTGCAAGAGGTGCGTAGATATAAAGGGTTTCGGAGGCGATTTTCATTTGTTTGTGCTCCGCCATCGAATCCATGGTTTGCATGTTGTGCAAGCGGTCGGCGAGTTTTATCAGAATTACGCGAACGTCGTCGTTAAGTGTCAGCAACATTTTGCGGAAATTCTCGGCTTGAATAGAAATGTTGTGCTCTTTTTGAACTTGGGAAATTTTGGTAAGACCTTCTACCAGCTGCGCTACCTTTTTGTTGAACATTCGTTCGATATCGGCGACGGTAAGCGGCGTATCTTCTACGACGTCGTGCATAAGCGCTGCGGCGATTGCCGTTGGGCCCAGGCCGATTTGAGACGCTACTATTTTAGCGACGGCAATTGGGTGAAAAATATACGCTTCTCCCGACTTGCGTCGCTGGTCTTTATGTGCGTCTACAGCTACATCAAACGCTTTGCGAATCAGCTTTTTATCGTCTTCAGACAGTGTTTGGTAGCTGATGCGTAAAAGTTCTTTGTATTCTTTCGCAATGGCTTTGTTTTCCAATTCTAATTCAACCTCGGTCATACCTTTGCTTTAAAATTTGAATGTAGCAAATTTTATGCAATAATTCAAGTGCCGAATTAAATTTTAGAAACCTCGTTGGCGTGCGGCTTCAAAGAGTAGAATAGCTGCAGCCACCGATACATTCATCGAGTCAACTTTGCCGCGCATCGGAATAATGATGTTTTGTTTTGCAGCTTCGCGCCAGATGCTAGTAAGGCCGGTAGATTCGGTGCCGACGGCTATTGCTGTGCCTTGGGTAAAATCGACACGATCGTAGTGATTGGCATTTTGTAAGGTTGCCGCAAAAATTGAGATCTTATTTTTAGTGAGGTATTCGATTGCTTCCGCAGAACTAGAAATGGCAACCGGAACGCTGAAAACGCAACCCACACTCGAGCGAATAACGTTCGGATTGTACAGATCGGATAGATTGTCGGCTAGAATTACCGCATCGGCTCGAACGGCGTCGGCTGTGCGGAGAATTGCACCCACATTTCCTGGTTTTTCGATCCGTTCGGCTACCAGAATCAACGGATTTTCGGGTAGTTGAAGTTCTGCTAAGCTGTGTGATTTCGCTGCGGCAACGGCTAAGATGCCTTCGGTGCTGTCGCGGTAAGCTAATTTCTGATAAACGGCTCGGCTTATCGAAATGCGTTCATTGGCTTGAGGAAGTTCACGCTCGTTAAAAATTTCGTCACAAAAAAGCACTTTTTCAAGAACATAACCTGATTGAACCGCAAGTTCGATTTCCTGAATGCCTTCGATAACAAATGCGTTGGCTTGCCGGCGTGCTTTCGACTTTTCTTGCAACAGCAGCAGTTCTTTAACCAACGGATTTGAAAGCGATTCGATTTTTTTCATTTACAAAATACCGCGTGATTTAATTTCCAAATACTTGTTTAACGTATTTAAGGTCAAATCTTCGGGTTTGGTGAGTATGGTTAAAATTCCGTGTTTGCGCAATTCAGCTGCTAGTGCGCGCTTTTCAAAGGCAAATTTCTCTGCAATAGCGTGGTCGTAAATTTCGCGAAGATTATTTGCTTTCTTTTCAGCAATTTTATCGAGTTCGGTATTGGTGAAAAAGATCACAACCACTAAGTGCGATTTGGCTAAACCTTTCAAATATTTGAGTTGTCGTTGCCAACCATCTCGCGTTTCAAAGTTGGTGTAAATCATTAACAAACTGCGCTGACGAACGTTGGTTTTCACGTAAGTGTACAGTTTTCCAAAATCAGTTTCTTGGTACTTGTTATCGATGTTGTACAAGTTTTCGAGAATTTGCTGCATGTGAATGGCACGACGTTCGGCCGGAACTTTGTTATCAACAAATTTGGCAAAACTTACTAATCCGGCTTTATCTCCTTTTCGAAGAATGGCAGAACTCAACACCAGCGAAGCATTCACGGCGTAATCGAGTAAGGAGAGTCCGTCGAATGGCATTTTCATAACCCGCCCGCGGTCGATAAGCATATATACATTTTGCGAACGTTCTTCTTGGTATTGATTAACCATGAGTTGCGATCGTTTGGCGGTAGCTTTCCAGTTGATGGTTTTTAAATCGTCGCCGGTAACGTAGTCTTTAATTTGTTCGAATTCAGTTGCTTGCCCAATTCTACGTACTTTTTTTATTCCGTATGCATGAACTTGCGGTGTTGCGGCAATGAGTTCGTACTTTTTGAGTTGTATGAAACTCGGATATGACTTGGTGTTCTGCGCAAGCGGATGTACTTGTTTACGCGCCAATATTCCCAACGCGGTCTGGGCAATGGTAATGACATTTCCAAAATCGTAATCGCCGCGTTCTAATGGCTTTATCTCGTAGGTTTTAGTTAATCGTTCGCGTTCATTGAGCTGAAATTCCAAACTGAAATTCCGAATTTGCAATAAAAATGGAAGTTCATCGATTACCTTCAGCTGAATGGGGAAGTTATAAGTCGATTGAATGAGCAGCTGCACGGGATTCTTATCTCCGTTAGAGATTTTTTCCGCTACTTTTCGTTGAACGCGAATGGGCTTTTTCAATCCGAATAAGCGCAATATTTCGTAGCCTAATAAACCGCAGAAAAAAATCGATAGCAACACAGCCGAATAGAACAATTGTGAAAAGAAAAAGCTAAGTACAAACAGCACAATCAACAGCGCCATTCCAAAGAAAAAGCGGTTGGTGGGAACGAGGTTGAATATGCGATTTAATCTTTTCACTTAGCGTGGAATTTCAGTGTTTTCGATAATTTGCGTAATGATTTCTTTAGCAGTTACGCCTTCCATTTCGCGCTCTGGCGATACAACAATGCGGTGGATTAATACGGGAACGGCAGCTGCTTTTACATCGTCTGGAATAACGAAATCGCGACCAGCGATCGCAGCAAAAGCTTTTGCGGCATTTAAAATGGCGATACTCGCACGTGGCGAAGCACCTAAAAAGATAAACGGATGTTCGCGCGTCTGACAAACCACTTGGGCAATGTACTTCAGTAAGTCGTTTTCTACCAATATTTTACGAACCGTTTGTTGCAGCGTTTGAATGTCAATTCCCTTGATAACCGACCCAATTGCGGCTGTTTTATCGGTTCCGTCTTGATTGTTTTCGCGAGTAAGAATTTCAATTTCGTGATCTAATTCCGGATGTTCGATATTGATTTTAAACAAGAATCGGTCGAGTTGCGCTTCGGGAAGTCGATACGTACCTTCTTGTTCAATCGGGTTTTGGGTGGCGAGTACCAGAAACGGTGCATCCATGGTGAATTGTTCGCCGTCTATACTAATTTGGCGCTCTTCCATAACTTCGAACAATGCGGCTTGTGTTTTTGCCGGCGCGCGGTTAATTTCGTCAATGAGAACGAGTTGCGAAAAAATCGGTCCTTTACGGAACTGAAACTCCGAGGTTTTCATGTTAAACGTTGAAGTTCCCAGAATATCCGAAGGCATTAAATCGGGTGTGAATTGAATCCGATTGAATTGAATATCAAGCGATTTAGCAACCAATTTAGCTGTTAGTGTTTTTGCGACTCCGGGAACGCCCTCGAGCAATACGTGTCCGTTAGCTAAAATAGCCGCGATCAGGTAATCGATAACGTCTTCTTGACCAACAATTACTTGCGCAATATTGTCGCGAATGGCATCCACAGCCGTGCGCAATTCCTGCAAATCGATTTTTTGCTCAAATTGTGGCAAGTGGGTTTCTTCGGGCATGGGCGTATTTTCCATATTTAGTCTATTTTTTTGTTGAAGAATTTGTCTAGTGCGTCGTTCAGTTCAATTAAATCTGCTTTCGTAAATCTAACTTTTTCGTTTCCAAGTCGAATGATCAAATCGATCAATGCTTTTACTTCCTCTTCTGATTTCCCAGATTTCAAGCGAAGTTTTCGAATAAATGTTTGATCTAAAACATCGGTTTGGAGGAAATATTCCGATTTAATGCGGTCAAAAAAGTAAATGAGTTTCTTTTTAATTAAGTCGTCGTGATTGTTTTGATTGTAATAAAGATTTCCGATTGTTCGAACAAAATCAACCGTAGTATTTCGATTGGGTACCAATTCGGGAATGATACGCTGCATGCGACGCGAGCGGAATACCATCAGTAAAAATAAGCTGAGCAGCAGTAGTTGCCAAGCAATTTCTAAGGCACGATTTTCAAAAATAAATCGAAGCGGAGAACTAATTCTGTCGCTATTTGTATTGTAATTTACATACCAATCAATTGGTTTGTCGTTGATAAACGACAGTAAATACGACGCTTTTTGTCGGGATTGCTTGTGATGCAGCAAGTCGATATTACTGAAATGATACGGATTTCCGTTTAGATAAAATTTGCCCTTTCCGTATTGTATTTCAATGGTTTCCACATATAAACTGTCTGCTTTTTTTGCAGAAACAATTCGTGTTGTATTTGGATCGACTTTTTTGAAAGTACTGCTAGGAAACAAACCATGCGCCTTGTTTATGTCGTTCTCTTTGATTTCGAAATTGTAATGCGGTTGCAATTGAAAATGAAGTGAATCGCGTAGCATTTTTGGAAACGTAAACGCAGAAATCATCACTTTCGAACCGGCATCAACGTAGTTTAATAGTTCTTCCACCGAAGAATCATCGATTTGCACGTTCAAGGGCAACACAAAAAGGTAGTTTTTGTCGGCGTGATAGGCAGTATCGTTCTCGAATTCGATATAAGGAGTTTGAAACTTTTTTTGAATGGATTTTTCCGACAAGGCGTTTACTTCTCGGTCAAAAATGTATAAATCAAGCGGCCCTTTTTCATACAACTGAAATTTTGGAGTCCAATCGATCTCCTTCGTTTCTTCGCTTTGAACTATGGTGAGTAGCAAACAAAGTAAGACCAAAATACCGATTAAAGAACCTGTTTTTCTATCCATTTAGTCGCTTATTTAACAGGTTAAACGACTTTTCCATTTCACTAAAATCGGTGTTTTTTAGTTCTTTTTCGCCATACCAAACATTTTCAAATACATAAACTATGTGGTCGAAAAAACTTCTGATTTGCGTATTCTTAATCTGTCTTCTGAAATCTATATTCGTTTTGTCGGCATCGTATACAATCGAACCTGCGGCAGCTAGCTTTTTAATCGTTAATAAATAAACAACTCGACTGGCGAAGCGGTAATTTTCTTCTTTTTTAAATTGCACCAATAACTGCTCCAAATTCTCTTCGGTTGCTTCTACGGAAGTCGCAAAATCGAACTGAAAGTCGGTTTCCTTATTTTCGAAAAACCAATTTCCTTTGTGTTTAATCACGGCACGAACCACAATGTAAATCACTATAGCGAGTAAAATTAAGCCCACAGTGTTTATCAGAGTGTCTACTGCGTTTTCAAGTGATTTCTGGCTGTCAAAGTCAAACAAATCATTGAGCACTCGGGCGAGCCATGCTTTAAGCTCATCCCACAAATTAGACACCGCCTTTTTCTCCTGATACTGAAAGTCGCTATCGGCGTATTTTTTTGCCAAGTCGTCCTTGATTGTTTTGTAGGCACGAGTAGTATCCACAAACGTCTGGTTTGCTGCCAATGAATCGGAAACGTTCTTCGGGATTTCGCTCATGGCTAGTTAAAGTCGGGTTTTTGAAGTACAACTTTAGCCATGCGCAACGGTAAAATCAGGAAATAGAACGAAATCAGAAACAGGGTTACAAATATGATTCCGAAGTTTACGTATGCAGGCATTACGATAGCATATCGTGTCACGAAACCTTCGAGAAAGCCAGCGCAAATCAGAAAAGGGTAGGTGGTCAGGAAAATGTAAAACACGTTTCTAAAGGTTCGTTTAAATGAATCAAATCGGGAGTAAGTTTCAGGAAATAGAATAGATCCGCCCAAAATAAAACCGCAGGCCGCTTGCATCGTAATGGCAAATATTTCCATCGATCCATGGATCCAAATTCCTTGAACAGATTCATACAATACGCCTTGTTCGTAAAAAAAGTACTGAAACGAACCTAGCATAATGCAATTAAATAGCAGTACGTAGGCTGTTCCAATTCCGAGGAAAATACCGTATAAGAAGCATCGTAAGCCCACAAGTAGGTTGTTCATTGTAATGCCAATAAAACTGCCCCAGTTGCTGCCACTACTGTAAATCGCAGTCGGATTTCCAGCTTTAATGTTTTCTAAAGTTTGGTTGACATACGCGTCGCCTAAAATTAATCGCACAAAGCTCGGATCGTATTTAGCCGAAATAACTCCAATACCTACTAAAACGAAAAACGCGATAAACGTCCGGTAAATATATTTTCGGTAGCGGTAATTAAGCATCGGAACTTCTAAAAAGAAAAAGTTAACCAACCGATTGCGCTCCTGCCGCCGCGTTCGGTAAATTTTTTGAAAAACCTCGACCGTTAGTTGATTGAGATAAGCTTTTGTGCGACTTTTCGGATAAAAAGTTTGTGCAAATGAAAGGTCGTTTACTAACTCAATGTACATAGACGCCATCTCATCGGGCGATTTAACACTTCTGGTCTTGATTATTTGTTCATATTCAAGCCATTTTTCTTTATTTTGCTTAATAAAGGCTACCTCTCTCATCGAAAACGAAAATAAGGATTATGAGCGAAATTTCAATACTTACCACGCAAAATGTTGCCATAGATTTTACGGCCGCCAGTATCGGACAACGTATCTTAGCAACAATTTTAGATACGTTAGTACTTATAGGCTATAGTTTCTTAATCGGTTTCTTTGTTTTCCAGTATCTTGGAGTGTCAGATTATATTAGAGATCTTGATAATTGGTCGCAATTGGCCGTAGGAATTTTATTCTTCTTTCCTATAATTATTTATAGTGTTACACTCGAAACCATCTTGGAAGGGCAGTCGCTCGGCAAGAAAATCGTCGGTATTCGTGTGGTTAAAATCGACGGTTACGAAGCCGGCTTTGCCGATTACCTCATTCGTTGGTTTTTCCGTTGTGTTGATGTACTTATCGCTAGCGGAACTATTGGTTTAGTTGCTATCATTGCCACAAAGCGCTCGCAACGATTAGGCGATTTAGCTGCCGGAACTGCTGTGATTTCCTTACGCCGTAACGCATCGGTTAAACAAACGATTTTAATCGAGCTGGAAGATAATTACAAACCAACGTATCAGCAGGTTTTAAAACTTTCCGACAGCGATGTTCGAATCATTAAAAATGTGTTCGAGACCGCATCGGCCGAGTTCAATGTGGCGCGCATCAAGCAGCTGCGAACAAAGGTAGAGTCGGTTATTGGTGAACAACCACAAGAATTAAGCGACACGCGACTAATCAATACAGTACTACGCGATTATAATTACTACACGGGTCAAGCATAAATCTACCAACCACACTCAGTTAAGTCTATCTTTTTTTTGGGCACATCCTGCCGCATGAAATAGGTTGAAGCGCATGCGGCAGGTCGGGCTTTCCGCGTCAATTTCCCGTTTTGCACGCAGTTCAACTAGGCTCAAAAAAGGGCTTCTTCCAGTCGCCTTTTTTTATGCCGTTTCACTGCGCGCAATGCCGGTCTATTTCTGCTGCAATCCCTTGTGCGGAAAGACGTGCACCAAATCCGTGATCTCATGTAAAACAATGCAACAATAACAAGCATAAAAAAATCCGGCACTAAGGCCGGATTTTCAATATAAAAAATTGGTGGTTAGTCTGCTTTGTTGTGCTCTTCTTCAATGCGTTTGTGCTCGGCATCTGAAATGGTGTCGCACAATACAGGTGTTGCAATGAATAGGGAAGAGTAGGTACCTACAACAATACCGATTAACATCGCAAAGATAAATCCACGAATCGATTCACCTCCGAAGATAAACATGATTAAAAGTACCATGATCATGGTAAGCGATGTATTCAAAGTACGTGACATCGTTGAGTTAATCGATTGGTCTACGATGTGGTTAAATGATCCTTTTGTTTTTCCACCCAAGTACTCACGTACACGGTCGAATACAATTACCGTATCGTTCATCGAATAACCAATTACAGTAAGAATCGCCGCAATAAAGTGTTGGTCGATTTCCATACCAAAAGGCATTACTTTCCATAACAATGAGTACAATCCCAATACGAAGATAACGTCGTGTGCTACCGCGGCAATCGCGCCTAACGAGTACTGCCACTTTCTAAACGACACTTTTAAGTAAAGGAATACAATAAACATCGCACCTAAAACAGCCCAATACGCATTTGTTTTGATGTCTTCCGCAACTGTTGGTCCTACTTTTGAAGCCTGTAAAATTCCTAATTGCTTGTTGTCAGCAGTCTTAACAAACTTGTCGTAAGTCATATCTGCAGGGAAGTGCTTCTTCAAACCTTCAAATAACTTGTCGTTTACTTCTTTATCAGCTGCGGTTCCGTTTTCGTTTACTTTGTATTTGGTTGTAATTTTTAATTGGTTTTTGCTTCCAAAAACTTTCGCTTCTACAGCGCTTCCGAAAACTTTTGATAATTCTTCTTTAACTTCTTCAGTCGAAACTTCTTTATCGAAGCGTACTTGGAAAGTTCTTCCACCCACAAAGTCAACGCCGTAGTTTAAGCCGTTTGTAGCCAACGAAGCCACAGAAACGATACAAACTACTAAAGAGAAGATATAGAATCCTTTTTTGTACTTCAAGAAGTCAACATTAAAGTTAGTGAACCAGTTTTTAGTAAGGTTTGTGCTAAACTGTAAAGAGTGTCCTTTAGCAATACTCCAATCAATTAAAATTCTTGAGATGAAAATTGAAGTAAATAAAGATGTTACAATACCAATTAATAACGTAAGTGCGAAACCGTAAATCGGACCGCTTCCGAACAACAAGAGTACAATACCTGTTAAGATGTGTGTAACGTTTGCATCAACAATTGAGCGCATGGCACCTTTCCAACCATACGATGCTTTAATAGCCTCTTCGATTGATTTTCCGTGACGCAATTCTTCTTTAGCTCGTTCATAGATAATAATGTTTGCATCTACAGCAGTACCCATTGTAAGTACGATACCTGCAATACCTGGTAATGTTAGTACGAAACCAGCGCTCGCCATTACACCAAAAATGAACAATAAGTTTACCGCAAGAGCAATGTTTGCATACCAACCCGCTCTTCCGTAAAATACAATCATCCAAAGTGATACTAGTAACAAACCAACTAATGATGAGTTTATACCGTTATCGATGGCTTCTTTACCTAAAGACGGTCCAACAACCTCCGAAGAGATAATATCTGCGGCAGCAGGAAGTTTACCAGCACGTAATACGTTAGCTAAGTCTTTTGTTTCGGTAACATCAAAATTTCCAGAAATTACAGAATTTCCACCAGAGATTTTTCCAGAAGAAACACCTGGAGCTGAGTAAACTACGTCGTCGAGTACAATCGCGATAAAGCCTTTTTCAGTGTAGGCTTTCTCGGTCATTTCTTCCCAAGTTTTTGCACCAGCACCGTTCATCGACATGTTTACACATGGCTTACCTAGTTGGTCGAATGAATCGCGGGCATCAGTAATAACTCCACCGCTCATTGGAGCTGTGTTTGTTCTGTTTCCGCGTAAAGCGTATAATTCAAAGGTTTCTTCCTCTTCTTTAGTTTTGTCGTTTATCTGATTTACTGGTTTACCCCAAACAAATTTAGCGTAGCGCAATGCTGGACCCATCAAGGCTTTTACATCCGCACGTTTCAAATATCCGTTAATTGCAGCAGTATCTTTTTTGGCATAAATACCTAAAACCGGACCACCACCTTGTGCAACCATTTTACCAACAAGCGGACCCGCTTCAGCAGCAGCAGCCGTAGTATCTTTTGAATCGGTCAAAAGTTTTGCTAATGAATCGTTTTTGGTTGTAGTAGGTGTTTCCTTTACAGCTACAGTCTTTTCTGTCTTTTTCAATAAATCGTTAGCTGATAGCAAGAAATTACCAACTTCTTCAATCTTGAACGTTTCCCAGAACTCTAATTGAGCTGTACTAGAAAGTAGTCTCTTAATACGGTCAACGTCTTTAGCGCCTGGTAATTCAACCAAGATTCGGCCTGATTCCCCAAGCTTCTGAATATTCGGTTGTGTTACACCGAATTTATCGATACGTTTTCTCAATACTTCGAAAGCCGAGTCAACCGATTCGTCAACTTTTTTACGGATAACTTTTTCAACTTCTTTATCAGACATGTTGATGTTAACGCCGTCTTCACCTTGTAGTAAGCGATTAGCAAAAATGTCTGGCGAAGCTAATGGGGTACCGTTAGCTACTTCAGCGAAAGCTTCAAAAAATGCATCAATGTAATCTTGATTACCTTTCTGATTCTTTGTTGCTTGATCAAGCGCTTTGTTAAAAGCCGGATTGGTAGTCTTGTTAGCCAATCCTTTCAAGATGTCTTTTACTGAAATTTGAAGCGTTACGTTAATACCGCCTTCAAGGTCAAGACCTTTGTTGATTTTCTTTCCTTTTACGTCGTTGTAGGTAAAGTAATTCAGAAATACTTTTTGTTTTCCGATGGAATCTAAGTATTTCACTTCTTTCATCGGATCGCCTTTGGCATATGCCTTAGCTTTCTTTTCCCACGTATCTGCAACAAATGTAAACGTCAACTGGTAAATGGAAACCAGCGCGAACAAGATGGCAAAAAACTTAACTAAACCTCTATTCTGCATTACTTACTAATTAATTAAAACGTTGTTTTTTTGTCTTAATGATGTTAAAAATCTTCTAAATGTTTGGATATGAGGAACTAAATACGTATACTTAAGTCACCCTATTTTTTAAAACGGACAAATATATAATATTGACGCTATTTGCCCCAATTTATTTGTTTGAAATACACAAAAGGCTGTCGATATCAACAGCCTTTCGTTGTATTTGTCTTAAAAACTTATGCTAAAATCGATTTTAAGTCGGCATTCATCGCGCGAACTGCATCAGCACTCTTTGCGAACAATTCTTTTTCGGCCTCATTTAAATTGATTGTCACTATTTCTTCCAATCCGTTTCTTCCGATGATGCAAGGAACTCCGATGCAAATATCGTTTTGTCCGTATTCGCCTTCTAGATAAACCGAACAAGCAATCATTTTGCGTTGGTTATTTAAAATACTGTCTACTAAATACGCTACAGATGCTCCCGGTGCATACCAGGCTGATGTTCCGAGTAGTTTTGTAAGTGTAGCACCACCTACCATAGTATCGGCAGCAACTTGTTGCAATGCTGCTTCGCTAAGAAACTCGCTAACAGGAATTCCATTATAAGAAGCTAATCGCGTAAGCGGAATCATGGTTGTATCGCCGTGGCCACCAATCACCATCGCTGATACGTCGTTTGCAGGTTTATCTAGAGCTTTCGATAAAAAGTATTTGAAACGAGAACTATCGAGAGCGCCTCCCATACCAATGATTCTATTCTTAGGTAAGCCTGTAGCTTTCAAAGCCAAATACGTCATTGTATCCATTGGATTCGACACAACTACCAATATAGCGTTTGGAGAATGTTGTAACACGTTCTCGGCAACCGATTTTACGATTCCGGCGTTAATTCCAATCAACTCTTCACGTGTCATTCCCGGTTTACGTGGAATTCCTGAGGTTATTACAACCACGTCGCTGTTTGCAGTTTTGGTGTAGTCGTTTGTAACACCACTTAATTGTGTATTAAAACCTGTCGTGGTAGCGCACTGCATGATGTCCATCGCTTTTCCTTCAGCAAAACCCTCCTTGATGTCGAGGAGTACAACTTCTGAAGCAATTCCGCGATATGAAATGATATCGGCACAAGATGCGCCCACGTTGCCGGCGCCAACAATAGTAACTTTCATGTTTTTCGTATTTAATGGAAATGGTATTGAATTGAAATGTTTGAGTTTACAAATTTACCGAACGCAAGCGAACTTTGTATGTAAAAGTTCACCCGTTGGGTGAAATTAAATTAATTGATTTTTGATGTTATTTATTGGTCTATCAAAGATAAATTTGTTGATATATTGAACCAGAGTTAATGCTGTTATTTTGGCTAAAATTCGGGTTTTAAATCCTTCAAAAGTTTTAGCATAATTTCTTNTGCACTTGAACCCACCACAAAACTGTCATACGAAGAACTGAAACCGCCATTTCGCCAAACCGCTGTTATGCCCAGTTTTTATTCTGCTAAGTAAGCATTCAGTTGATTAATATAGTTTGTCACCATTTCTGATGCCTTGATTAATGCTAGTTTATTAGGATTAAGTACTTCCTTAAATGTTAAGTGTCTTTGTTGGTATACAGCAAAAAAGTCATTTGTCTTAAACTTAGAGCTAAACTCAAATTCACCCTCTGAAAACTTTTCGACTAAACAGCGACCACAAACTGGTCCATCCCTACGTCCCGTGCTTCTTACATACCTTTCAGTTCTTTCTGGTGTCATAGAAAATCCTGTTTCTAATGTCCCTTTAATGATTTGGAATTGTTGGATTAAATAAATGTCTTCTCCCTTTCTTTCCTCATAGCTTCTCACTAGAAAACGTCCTTCTTGTGTTTCTGCTTTGATTTGGTTGATTTCTTTTTCAATAGTGTCTAAAGAAAAGGCAAGGGAATTTTTCATCTTCACATCCAAACATTCAGTAAAATGGTACTTATATGTTTCAATTACCTTATTAACGGATGAAGAATGTCTGTTAGATATCATTGTTAGATACAATTCAATTCTCATTGCAAATGCAATTGTGTCGTAATGTCCGTAACCGTATTGCATCAATTGTCTTACAGCTGGTTGAAGGTCAAAAAGTAGTTCTTGAATTTCCTTTTGCGTTTGGGTATTTTGAAGATAACGGTCGTTGTTTCTTCTCCAATGAGAGTTATTTGCCTCAATAGTTTGAATTTTTGCTATTAAACCTGTTGAAATTAATTCCTCAAATTTAGAATCAATATGAACTCGTAAAAGGTCAAGTGCTTTTGTAACGCCAATAAGTAATCTTTTTATTTCAGCTAGTTGTTTTGATATTTCTTTTAACCATTTGTCATTGTCTGACTTTTTTTTACCCCAAGTTTCATAGGCAAATTTGGCTGCTGAAACTATCATTCCTATTGTGGCTGGGTCTACAAAGAATGATAGTTTTTCGGGATTTCTATTTTCAAAATCCTCAAGTGTCTGAAGTTGTTTTTTGTTCATTTTTATGAGATATTAATTGTTAAGAAGTTTTCTTTCCGATTGTCTGCAAAATTGGGCACAACGTTTTGCATATTTATGAAGTGGCGGCTTTTGAAAACCGATGTTTCTTTTTTAGCACTTAACTTTCTTTGATGCACAAAGTTTACTTTTAGCACTAAACCCGCCATTTCATAAATATGATGTTGCAAGAAGCCTTTCTTCTTTTAAAACCTATATTCCATTTTCAGCAATACATATCTTGGCATTAATCTATATTCTGTTTGTGAAATGTTGATGTCTGAAATACTATAATTTCTGAATGTTTCTGTGTTAAAAAGATTATTACCTGACAAGAAAAAAGTTAGTTTGTTTTCTTTAACCACATAACGAGCTTCTAAATCTAAAAAATAATATTTGTTGTTGTCTTTGTCTAAATTTCCAAAAAAGTAACGTTCAGATTGCACTTGAATATTAAATTTATCACTAAACATAAATGACAAATCTAAAAAACTCATATTGTCTGTGAAACTATTTTTTATAGTGGTTTCTACTTGATTGTAATTCCATTTTGAACCTATATGATAATTAAAAAATCCTCTAAAACCCGAACGCAACTCAAAACCATAATCCGCATTTAAGTTTTTAACTTCTCTTAAACTTGAATTGTTTACAATGTTTTTAAAATTTGTTTTGGTTGCTCCCAAATTGATTTTTAGATTAGATTTTATAGGTTTAAAATATCTATCAATGCTTGACGAAATGGATAAAAATTCACGGTCTTTGATAATTATTTTTTCAGATTGTGAATAATTTTGAGCAATAATGGAATTAGTGCTAAAAAAATCATTGTTTTTGGAATACAAGATAAAAGTATTAGCAAAAAACTTGTCGCCCCAACTGCCATAAGTATAATTTAAAATAGCACTTGATGAATTTAATTGATTAAACTCTTCTAAACCTTTTGAAAACGAACGAAACCCTGTTTGTACAAAACCAGAATAGACATCTAAAACCCCAGCATTTGTAGTGTTATAAGAGTATGAAGTAAGGATTTTATTTTTCTCGTTAATTTTCCAATCTAAGCCAATTTTTGGCATCACAAAAAACGGATTTTGATTAGATTTGACATTAAAATTCTCTAATTGATTGAATAATTGATGTGCATCTGCTTGGGTTAATAAGGTGAATTTATTTAGTTTAAAACGATATTTAGCGGATAAATACAAATCGTTAATAGTATAAGTTAAATTATTTTGATAGCCATTTGGAAAAGAGAGATTGCTTTCATTTTCAAGCAACTCAAAACGAGTATTTAAATCATCTATTCTTAATTGATTGCCGATTTTTATTTCTAACAAATCGCCGTTTTTCTTTTTGTCTAATAAATGTGCTTCAATACCTGCAAATTGCATTTTGTTTTCGCTGAATTGTTTTGTATTGTTGGCATTTTCTGTAAACAAATCATTAAAAATAAATTGATTTACTGAATAATTTTGGGGTGTTTTTTCGTTGATATAACGACTTGAAAGTAAAAATACTTTATTCTCTTTAAACTTATTGGTATAAACTACTTTTTGGTCAAAAAGTTGGTTGTTTGCGTTTAATCGTTCGTTTAATAAATCGTTGTTGAATAACAAATCACTTCTATTTTTTTCGTTGGTTTTGTTAAATTTTCCTGTGTATTCAAAAGTTTTAGTTTTTGAAATATCGTAGGTTAAATCTATTTTTCCAAAACCTGTGAGTTGTGTTTTTCTACCTACAAAATTTTCGGTATTGGTAAATGATGTATTGCCAACAGAAAATGTTTGAAAACTATTCCTATAAAAATCAATTTCATCGGTGTTTAAAAAGCCAAGTGTTTTTAGTTTTACTTTTTCGGACAATGTGAAAATACTATTCAATGATAACATTTCTGCATTGTTGAGATTGGTTCTTTTTTGTTTTAAATTAGGAGTATCAAAACCCAAACCAAGTAATGAATTTACACTTTGATCATCGCCAATACTACCTGCTTCATCAAAACGATAGGGTCTTATTAAATGGTTAATGTCGCCTGTTGCATCTTCACCAATATTATTGAGATTTGTTAGAAAATAATATTTGTTTTTCTTACCAAAGTTCATCAAATTACCTCTTACTTCATAACGATTTTCTGAAACCAAACCATAACCTGCTTTTAAATTACCAAACCAAACCCGCTTGGCATCTTCTTTTAATGTTAAATTTAATGCAACCTTTTCGCTGTTTTCTATACCTTTTAAATGTTTATTGTTGGAGTAATTTTGATATAGTTCTACTTTGTCAATAGGATTGACAGGCATATTTTTAGTTAGTGTCTTGTATCCTTTTTCAAACATATCATCACCATCTATCATTACTTTTTCTACCTCTTGGTTGCCTACTTTTATAGTTCCGTCTGCATCTATATTTAACCCCGGTATTTTTTTTAATAAATCTTCAACTACTTGTTCGTTTCCTTGTTTAAAAGAATCTGCGTTAAAAATGATAGTGTCATTTTTTATAGTGATCGGTCTTTTTGTTTCTAAAATTATTTCTTTTAATTCAGTTACTTTAGGAGTTAAAATAAAATCGATAGTTTTTGTTTCATTTTTGTTTTCAAAAGTTAAATTTATACTTTTTTGTTCAAACCCCATAGATGAAGCTATTAAAACAAATTGACCTAATTTTTCTGTTTTTAATTCATATTTACCAAATTCATCTGTATAAGTATAAGTAATAATCTTGCCAGTGTTATCTTTTAAGATAATACTGGCAGATATTATTGGTTGATTGATATTATCTTTTACTTCTCCTTTAATTGTATTTTGAGAAAACAGATTAGTAAAAGAGAAAATATATAATAACAAAAAAAATGTTCTAATCATAATTTTTTTCAATACTTGTTGGATCAACTTTATTTACTTTAATAGATGCTCCTCGTGGTAATTTGGTTTTTAATTTTTCAATAAAATCATCTGTTATTTTTTCTTGAAATGCAACATACTCTTTAAATGTAATTTGTTTCCCTAAATGTGGTTTAGAAATACTGTTTTTATTAGAATATTCAAGTTTAACTAATTGAAATTGAATAGTTTTGTCTTCACTTTCAATTTTAATTATCAAACCAGGAAGTCCAAAAAATTTCCATGGACCAAATTGAGTAGTAATTTCAGTAGTATACCAAAAGTTATAATTTCTTCCTCTAAATTCTAATTTAGCTTTATTACATAAATAGTTACCTATTTTTATTGTATCTGATTCTAATTTCCAATGATAATTAGGCATATTTTCATTTACAATAACTGGTACAAAATTATTTTCTGTATATATATGGTCTCTAAAAATTATATTTTTATTTGTCAAAAAATATTGTTTACCAATACTATCGTTTGGCTCTTTCTTAAAATGAATATCTTCAAATTCATCTGCATATAAAGTGTCTTTAGATGATTTTAATTTTAAAAATTCAGAATAAGCTTTTGTTTTTTCTATATACAAGTTAACAATCTCGATTTTATTTTCATTTTTGTTAATGAAATCATATGTAGCAATAATCTGTTTATTACTTTGACTGTAAGAAAATTTTGAAAGTGCTATGAAAACACATATAATAATTATTATTCTATTATTCATATTTATTATTTTGAGTTATCCAAATATATTCCGTATATTTATACCTGATTTAA
>NZ_NOXX01000158.1 GCF_002251775.1 Flavobacterium aurantiibacter
ATAAATTTGATTTATAAACGGTTCGAATTAGGGGAAGCCTATATACTGTGAGTATAAATTTGTATTTTTTCAATTATTTTTCCTGTTTCAGGATCGCGTGCTAATTTAGATAATATTGTTTTCCAATCTCCATCAGCTGCATATCGTCCGCCTTGTGCTCTGCGACTCGCAGGCAAAGCATTATCATCTTTAGTTGCATAACCACCAGACTTACTAGACCAACTATGCCCTCTGTTTCCATCAACATAGTGTACTTCACCACCTGGATTTGCTATACCTGAGTTTTTAATAGTATTTACAATTGCTGCAGTCCAGTAGCTTAAATCTGCTCTTTCACTATCACTTGTTGTTTTACCATTTATAAGAATAGGTAATTCTCCATCTTTATCAACATAAATCAAAGGAGAGTTTAAAGCGTAAACATATGGCGAAGATCTTTCTAATAATTCAGCTTGTGGGTCAATGCAAGGCCATCTACCGATAGCTGGGTCATACATCCTCGCTCCGTAATCGTAAAAGTTCAACCCCAACTCATCTTGCCACTCTTTGCCGTTGTACTTATACTGCCACTCCCGTCTTTCCGTGGGTTGTATCACGTATAAATGGCCGTTGGGTTCGCGGATGCGTTCAAAACGCTCACTGGCGTAGTTTTCGTGTTTGAGGCCAAAGGGGTAGTAATGGTTTTCTTCTAACGTTTTAACAGTATTCCTGTCCTGCGTATAGCTTAAACGCACGTTTCCAAGGTGATCGGTGTAGTTGTACACGTAGAAAAAGCGGGTGGGATCTACGAATTCCACGTAGCCTTCTGCGGAAGTAAATTTCTAAGAACGTATTAGAGGAACAATCTTACAACCATAGTATTCCCATTTTTTCTGGCTCGCCCGCGCCGGCCCGTATTGCCCCTTGCTACAAATTTCACAAATACCAAGCAGCTCACCTAATTTACTTTGCTATAATTTGTCTCAAAATGAAGTAGTTGTATTGTAGTTTGCTTTTGATTTGCGAAATTTGTACTATCCAAAGTCTGGGCTGGCCGCAACCTAGATTTTTCATACAGCTTACCTAAAAACGCATTTCGAATTTAGTTTTACTTTGCCCTATGCTACGATCCTCCTAGGCGGACAGAATTTCGCAAATACTAAGCAAGTAACCTAATTTACTTTGCTATAATTTATCTCAAAATGAGGTAGTTGTATGGCCGTTTGCTTTTGATTGGCGAAATTTGTACTATCCAAAGTCTGGGCCGGCCGCAACCCAAAAAATTCATTGTAGTTTAATTAAAAAGCGCAGCAAATTTCGCTTCTAAGAAATTAGCTCCATGCTCGCCCGCGCCGGCCCGTATTGCCCCGTGCTACGATCCTCCTAGGCGGACAGGATTTCGCAAATACCAAGCAAGTAACCTAATTTACTTTGCTATAATTTGTCTCAAAATGAGATAGTTATATGGTCGTTTGCTTTTGATTGGAGAATATTGTACCATCCAAAGTCTGGGCTGTCGCGATCTGAAAAAACTTCTGCAACAGTCCTAGAAATTAAAAACTGCACTCCCCATTTTTTTATAAAACAGATTGCAATTAATTGATCACTCATACTTAAGATTTAACCGCAAAGTTGGGAGAAATTTATGGAACGAGAATGCGTTTAAGGAAGGTTCTGGGTTGGTTGGGATTTGCACAAAATTTTGAGGTTGGCGCAAAGGCGGGCGATGCTTGTGGAGCGGTATTGTAATTTTTGCACTCTCATCTTGCACGCTTTCGCACAAGGGACTGCAGCGAAAAGCCGTGCTGAAAAAAGGCGATTGAAGCCTATTTTGCGGGGGCGACCCCAGAAGCCGACGCAAAATTTGGTTGAAACGACTTTTGAAGTGCGCCTTGTAGCGTAAGGCCCGACCTGCCGCCACAGCTGTTTCCACTAAATATCCGGCGGCAGGATGTGCCCAAATAAACATCCTAAAAACGAAAAAGCCCTGCACAAGGCAAGGCTTTCGGGTGGTCCCACTTGGAATCGAACCAAGCACCTACTGATTATGAGTCAGTTGCTCTAACCGAATGAGCTATAGGACCGTTTAGGGCTGCAATATTACTAACTATTTGTGTTTTCTGCAACTATATCCTGACACAACTCGACTAAAACGCCGTTNCATCCTAAAAACGAAAAAGCCCTGCACAAGGCAAGGCTTTCGGGTGGTCCCACTTGGAATCGAACCAAGCACCTACTGATTATGAGTCAGTTGCTCTAACCGAATGAGCTATAGGACCGTTTAGGGCTGCAATATTACTAACTATTTGTGTTTTCTGCAACTATATCCTGACACAACTCGACTAAAACGCCGTTTGCCGACTTTGGGTGCACAAAACAAACCCACTTATTGTCGGCACCGCGCTTGGGTGTATCGTTTAGCAAAGTGAAACCGGCTTCGCGTAAACGTGCCATTTCTGCCTGAATATCGGCTACAGCAAACGCAATATGGTGAATGCCTTCGCCTTTTTTCTCTATAAACTTGGCAATAGCCGAATCGGTTGTGGTTGCTTCTAACAACTCGATTTTATTGGGTCCGTTTTCGAAAAAAGAGGTTTTTACGCCCTCACTTTCAACGGTTTCTTCCTTGTACGGTGCGGCTCCTAGCAATTTTTCGTACAAACTGTTAGCAGCTGCCAAATCGCGCACCGCAATTCCTATATGTTCTATTTTAAGCATATCGTTTTTTTTCAAAAATAAACTTTCGTACCGATGTTCTGCGCTTTAGTGCCTTACATTTTGCACGATTCGCCTAAATTTGCAGCATGGAAACAAACAGACAGAAAAAAATAGGCGCTTTATTGCAAAAAGATTTGGTTGATATTTTGCAAGGCGAAATCCGTAAAAACCACATTGCTAATTTGGTGATTTCTGTGAGTAAAGTTTCTGTTACCACAGATTTATCGGTTGCCGCGGTTCACCTAAGCATTTTTCCACCGGAACGTGCCGCAGAAATGTTGGCCGCCATTAAAACCAACGCTCCGCTAATTAAACACGATTTGGCACAACGCGTGAAAATGCAATTGCGCCGCGTACCGTCGTTAAATTTCTATATCGACGACTCGTTGGAATACATCGAACAAATCGATAAGGCCTTGTCGGGCGCTGAAAATCCGATTGAGAACCCCGAATTATTACCACGCAGAAAGAAATCGTAGTGAACGTTTCTTTTTACATTGCTCGCAGATATTTGCGCAGTGCCAGCAAGAGCACCGCAATTAACGTTATTAACCGGATTGCCGCCGTGGGCATTGTTGCCGGAGGAGCCGCTTTGTTTGTGGCTTTGTCGGTTTTTAGTGGTTTGATTGATTTTTCACTTTCGTTTTCAAATGCGGCCGATCCGGATTTGAAAGCGGTAGTTGTTCAAGGAAAATCGATTCGAATTACCCCGGAACAGAAACGTCGATTAACAGAGCTTCCATACGTGCACAAATGGTCGGGCGTGGTTGAAGAGCGCGCTTTATTTACGTACAACGGCAAAGAACAAGTGGCTGTTTTGAAAGGCGTTGATGGAAATTTTACGGCAGTAACGGGTTTGCAGAAATCGATTTACGCCGGCGAATGGTTTTTGCAGAACAGCGGACAAGTAGTTGTTGGTTCGGGCTTGGCACAGAATTTATCGATAGGTTTGCTGGATTACAACAACGTATTCGAAGTTTTGATGCCACGTGCCGGTGGCGCTGAGGTGAATGCCGTATCGGATGCCTTTCACCAAACCGTTTTATATCCTTCGGGCTTTTTTTCGGTTTCGGAAGAGTTAGATGCCAATTACGTTTTTTGCGACATCCGACTCGCGCAGCAGCTGTTGGAATACCAACCGGACGAATACAGCGCTCTTGAATTTGCGGTGAGCAGTTCGGATGAAGTAGACCAAACCCAACAAGCAATCGGACAAATTTTGGGAACGAAGGTTGAAGTGAAAAATCGGGCGCAGCTTAACGATGCGTTGTACAAAATGCTCAATACCGAGAATTTAGTGGTGTATTTGTTTTTTACTTTAGTTTTAATCATCGTGATGTTTAACCTCATTGGCGCATTGATTATGATGATTATCGAGAAGAAAAGCAATCTGCAAACCTTGTTAAATATGGGAATGTCGGTTAAGCAGTTACGCCGTATTTTTTTGTTACAAGGCAGTTTGTTGTGCGTTGTTGGTGGTATTATCGGTATCGGAATTGGTGCCGTTTTGGTGTATTTACAGCAGCAATTTAGTTTGGTGATGATTACTCCAACCTTAGCATATCCGATTGTTTTCGAGATAAAAAATGTCATTATAGTTTTTGTCACCATAACGACATTGGGAATTTTAGCTTCGATGTTAGCGTCGAACCGTGTCTCTGCTCGTTTTCTTAGCGAGAAATAATATCAAACGTGAGTTCGACATAAAAATCTACGTTAGAACGCTTAAATTGAGTCATTTAAATAGTTTACGGAAATTTTTGCTGAGCTATTTTAAAAGCTAATCAGTTAAACAGTCGCTTACTTCGTTGTATTTTTTTGAGATACCTCGGTATCCCAAAGAAAATATGCCTTGTAATCAACTATTTAACTGATTTCTAACTTTAATTTTTACATCGAACTCACGTTATTTAGTGAATAATTTTACGACTTACTACTGCACCATTTTCTAAACTTATTTGTGCGATTATTAGACGGTTTTGCGCAGCTAAGTTGTCGATGTAAAATGTGTCGGCGTTTTCTGTGTTGTAATTTCCTATTTTCTTGCCGCTCACATCAAAAACCGAGATAGAGGTTATTTTCTGTCCGTTGCTTCTAAATCCAAGCTTATTTCCGGTTTTTATGACTTGAAGGTCGGAACCAGAGTCTGGATTGTCGACTGAAAGTGGAGCAGAGGTAAAGCGCAATTCAAAACGCTCGTCGAAAGTTCCGACGGTTGTAGTGAAATGGTAGCGTGATTCTTTGATGTTGGTAAGGATGTCTAGTTCTTTATCCAAGAGAAACACATCTTGGTTTTCGAAAAAGCCGTCTAGATTTTCGATACCTATAGAAGCAGGTGTTTCAAGTGTCGAAGTATATCCTAACGGAATGACATCGTTGTCGTTAAAATTGAGGTCTCTACCTTGTATTACGAGTTTTTTATCGTTTAGAAGGGAGTAGAATGAAAAGTAGTTTCCGCCGTTGTTAACGTCGCCGTCGAAACCATAGTCGATTTCATTTGTTGCGCCAGGTACGTAACCGATTAAAGTTTCGGTATAAGCACCGTCTGGATTCGTTAGATTCAACCAAACGCGACTTTTATCGGAGTTGTTTGGTTCGGAAAAAGTGGCTGCTTGCACCTGCGAAGCTGGTCGGAAAAACTGGTTATTGCTGTTTGGTGTTTTAACGCGCATGCTGTTATTAACGATCAGGTCTCTGACACCATTAGACAAATTGTTTTGTACTTCGACAAAAAAGCCTTGTCCGGATGCAATTTTGCCGTTTGGAGCCACACCGCCAGAAGTTGCCGGCAAGCCTTTTACAGAACCTGTTAAGTTGTAAACGGCATAGTCGTCGGCAGAAAATAGTTAAAGGCATAATTGCCGGGATATGATGCGCTGATAGCGCTGTTATGCGTCCATATGTAGATGGTTCCAGTAAGGATTCCTAAATTATTTGTATTAGATAGGAATAAATCGGCATCGAGTGCGGAAGGGTAGGGGTTTCCAATTAAGTTAAATGTAGCTGCGCCATTTTTTGCCGCGGGGATCGCTATGATTCCCGTATTTGGAACTCCCGTAAATGTAACCTCGTATAAATTTGTTGGGTTATACGTCAGGTTTTCGGGTGCTCGTGCCGAGTATCCGAGACCGGGAGTTAAAATATCAGTCTCTTGCACGTAAACCCAACCGTAATTGGCGTTTCCACTCTCCATAGGATCGTATTTGAATGTCCAAGTTTGTGCGCCATTTACCAGTACGTATGCAGGTTGATTTTTGAGTGGCGAACTCCAATAGATGTAATCGTATTGCTTAAGTGGAGTTGTTTTTCGTTTTACGGTAATGTTGCCGTTGTGTGTAGCGGTGTCGCTAATTTGCACTAAACTTCCGCCGTCTTCAATAATTAGAGAGCCTTCAACATCAATTCCGTTTTCAACTTGAACAACGGTGTTTGGCGCAATGGTAAGCGTGCGATTGTTTTTTACACGTAATTCGCAGCAAACGAACGATCCGTTTGTGGCGGTGTTGTAGTTTCCGTTTAGCACTACTGAAGTGGTTGCTGTTGGTGTTCCATTAGACCATGCGGTACCGCTCCAAGCTGTGGTGCTGCTGCAACGCGAAAACTCGTCGGCGCCCATGTCTGGCGTAGTGGTGCTGCGCTCTTGTCCGTCGATATCTGAACTAAACCCTGAAAGTACCACGCCTTCATTATCAAAGTTTGTTACTTCTGTTTCTAAACGTAAATCGGTGTCGGAAACAAAATCGGGCGTCACAGAAATGGAGTTTTGATCTTTCCCACTTGAGGTTTGCCAATTTGCTAAACTCGTTCTGCGGTTTGTGGTTGTATAATAACTTCCCCAGCTTCCGATGTGCTGTGTTGAAACGTAGTCGTTGTAATCGAGTTGTGTAAAGCTGCTTTGGTTTGTCACGTTTGTGTAAATGGCAAAGCGAATAGAACCGCTGGTTTGTTGGTTTACAAACACGTTGTTTCGAATGTCGAACTGTGTACCGGCATCGATATACAAACAGGCTGAGGCTCCATCAGCTTGATTTGTTTTCAAGAGTACAGAATTGTAGTACAAACGATTTCCGGTTCCCGATTTGAGGTAAATTCCGTATCCACCTTGACTACTTGGGTCGCCACCACCGGCCGACGAAACATTGCTTATCATGTTGTTGTATAAGGTGTTCGAATTTCCTTCGACATAAATTCCTGTAGCTAGTTTTGAATCGGAAGCGCGGATGGTATAAATTTCGTTTCCGTTGACCGTTCCGTTGTTTCCTTTTACATGAATGGCATTTAATCCTATAGATGTAGAATTTGTAAGTGCCGACTCAATGTTGTTGTCTGATATTACCGCGGTGTTTCCTTCCACATATATCACGGTGTTCGTGTCGTTTCCGGTGGCGTTTTCTAGGTTTTTTACGGTGTTTGAAGAAACTACGGCATTTGCGCCAAAAATATAAATTCCTCCGAACGTCGGGCTTCCACCTAAGCCGTTTGGTCGTCGGATACCATCTAAAATGTTGCCTGTAACTGTGGCGTTGGTGGTGTTGTTCAAGTAAATTCCGTAATAGGGTTTTGCGTTGTTATTGGAATTTCCGATGGTGTTGTTACGAATTTCCCAACCTGAATTTGCTGTTGAATTTCCAGCGACCCAAATGCCTTGTTTTACATTGACAAATTGGTTGTTTTCGATGGTATTGGTTGCATTGTCGCCGTTTGCGATAAAATTGGCATTACCTCCGGCATAAATTCCGATGGAGTTTGTTCCATTTGTAATACCTACAATGTTTGTTTGAATGATGGCGTTACGGATGCGGTTATTTGTGGCTCCGCCGTACATTCGGATCGCAGCACGGTTGCTGTATGAATTGTTGTTATCGTTAAAGTTGTTGAAGATCGTAAGTGTTTGATTAGTGCTTGTATTATTTCCGTCGATGGTTATGAAATCCGCACCATTAAATTCTATGACACCTCGATTGGTAAATGCACCAGAGATTACGATGTTGTTTTGTCCTACATTAGGTCGGATGGTTAAGGTGTTTGTGGCGCTTGCTCCTGTGAATGCATTGATTACAACAGGATTGGTCAAGGTTTGATTCTGCGCAAGCGCTAAGACAACGGGGCCGGAAACACCGACATTATTTATTCGAGTAATTGCAGCAGTTAGTGTGCGAAAATTTGGGTCAGCATTTGAAGTCTGTATTACATAAGTTCCACCGGGAACTTGGCCAAAAGCCGTAAATGTAACTTGCAGAAATACAACAAGGGTAAACAATAGTCTCATAGCAAAAACTTTTTCGCTGCAAAAGTATTGTGCTACAGACGAGTAGCGCTATTTTATCGATTAACTGCGCGGTATTGACGATTATAAATGTTAATTCGTAACTTTTTAAGAATTGTATGAATCAATTTAACATTTGTTCGGATTGATTCTTTAAGAAATATCCATTTCTGGGATAAAACCTTCAATAATCAGATTTGCTTCGGTAGCTTTTACAATTTCTTCTACCGTTACGCCCGGTGCTCTTTCGAGAAGTTTAAATCCGCTAGGCGTTATTTCTAGAACGGCCAATTCTGTTACTACTTTTTTAACACAGCCCACGCCTGTTAGTGGTAGTGTGCAGCGCTTAAGTATTTTTGATTCTCCCGCTTTATTGACGTGCATCATGGCTACGATAATATTTTCTGCGGAAGCAACTAAATCCATTGCTCCGCCCATACCTTTCACCATTTTTCCAGGAATTTTCCAGTTGGCAATATCGCCATTTTCGGCAACTTCCATCGCTCCTAAAATGGTTAAATCTACTTTCTGGCTACGGATCATTCCAAAACTAAAAGCCGAGTCAAAAAAGCTAGCTCCGGGTAAAGTAGTTATGGTTTGCTTTCCTGCGTTTATGATATCTGCATCTTCTTCGCCTTCGAAGGGAAAAGGTCCCATGCCTAAGACGCCGTTTTCACTTTGAAATTCGACCGAAATATCGGTGCGTACATAATTGGCTACCAAAGTCGGAATACCAATTCCCAGATTCACATAAAAGCCGTCTTTTACTTCTTTAGCGATTCGTTTTGCGATTTGTTCTTTGGTTAGCATCTTTAGCTGTTTTTCGGTCTTACTGTTCTTTGCTCAATTCTCTTTTCGAATGTTTCTCCTTGGAAAATGCGCTGTACCATAATTCCAGGAATATGAATTTCATTCGGATCGAGTGTTCCGGCTGGCACTAATTCTTCAACTTCGGCTATGGTAATTTTTGCCGCGCCTGCCATAGGTGCGTTAAAGTTGCGTGCAGTTCCTTTGAAAATTAAGTTACCCGCTTCATCGCCCTTCCACGCTTTCACTATCGAATAGTCGGCTTTGTAAGCGTGTTCTAAAATGTGCATTTTGCCATTAAATTCCTTTACTTCTTTACCTTCAGCCACTTCGGTTCCGTAACCGGCAGGCGTGTAAAAGGCGGGAATTCCAGCTTGAGCCGCGCGACATTTTTCGGCCAAGGTTCCTTGTGGCGTTAATTCTACTTCCAATTCGCCCGACAGCATCTGACGTTCGAATTCGGCATTTTCTCCCACATACGAACTGATCATTTTTTTGATTTGTCGCTTTTGAAGTAGAAGTCCCAATCCAAAATCATCTACACCGGCGTTGTTTGAAATGCAAGTTAGTTGCGTTACGTTCAGTCGAACTAATTCCGCAATAGCGTTTTCGGGAATGCCACAAAGGCCAAAACCGCCAAGCATAATCGTCATTCCGTCTTGAATACCTGCAAGAGCTTCAGCGACAGAGTTTACTTTCTTTACAATCATTTATGCTGATTTTTTTGATTTTTAAATCTCAAATTCGTCTGTATTCTGTTCTTCTTCAACAGGTACATTCTCGTTCTCATCTGTAGAAGTGGTGTCGCGAACCGCCTGATAACAATCAACTTTTATTTGCAAATTCGCAGGTCTTTCAAAGGGTTCTCGAGATACTTCAAGCGTTTCATCGCCGTAGCATTTTTTCATAAATATGGCCCAAATGGGCAGCGCGGCCGTTGCACCTTGACCATAGGTTATTCCTTTAAAGTGCGCGGAACGATCTTCGTTTCCTACCCAAACTCCAGCGGCTAAGTTGGGAACCATGCCTACAAACCAACCATCCGATTGATTCTGAGTAGTTCCTGTTTTCCCTGCAATTGGATTTCGGAATGCGTAGGGATAACCCGTTACCCGATTGTATCCGTGGCCGCCACCTTCCGTGCGTAATCGTGCTCCCGAACCCGATTCCGTAACGCCTTCCAAAAGTTTAATCACCGCATAGGCAATATCTTTATTTAAAACGTCGTGCTGTTCGGTTACGGGTTTGTATAGCAGCACGCCGTTCTTATCTTCAATGCGGTCGATAACTTGCGGCTTCACGTAAACGCCTTGATTAGCGAAAGTACTGTAAGCTGCAACCATATCTTGAACGGTGATTTCAACGGCGCCTAAAGCAATTGATGGCTGCGAGGGAATATCGCTGTTTACACCTAATTTTTTAGTGAGTTCGATTACGGCATCCGGACCCACTTTGTCGATTAGTTTTGCAGAAACGGTGTTAATCGACAAGGCTAATGCTTTCTTTAAGGTTACCATGCCGCGGTATTCGCCGTTGGAGTTACTTGGCGTCCAGGTTTCGGTCACGTTATGGCGACCTTTTGGTATCGTAAATGGCGAGTCGATAATAGAATCGCAAGGCGACATGTTTAACTGTTCAATTGCAGTTGCGTAAACAAACGGCTTGAATGTTGAACCAACTTGTCTTGCACCTTGAGCCACGTGATCGTACTGAAAGTGCTTGTAATTGATTCCGCCAACCCATGCTTTTACGTGTCCGGATTGCGGTTCCATAGCCATCATCCCGGTTTGCAAGAAGCTTTTGTAGTAGCGAATAGAATCATTTGGCGTCATTACCGTGTCGCGCTCTCCGTCCCACGTAAACACGCTCATTTTTGTTTTCTTATTGAAGGAAGCGAGAATTTCCGAATCCGATTTCCCGTTTTCTTTAAGAATGCGCCATCTTTCCGAATTTTTGCGCGCTTTCATCATCAACTTTTCCGTTTCGGCTTCGGTGAGTTTTATGAAAGGTGCGTTTTCGTTTTTAGATTGCTCGGTATTGAACTCTTCTTGCAGATTTTTCAAGTGCATCTGTACCGCCTCTTCAGCGTAGGTTTGCATACGCGAATCGATCGTAGTGTAAATTTTTAGTCCGTCGCGGTAAATATCATAGTCGCTACCGTCGGGTTTTTTATTGTCTTTAACCCACTGTTTCATGAATTCGCGCAGGTATTCGCGGAAATACGTGGCAATTCCGGATTTATGTGTTTGCAATTCGAATTTCAGTTTGATGGGCAATTTCTGTAAACGCTCTTTTTCGTTTTGGCTAATAATATTGGCTTTAGCCATTTGTGCCAGAACTACGTTGCGACGGTTTTTAACGCCTTGCGGATTTCGAACCGGATTGTAAAGCGCCGAATTTTTAAACATACCAACTAAAATCGCCGATTCGTCTGTGGTAAGTTCTTTTGGTTCTTTGCCAAAGTAAGTTTTTGCCGCAGAACGAATTCCGATGGCGTAGTTGTTGAAATCGTACACGTTAAAATACATTGCAATGATTTCGTCTTTGGTGTATTGTCGCTCAAGGCGAACGGCAATAATCCACTCCTTTACTTTTTGGATCATCCGGAACAAGATGAAGTGCGAGCCTTCGCCGTGAAAAAGTTGCTTAGCTAATTGCTGGGTTAGGGTAGAAGCACCGCCATCGGTTCCAACTTTAATAACAGCGCCTAGTGTTCGACGACCATCGATGCCAGAATGCTCATAGAAACGTTCGTCTTCGGTAGCAATAAGTGCGTTTACCAGATTTTTTGGCAGATCTTTGTACTTGATAGCCGTCCGGTTTTCGTTATAAAACTTTCCGATTACCACGCCGTCTGAAGAAATGATTTCTGTAGCCAAGTTTGAATTTGGATTTTCAAGCTCTTCAAACGATGGCATAGAACCCAGCAAGCCCCACGATGCAAACAAAAAAGTGGCGAAGATTCCGCCCATGAGGTAAAAATAGTAGCGCCAAAACTTCTTTTTGTAAAAAGAGATGTCTCTATTGATATTAAATTGTTCCTTAATTGACATAATTAGGGTATTGATTCGATTCTAAATCCGATGTCGGTTACGCCTTTTAAATATTCTTCACCTTCGATATTGCCCGTCTTTCGTACGGCTTGTCCGATGTTTACTTTGTATGGGCCTTTTTTATCGAAGCGGTAATTCAATTTGTAAACTAATTTGTTGTCTTTCACGTCGCTAAATCCATCGCCCATGAGCGTTCCGTCCGGATTAGCCATCAAGTACTGCAAGGTGTCTACTTTGGTTAATCCGTTTGGTTCTTCCATTTTTACAACTAGGTACAAATTGCTAAACTCATAGTCGTTGTTGTTACGAACGTTGATGAATAAGTTATACGGTTTTTGAAGTTCGATGTCTTTTAATTCAAAGCTTGCAATCGAATCTTTATGCCATTGCGATCCCACATGTACGTATTCGTCGTATACGCGAAGTTTGTCGCAAGACGCTAACAGTAAAACGCAAAAAATCAGCAGGCAATTAAGAAGTTTTCTCATTGTTCGGACCGTTTTTTGGATTTCCTTTTTTGCGATCGTTGAAGCGCTTTTTGTTCTTGTTTGGCTTCTTTGCAGCAGTTGGAGCGGCTCCTTCCTTTGCTTGTTGCGGTGCGGCAACCGCTTGCTTTTCCTTCGGTTTTATGGCCACACCAACTTTTTCGCCTTTTGGTTTGTTTTTCTTGTTATTTCGGCGGCGTTTTGGTTGGTCGAAACGAGTCAGACTTTCTTGACCCATGGCATTTGTAAAGTCTTTCTCTTTGCTTTCAACCGGTTCGATCGCATAGTCTTCTAGTGCTGAAACCAAGCGCTTTTGCTTGTTTTCTTCGATGATTTCTTTGACCTGTTCGATGCGTAAGGTATGCCAATTGGCAAAGTTATCCGGATAGGCAAACCACATTAAGCCTTTGAATATATCTTGCTTTTGGCAGATAGCAACGCCTTTTTCTGTTTGCAATTTAGTGTCGAAATCCGGGAATCCTTTTAAGGCATCCATGTATGTATCGAGCTCGTAATTCAAACAGCATTTTAGCTTTCCGCACTGTCCGGCCAACTTCTGTGGATTGAGCGAAAGCTGTTGGTAGCGCGCCGCCGAAGTATTTACCGAACGAAAATCGGTGAGCCAAGTAGAGCAACACAATTCTCTTCCGCAGGAACCGATACCGCCTAAACGAGCCGCTTCTTGCCGGAAACCAACCTGTTTCATTTCGATTCGCGTACTAAATTCTTTCGCAAATTCTTTGATGAGTTGTCTAAAGTCGATACGATCTTCTGCGGTATAATAGAAAGTAGCCTTCGAACCGTCGCCTTGAAATTCGATATCCGAAATTTTCATTTGCAATTTTAGTGCGATAGCTAATTCGCGGGCTTTTACTTTCATGCTTTCTTCTCGATCGCGAACACTTTTCCAAATGTCGATGTCGCGCTGACTTGCTTTTCGGTAAATTTTTGGAACATCGGCACGGTCTTTCACGCCTTTTTTCTTCATTTGAACGCGAACCAACTCGCCCGTAAGAGTCACAATTCCGATATCGTGTCCGGGTGAAGCTTCGGTAGCAACAACGTCGCCAATACTTAAGCTTAGATTGTCGACATTTCTGAAAAAGTCTTTGCTTCCGTTTTTAAAACGCACTTCTACGCAATCAAATTTTTCCTGTCCGGCAGGCAAACTCATGTTTGAAAGCCAGTCGAAAACCGTTAGTTTGTTACAACTATCGGTTCCGCATGTGCCTTTATTGTTGCAGCCCGCCGGCGCTGAGCCTCCGGTAGAGCAATTTCCACAAGCCATATTTTATAGAGATGTTGTTGCGAGAACAACTTGAAATCGTTAATAATTCAATCGGTAAAGATACTATATATCGGCAAAATCCGACAAGAGTTGGTGCTGTCAAATTAATCTTAAAGTAACCAACGTGAAAGTTTTGGATATTTATGTGTTTAAACGAATGATTTTGAAAAAATTGTCTTTCTTTTTTAGAAGATAGAAACTAGACACTAGAAGCTTGTACGTTGTACGTCCCTAAAATAGGTTGACCACTTTAGTCAATTTATGAAA
>NZ_NOXX01000178.1 GCF_002251775.1 Flavobacterium aurantiibacter
CAGAAAACACCGAAGCTCACAGATTATTTCGGAATGTAGAACTGTTGAGGAAAACATAGAACGTGTCAAGCCAACAAAAAAATGCATTAGCCTTCAACTCGCCGCCTTTGACTTGCCGCCTCCGCCAAGCTCTGGCACCAGCTTTTATAGCGCACAGAAAACACCGAAGCTCACAGATTATTTCGGAATGTAGAACTGTCGAGGAAAACACAGAACGTGTGAAGCCAACAAAAAAAATGCATTAGCCTTCAACAAGCTTATGCACCGACGATACGCGGGTTCAGGTGGGAACATGAAACGTTAAGTGGTGAACGTCATAAAGTCTATCCCGATAGCTATCGGGACTAGCTTCCCCTAAAACGATACGTAAAATGGTGAACGTCGCGACGTCTTTCCCGATAGCTATCGGGACTCCAATCTTAATACTAAAAAATCTTTGCAGTTAGCCTTCGACAAGCTCCGGCACCTACGAATTGCGGGTTAAGTTGGGCAAAACGATACGTTAAGTGGTGAATTAATCGTCGTCTTAATACTCAAATCTTAATCCTTTTTACCCCTACCTTTTTTTAAAACGGAACGATATCTCTAATTAAAACGCAACCGAAAACTGTTTCAATTTTCCACTACGCGAACGTTCTAGAGCAGTTTTTTGCTCGAAAGTAAAATGTAAACCCGATTCCAGATAGCGTTCGTTTGCAGCAACGATTTCTGCTTTTTCGGTTTCAGACAACGGCTCGCTGGCAACGTATTCAATGGTAAAACTATTGGTATTCGTTTGCTTAATCACAAATTCCTTCACCTTAGCTTGGTCTTGAATAATGCTTTTAGTGACGTAATAAAACGTAAGTCCGGGCGTAGTTTTTCCGCTGGGCAAAACCGCAATGTCGTTCGTGCGACCCGTAAGCTGTTTCAAAAATAGGGTTTGCGTTTGTTGGTCGAAATCCAAAATACCGTTATCGCCAATATCATAACGAATAAACGGATGTGCACGATTATACAGGGCAGTAATCACAATTTTTCCCGCTTCGCCGTAAGGCAAAACCTCGTTGCGTTCATTCAAAATTTCGACCAATAAAGTAGCTTGGTTGATTTTCCAAACACCCGACGGATTTTCAAACGCAATTAAATCCAATTCGCTCGCGCCGTATTCGTTTACAATTGGAACACCAAAAGCACGTTCCATAAACTGCCGATCGCTTTCAAAAAGCATTTCCGAAGTCGTAAATACCGCTTTCAAGGTCGAACAAACGTCTTTTAAAACCACACCTTTTTTTGCTAAAAACTTTGCAAACAACAGCAAAGACGAGGTGTATCCGTTCAAATACGCAAAAGCCGATTTCTGAAATCGTGCCAAATAGGTTTCCAGCACTTTATCCGACAAATCGAAAACCGGAAACCGGCGACGGTGCATTAAAGAATCTTTGACTTCTTCTTTTAATTTGGGCAAACCTTCTAACGGAATTCCGTAAAAGCGTGCCTGTAAATCGCGGTTAAAATCGATTCCGTGCGCGCCGAATTGCTGCTTGATGTATGCCCATGTTAGTGCGTGACAATACTTGTCTTTGGCAAAAATAAAAGGTTCGCCACTCGATCCGCTGGTTTTGTTAACGTACACGTTTTTGGTCGTAAAGCCTGCACTTAGTCGGTTGGCCAAAGGCTGTTGAAAATCGGTTTTAGTAAGTACAGGTGCGTTTTGGAAATCTGTCGCTCTCGATTTTTCGAAAATAGCACGGTAATAGGAATTGTTTCTTAAGTGAAATTCCAGAATCTCGGCGGCTTTTTTGCGTTGGTATTCCGCGGCATTTTCAGTGAGTTCGCGCTCAAATTGTTGCAAATCTTTTTGTGCTTTCTGCAAAGGAAAACCCAGCCATTCGAGCGATAAATCAGCTAAACCGATCACGTGTTTTTGTTTGTATCAAAAGTAATCAAATCGGATTTAGCTGTCGCATTTTTCTAAAAACGCAGTACTTTTGCGCGACTACGAAACACAACAACATGAACATTTTACTATTAGGTTCGGGTGGAAGAGAACACGCTTTCGCTTACAAAATCACACAATCAACACATTGCAGCAAATTATTTGTGGCGCCGGGGAATGCAGGAACTGCTAACTGTGCCGAAAACGTAGCGATTGCTCCAACCGATTTCCCAAAAATAGCAAGCTTTTGTTTGGAAAACGACGTAAAAATGCTGGTTGTCGGACCAGAAGATCCGCTGGTTAAAGGCGTTTACGATTACTTTTTGGAAACCGATTCGCTAAAGCATATTGCTGTGATTGGGCCGTCGCAAAACGGCGCGCAACTCGAAGGAAGTAAGGAATTTGCTAAGAAATTTCTGCAAAAGCACCAGATTCCGACGGCGCAGTACGGAAGTTTTACTGCGGAAACCATCGACAACGGACTCTCATTTTTGGAGGGAATGTTGCCGCCTTACGTTTTAAAAGCCGACGGACTTGCCGCTGGGAAAGGTGTGGTGATCCTCGAGAATTTAAACGATGCCAAAGCAGAACTGCGCAGTATGTTGCTCGACAGTAAGTTTGGCGCAGCGAGTGCAAAAGTGGTTATCGAGGAATTTCTAGACGGAATTGAAATGAGTTGTTTTGTCGTAACCGACGGAAAATCGTTTAAAATTTTACCTTTTGCGAAGGATTACAAGCGGATTGGTGTGGGCGACACGGGTTTAAACACAGGCGGTATGGGAGCTGTTTCGCCGGTTTCGTTTATCGACGCTGAGTTAGAATCGAGAATCGTGGAACGCATCGTAAAGCCAACGGTTGCGGGTATATCTTCGGATGGTATTGTGTATCGCGGGTTTATCTTCATCGGATTGATAAATGTGGGTGGAAATCCGTTTGTTATTGAATATAACGTACGTATGGGCGATCCGGAAACTGAGGTTGTGTTGCCCAGAATTAGCTCTGATTTGGTGGAACTGTTTCAGGCGGTATCGACCCAGACTTTGGAAAATTACGAACTGCAAGTAGATTCGCGCACCGCGGTAACCGTAATGATGGTTGCAGGAGGTTATCCGGAAGCGTACGATAAAGGGTTTGAAATATCCGGAATCGATAAAATAACGGAGGCGCTGGCGTTTCATGCAGGCACTGCACTCCACGACGAGAAAGTGCTAACCAATGGCGGTCGGGTTTTAGCAGTGACGGCGTTGGCTGATGATTTGCCTGAGGCCATAAAAAAATCTTACCAAAATGTCGAAAAACTTCATTTTGATAAGATGTATTATAGAACGGATATCGGTAAGGATTTGTTGTAATCTTTACCGATTCGTTTTTATTTCAAGAACGAGTGTGCAGTAGTATCTTGATTTTCTTCGTTGTTTGCTTTGTGCAACTGCAACTGCTTAATCCAGTAATACGTGTAACGAACGCAAATAGCCATAAAAATCCAGTTTATGATGTTTGCTAAACTCCAGTAGCTAAGCTCTAAACTTCTTAGGCCATCAAGTGGAACAAATAGAAAATCAACAAAAAATGTTTGAATCCCTTCCCAAAATGCTTTCATCTGTGTCTATATGTTATATTTACCAAGCAAAAGTATAAAATACTTTAATGATTACAACACTTTTTAGCAAATCGAGACCGCTCAATTATTTGATTGTTGCTTGTTTGGCTTTGGGCAGCTCGATCATGGCTTTTCAGGCAGATGCGAAAATTGAAGTTAGTGCTGTGGTACAACAAATAAGTTGTAGCATTCTATGGTTACTTAGTTTGCTGTTGATCAACTTTATAACTAAAAGAAACAGTGTAAGCAAGGAGAATACATTTCCCATTTTATTTGCGGCTGTTTTCGTGTTGTTTATTCCCGAAGCTCTGCGCGATCTCAATATTTTGATAGCGCATTTTTTTATACTTCTTGCCTTGCGCCGACTTATTTCCATGCAATCGTTGCTGGCTCCGAAGGAGAAAATCTTCGATGCCGCTTTGTGGATAAGCGTAGCGGCTTTGTTTCAGTTTTGGTGTGTACTCTATTTGTTTATCGTTTTTGTATCGATTGTACTGCACGTATCGCGCGATTACCGGAATTGGATTTTGCCGTACTTCGGAGTAATTACCGCGTTGATTTTCGCGGGCATGATTCATTATTTCAGTGATTTCAATCCGATTTCTTACTTCTATACAAATGCGGTAGTCGATTTATCGTTTGATTATTTTCAGGAAGTTTCTCAAAATGCAGCACTTTCAGCTTTTACGGCCTTTGCTTGCATTTTGTTTTTAGCGCAGCTTTTGTCGTTGAGCGGAAAACCTCTTATTCTACACGCCGCCTACAAAAAAGTACTTTTTTCGTTTTGTATTGGCGGTTTAATTTTCGTTTTTTCAACATCAAAAGCAAACGATTTACTGCTGTTTACCGTATTTCCTCTTGCGGTAATGACGGCGAGTTTTGTTGAAGAAATGACCGGTAAATGGATTAAAGAAATTGCCGTGTGGCTGTTAGTTATCTCGGCAGTTACCTTCTTTTTTTGGCAGTTATAACTACAAACTAGAGTTTAGGGCCAAAGGCTAAATCGCCGGCATCGCCTAAGCCAGGCACGATGTAATTCTGAGCGTTTAACGCCTCATCTATTTCGCCAATCCAAAGTGTCGTATTTTCGGGCAAATGCTTTTGCAGATAGTCGATTCCTTCCGGCGCAGCAATTACCGCGGCAATATGTAATTCGGCAGGTTTCATTTCTTCGAGTAACTTTTCGCAGCAAGCAAGTAGTGAGCGTCCGGTTGCCAACATCGGATCGGCAAGAATCAAAATTTTGTTGGTCAAGTCAGGAATGGCTTGATATTCTACTTTAATTTCGAACGAACCGTGATCTTCACTGTAAGCGCGATACGCTGAAATGAAACCGCTTTCCGCTTGGTCGAATACGTCGAGTAAGCCTGCATGTAACGGAATCCCCGCCCGCAAAATACTCGCGATTACGACAGGTTTTGCCAAGCGGAAACTGTGTTTTTCGCCTAAAGGTGTGAGCACAGTGTTCGGTACGTATTCGAGAGATTTTGAAATTTCGAACGCCAATAAAGTTCCGATACGCTCTATGTTTTTGCGAAAACGCATGCGGTCGGTTTGCACATCTACGGCGCGTAACTCGCTCATAAATTGGTGTAGAACGGAATTCTGTTCGGATAAATTTCGGATTTTCATAAGCTTTTTCTGCGCAAGCTAAATTCTGCGCGGATAAAAGTATAAAAAGTATCTTTGCACTTTAAATTCTTGAACCTATGTTTTCAAAACTAGCTAATGCCGTATTCGAACAAAGTATCGCCGATTACCACAAATACGACAGCGTAGATCAGCCGATCGCCAATCCGTATCCGAAAGATCAGTTCGAACATTTATTGTACATGAAAAATTGGATTGACACGGTACAGTGGCATTATGAAGACATCATTCGCGATCCGCAAATTGATCCTGTAGCTGCTTTGGTTTTGAAACGCAAGATTGATGCATCCAATCAAGAAAGAACCGACGTTGTAGAGTACATTGACAGTTACTTTCTTCAAAAATACGCACACGTGAGTCCGAACAGCGATGCTAAAATTAACAGTGAGAGTCCGGCGTGGGCGTTTGATCGTTTGTCTATTCTAGCTTTGAAAATTTTCCACATGCGTGAAGAAGCCGAGCGTGCTGATGCTAGCGCGGAACACCGTGCCAAGTGTCAGGAAAAACTCAATGTTTTGTTGGAGCAACGCACCGACTTGTCGACCGCAATCGACGACTTACTTTCCGATATCGAACAAGGTAAAAAGTTCATGAAAGTGTACAAGCAAATGAAAATGTACAACGACGACGACTTGAACCCGGTTCTTTACCAAGCCAAGAAATAAAATTTTGAAATCGACCGTGCCGCATATTGCCTTTTTCCGAATTTCGGCTTTGGGCGATATCGCTATGTGTGTGCCGGCGATTAAAGCCGTTCGCGAGAAATATCCCGATTTACGCATCAGTGTTATTAGCATTGCTTTTGCCGAACCACTTTTCCAGGAAATTCCGAATTGTAATTTTATTGCATTCGATAAAAAAAGGGATGGAAGCATTCTCGGATTGTGGAATTTGCAAAGGAAGCTTCGCGCTTTAGAGATAACGCATTTTGCGGATTTTCATCAAGTGTTTCGATCGAAGCTGCTCCGTTTTTTCCTTACGGGAAGCGGAATCCAAACCGCAGCGATCGATAAAGCACGTGCGTTAAAACGAAAACTCACCGCCGGAAACGGCCGGTTTGCTATTCCAAGCGTTTTTGATAGGCAGCTTGAAGTTTTACAGCAATTGAATTTTAGCATTGCATTCGCGGCATTAAAACCTTTGCAGAAGCGCTCTATTCCCGAAATGTTTGCTTCCAGCAGAGTAAAAATAGGTATTGCTCCGTTTGCGCAACACGCGTCTAAAGTGTACGATTTAGATTTGCTAAAATCGGTTATTCAAGGAGTGCTTGAACGGTCGGCTGCTGAGGTGATTCTCTTTGGTAGCAAATCGGAATTAGCGGTTTTACAGGAAATAAAGGCGGATGAAAATCGGATTCGTATTGCAGCGGGCGCCTTGTCTTTTCGTGACGAATTGGCTCTCATTAGTTGTTTGGATGTTATGTTGAGTATGGATTCGGCAAACGGACATCTAGCAGCGTTGTACGGCGTTCCGGTGGTTACGCTTTGGGGTGTTACGCATCCTACTGCGGGTTTTAAACCGTTTTTACAAACCGACGATAATCAACTAACCGCCGATTTGGAGCGTTTCCCGAAAATTCCGACCTCGATATACGGAAACAAGTATCCCGAAGATTATGCCCACGCCATTGATAGTATTGCGCCGGAAAAAGTAGTTGAACGTTTGTTGCAGTTCCTTTCTTAATTTCTTTTGTTGCTTTTTTCTCACAGAAACCACAGAAATCCACAGATTTTTTTGCTAATGGAGCAATGTGGCTTTGCGAAAATTTAAACGTAATATTGCAATATTACCTCGAACAAAAACCTGTAAATCAACATTTTGTTAAAACAGAGTATCAATTAAATTACTGGTGTTTACAATTTTCATTCACTAACGTTCGAGCACGATTTTGCGTTAGGGATGGCAGTGGAAATCCTGTTTTGCGCTTCCATTTATGGCGCAAAACAGATTGAAACGTACAGCCCGACGGCGGCTAAGAATTTCCACGAAACGTGTGCCGCCGGAACGCCCAAAAAATAAAAAAGCCGCTCTTTGGAAAGCGGCTTGGTGGGATCGACTAAACGTCGTCGTAATCGATTTTTAAGACTGCCGACGTTGGGTGTGCCTGGCAGGTGAGGATGAGGCCATCGGCTATTTCGCCGTCGGTTAAGATGGTGTTCTTTTTCATTTCGGCGGTTCCTTCGGTAATTCGGGCTAAACAGCTGCTGCAAATTCCGCCTTGGCAGGAATAGGGCGCGTCGAGTCCGTGTTTCAAAGCGGCATCGAGTACCGATTGTTTGCGCGACATTTCGAAGGTGCTCGTCTCGTCATCTACGGTAACGGTAATGGTGGTATGACCGTCGGCTATTTTAAGATCGGTTTCCGAGCTCGAAGTGGAGAACAACTCAAACTTTATTTTGCTTTCGGGCACGTTGGCTTCTTTTAGTGCGCCGGAAACGGTGTTGATCATGCCTTCGGGTCCGCAGAGGAAGAACGATTCGAATGCAATGTCTTTGTACTTGTTTTTGAGGGTGTAGTTAACGACCGACCGATCGATACGTCCGAAAAGCGCACCGTCTTGTTTGGCTTCGCTGAAAACAAACTGTACGAGTAAGCGACCTACATACTGTTGCTGCAAATCGTGCAACTGCTGATAAAAAATGGTTTGTTGCGGACTTTTATTTCCGTACACCAACAAGAACGTGCCGTTTGGATCGGATGCTAAGACCGATTTTAGGATCGACATTACCGGCGTAATTCCGCTTCCTGCAGCAAAAGCCGCGATGTTGTGTGCAGGTTTTTCGGCGTCGACTGTAAAACGGCCTTCGGGTGCACTTACCTCGATAACGCTACCCGCTTTGAGTTGTTGGTTGGCGAAATTTGAAAAAGCTCCGTGTTTAACGGCTTTTACGGCGATACGTAATTCGTTTTCGTTAGGCGACGAGCAAATGGAGTACGCGCGGCGAATTTCCTGACCGTCGAGTGTGAGTTTTAGATTTACGTATTGTCCAGAAACATACTGGTAATGCTGTTGTAGCGGCTCTGGAATTGTAAAGACAATGGAAACGCACGAATCGGTTTCGCGTTTCACTTCTTTTATATGGAGTTTAAAAAAGCTTGACATAAAAAAATTTTGCGCAAAGATAGCGGAACGGAGTATGGATTAAAAAAAATTGTACGTTAGGTAGCGGCTTCTTTTTGCGGTAAGCGAAAATATTTTACTTTTAGAATCGCCTTCTTGTAACAAAGTTTCGAGATTGCTATCTAACAACCAAATCAAGCGGTAAACTATGTATAAAAAGATTTTATGGCTGGAATGGAAGAGCTTTTTTCGTTCGGCAGCATTTACTCAGAAAATAGCAATTAAAATTTTAATAGGTCTTGCAGCCTTATATTTTGGTGGTTGTTTCTTGATTTTGGGTATCGGTTCGTTCTTTATCATTAAAGACGTAACCAATCAAGATCCTGTTGTTGTGGTATCTCAGTTTCTGATTTACTATTTCTTGATGGATCTAGTTTTTAGGCAGATGCTGCAGAAACTACCCGTAATGAACATTCGCCCCATGCTGATATTGCCCGTTACGCGTTCGTATGTGGTGCATTTTTCGCTGGCCAAAACCTCGATTTCGTACTTCAACGTGCTGAATTATTTCTTTTTCTTACCGTTTACCATAGTGTTGTATGTGCAAGGATACGATCCGCTATCGGTTACGCTTTGGTTTGTGGCGATGACAGCGTTGATTTACTTCAACAACTACCTAAACATTCTCATTGCTAATAAAGACGGATTGTTTTACACCTTTATCACGCTTTTAGGTGCTATTGCCGCTTCGCAGTATTTTGGGTTGTTTGATATTACCATTTACACCAAGCCTATATTTTATGCATTGTTCGATCAGCCGCTTACCGTATTAGTGCCTGTTGCTTTGGTTGTTGGAGTGTATTACATGACCTATAAATATTTGCTTGGCCAATTGTATTTGGATGTTGGTTTAAAGAAAGAAATTGCGGTTGCACAAACCGAAAATTACACCTGGTTGAACAAATACGGAACCTTGGGCAGCTTTTTGAAGAACGACATTCGTATGATTCGCAGAAACAAGCGTTCAAAAACTACAGCAACAATGAGTATTTTGTTCTTGTTTTACGGTTTGCTGTTCTTTAATGGAGCTATTGACGCTTACGATAATCCGGCGATGCACATGTTTGCAGGAATATTTGTAAGTGGCGGATTCTTGATTTCGTTCGGACAGTTTGTTCCGAGTTGGGACAGTGCGTACTATCCGTTGATGATGACGCAAAACGTGCCGTATCGCGATTACATCAGTTCAAAATGGTGGCTTATGGTTATTGGTACGCTGGTGGCAACCGTTTTGGGTTCCTTTTACTTGTTTTTTGGATTGGAAATTTATCTCATTGTCGTTGCAGCCGCTATTTACAACATCGGAGTAAACTCGTACTTGGTGCTTTGGGGCGGCGCATACACGAAGACACCCATCGACTTGACTTCGGCGAAAGGCGCTTTTGGCGATCGCAAAGCGTTTAATGTTAAGACCTTACTCATATCGCTGCCGCAGTTATTACTTCCCATGGCGGTTTTCATGACAGGAAAAGTGCTTCTAGGAACCTACGAAGGGATAGCACTTGTGGCGCTTTTAGGAATTATTGGATTCCTGTTCCGCGACAAAATGTTCAACTTGATTGTAAAAACTTATAAAACAGAAAAATACGCTACGCTAGCAGCTTATAAAGAAAAAAACTAAAACTATGATTTCAGTAAATAATCTTACCAAAAAATACGGAGCAACAACGGTTTTAAACATTCCTTCACTTGAAATCCCGATAGGCGAAAGCTTTGGCTTGGTTGGAAATAACGGCGCTGGAAAAACCACCTTCTTTAGTTTATTGCTCGATTTGATTCAGCCTACAACGGGTAGCGTTTCTATAAAAGACATTCAAGTAAATGTTAGCGAACAATGGAAAACCAAAACCGCTTCATTTCTCGACGAAAGCTTTTTGATTGGCTACTTGACCCCCGAGGAATACTTTTACTTTATCGGAGAATTGCGCGGGCAGAATAAATCGGATGTCGACCAAACACTGGCAAAATATAGCGAGTTTTTTAACGACGAAATTTTGAACAGCAAGAAGTACATCCGTGATTTTAGCAAAGGAAATCAGAAGAAAGTCGGGATTATCGGAACCTTGATTGGAAATCCGGAAGTTGTGGTGCTCGACGAGCCGTTTGCAAATTTAGATCCAACGACGCAATTTCGCTTGAAGAAAATCATTGGTGATTTAGCTGCCGATCCGAACATTACTGTTTTGGTTTCGAGTCATGATTTGAACCACACGGTAGAAGTTTCTAACCGCATTGTAGCTTTAAGCAAAGGAGAAATTGTAAAAGACATCCGCACCAGCGAAGAAACGCTGAAAGAGCTCGAAGCGTTCTTTGCGGTTTAAGTTTCGAAGAGAAACTAGCGCAGTTAATTTCGGAATACAAAATCAACGCACGCCATTTTTGCTTGGCTGAGCAGGCTTTATCTGGGCCTTCAGTATCACGATATGCTGCGGCTCTAGGGATGTGTTTCTGCGACAGTTTTTGAGCGGAATCGGCGTGTTGTGTAATGTGTTTTCTTTGGAACATATTTAGACCTGCTGCCTTCGACCCTTTCAGGCACCAGCTTTTATAGCGCATAGAACACACCGAAGTTCACAGATTATTTCGGAATGTAGAACTGTTGAGGAAAACACAGAACGTGTCAAGCCAACAAAAAAATGCACTAGCCTTCGACANGCTTCTCGTGTCTAGCTTCTAACTTCCCCAAAAACGATTAGTTAAGTGGTGAACGTCGCTGAGTCTTAGTACTTAATACTCCCATCTTAATACTAAAACGTCTTTGCGAACTTTGCGAAAATCTTTGCGCTCTTTGCGGTTAGCATAGACAAATTCAGGCAGCGAGGGATTGCAATGTTTCACTAAGTGTTTCACGATGAGCACAATGCTTTTCCTTCGACAAATTCACGTACCAGCTTTTAAGCGCACAGAAAACACTGAACCTCACAGAATTTTGCCCAATAGGGTACCGTTGAGGAAAACACAGAACGTGTCAAACCACCAAAAAATCGTTCCAGCCTTCGACAGGCTCAGGCAACCGACGATATGCGGATTAGGCTGGGAAAAACGATACGTAAAGTGGTGAACGTTAGGAAGTCTTTCCCGATAGCTATCGGGACTATCCCGAAACTCCATCGTGGTTTGCGCTGTTAACGATTTTGAAAATTTTATGTCAATGAATTTTTAAAAATCTTGTCTTCCAATTATGGTGACAATTTCAATTTCATCTCCTTTAATATTGTAATAAATTGTATCAACACCGCAAATGCAGAATCTATCAATGTTTCTATACTTGGTATTAACAGGAAACATAAGAGGATTACTTGCTATTTTATGAAAACATTCAAACAACATGTCGTAATATTTTGCTGCTTGTAAAGCTCCAAATTGCCTCAGATCATATTCAAAAATTCTAATAATATCCCCCTCCGCTTCAATAGACAACTTATAATGATACATCGAAACGTTTCTTTATTTCGTCGAAAAGTTCCTCTTTCGTTTTTGTACTGTACCCGCTTTCTAAGCCTCTATNTTCTTTTTTCAATTATTAAAAAAACAGAAAACAATATTTTTAAACTCCTTGATTATTTTGGGGTGATTTTGGAGAAACATCAGATATTTATTTTGTTTTAAAGGGCGTTTTTGAATTAAATGTAAGTGGTTATAAAATTTTTAACTCAAAATATAATTGAGAAACTCATTTAAAAGATTTTAAGTTTTGTAAAAATATTTTGTCAGGATTAATTAATTGTTTCGTCTAAACTATAAATTTTAAATTAAAAGAAATAAAATGCCGACAAACATTAAAATTAAAAATTTACCTACGGGATATCAAACTATCATTAGTAATGGAAGACATAGTATTTTAGGAGATGAGCCTATTACAAGTAAAGGAACCGATTTAGGTTTTTCACCAACCGACTTAATTTTATCTAGTATTGCTATGTGTAAAGTAGCAACTGTTCGTTTCATTGCTCGAAGAAATAATTGGGAAATAGGTAACGTGGATGCGGAATTAGACCAAGTGGTAAAAAGAGGCGAAAACGGAAAGCTTTTAACCACCATTAAAGTTGCTATTTCCATTGAAGGTAATATAACAGAAGAACAGAAAACCGAATTGTTAAATCAAGCTGATGCTTGTTATGTTCATAGAATGATTGAAGGGGATTGGAATATAGAAAAAGCCACCATTTTAAATCAAGTTGAACTTGTATAAATTAAAAATAAAGACCTATGAAATCACCATTAACAGAAAGTTTGCAAAAGCAAACACCTAAATTAAAAAAGGTGATACCATATGTTACCGCTAAAAATAAAATTTAAACATATGAAAACATTAATTTTTACTGGAATAATTGCCATCGTAGTTTTTGGAATTTATAGTTTCAAAAAACCTAAAGCTGAAGTGACTTTAGGCAATAAAGGAATTGAATTTTTTGATGGAAATTTTCATCAAGCTTTATTAAAATCGCAAGAGCTTAATAAACCTATTTTTCTTGATGTGTATGCTACTTGGTGTGGGCCTTGTAAACAACTTAAAAAAACAACTTTCAAAGATGAAGCGGTTGGAAACTATTTCAATGCTAACTTTATTAATATTGCTATAGATGGAGAAACGCAAGAAGGTCAAGAGTTAATAAGAAAATATAATATTCGTTCCTATCCCTCTTTACTTATTTTAGATAGTAAAGGAGAAGTAAAAACCAGAACCACAGGGTTTCAAAAACCATATATTTTAATAAATTTTGGAAAAAGAATTGTTCCATAATCAAATAGACCTTTTTGCCTCAAATTAGTTGCTGTTTGTTCTAAAAGCGTTAGTTAATTAACTAATGCTTTTAGTTTTTAATCATTTTATACAATTATTGAACATGGAAAAAAAATCATTTTTAACATTCAAAAAACTTTTACTCTTTTTTGGTTTATTATTTTTATCATTCTCACATGCACAAAATGATGTTAATGAAGTTGCTTTAGACCATGAAAAAAGATTGAAATAGGAGCAGAGCTTCAATTGTATCCTGCGGGAGTAATGCCTATGATTACCTCTAATGTTTTTCTAAATGATAAATGGGCTTTACGTTTTAGAATTGGAGGTAACTTTGCAGACCGTCAAGATTTTAGTGAGTATAATGATAATGAAGTTGCTTCTGGTTTTGGTGCAACAATTGGAGTAGTTCGTTATTTTCCTTATGGTAAAGTAAACTTTATAATTGGCGCTTCAGTTGATACCTGGAATATGTGGACAGACTGGAAAGATGGCTTAAATACGTCCAATACAACAGAAGGTCAAACGTATAATTTAGTCATTCAACCTTGGATAAATGGTGGCTATTTATTTGATTTAAGTGAAAAATGGAATGCAGGAGGTTCGTTAGGATTTGGTAGGGAAATAAATGTAATTACACGCGGAGAAAACGTTGGTGAAGGATGGATGTGAATCATAATATTATCTGTAAATTATAAAATTAAATAATCTTTAATAGTAGAAATTATGAGAAAAGAAGTATTGGGATTGCTGTCAATTGTATTATTGTATAGCTGTCAAGAAGTAAAAAAAGAAGTTCAAAATGAACCCGTAGAAACCGAGCCTGTAACAGAAGAAATTTCGGTTGATTACAACACTTTAGGTATGGAAACCAACGCCATTCCAAAAGGATTACAAATTGGAGATGTTGCACCTGTTGTTAGCATGACTACAAGTGATAACAAAACGGTAACGCTAAAAGATTTCTATGAAAAGCAACCTATAGTAGTCATTTTTTATCGTGGGTATTGGTGTCCAATATGCAATCAATATTTATCTGAATTTGCAGAAAAAGCAAAAAGTATTGAAGATGCGGGAGCAAAAATCATTGCGATATCGTCTGAGAGTTATGAAAATTCAACGAAAACCATTGCAAATAATAAAATAGATTTTACTGTTATATCGGATTTAGATGGAAGTATTATGAAAGCTTTTGATGTCAAATTTGAAGTTACAAAAGAATATCAAGATATGATTCAAGAGAAATTAAATGCTTCTATAAGTGAAACCAATGCAAATAAGGAAGGCGTTTTGCCAGTACCAGCTACTTTCATAATAGATAAAAGCGGAAAAATTGTTTACAAGCAATTTGATCCTAATTATAAAAACAGAGCTACTATTGAAGATATTTTAGCTCATTTACCAAAATAAATTTAGTTTGTTTTAAAGTTTGGTTTTTTTAAAGCATCACATTTTGTGATGCTTTTTTTGTCAGGATTAGAATTAACTAGCGTCTATACACTAAATCTTATCAGACAGATTGAAGAAATTAATTACCATTTGTTTATTATTAGCCACAGTACAAAATTTTGCTCAAGAAACTACAGGTATTCTTAAAGGGAAAATTAAAGATGAACAGAATACTCCAATAGCATTTGCTCATATTGAAGTTGTACAAGAAAATACAGGAAATACATTCCATACCACAAGTCAAGAAAACGGATTTTTCTTATTCAATCAACTTCCACCCGATACAAATTATAGAATCAAAATATCTTACATAGGTTTTCAGGATTTTATGCAGCATGATTTAACTATTTTATTAGGTCAATCTGTTAGCTTAGATGTGCAATTAATTGAAAAAACGGAAACCTTGAATGAAATTGTTGTAACTGGTACCGTTGTTCAAAAAAAAGGGAATGAACAGAAGTTAAAAATGGAATTGCTCAATAATTTGCCTTCTCTAAACCGAAGTATTCAAGATGCCACTCGTTTATTACCAGATGCTAATTTGAATTCCTTTGGTGGCGCTAATTATCGTTTTAATAATTTAAGTATTGATGGAAGTGCCACTAATGATGTATTGGGTTTTCAAGAGCCTTCAAGCGGTGCAGCTGGTTCTGTTGCATCGGGAACACCTGGAGGTCTTGCGGGAACTCAACCTATAGGTTTTGGAGCTATAAGTGCTTTGTCTATTAAAACCGCTCCATTTGATGTAACTCTTGGAAATTTTACTGGGGCAAGTATTAATGCCGTAACTAAATACGGAAAAAATAAAACAGAAGGAAATGCTTATAATTTCACAAAAAACAGATGGATAACTGGACGATATGCAGATGGAGTAAAACAACCTGAATCTACTTTTTTTGACAACCAAATTGGGGCTTCTATTGGTGGTCCTGTGCTTAAAGACAAATTGTTTTATTTTTTTAATGCGGAATTCTCCTATAGAAAAGAGCCTGTTTTGAATGCTCCAGGTTCAACCAACTCTAATATTTCATTGACTACTGTAAATTCTATTCGAGATAAATTAATTTCTCAATATAATTATGATCCAGGCGCTTTTCAAAATGTTGATTTAGAACGTAAAAGCACTAAATTATTTTTACGCTTTGATTACTCCATTTCAAACAAGCACAAACTAACCTTACGAAATAATTTTGTTACTGCTTACGCTGATAATTTAGAATGGACGGCTAATTTATTTAATTTTGGTAATCAAGGGTATCGTCATAATTCCACTACCAACAGTTTGGTTGGTGAACTAAAAAGTAATTTCAATTCCAATTGGAATAACAAACTTATTGTTTCTTATTCAACGGTTAATGATGATAGAACGTATGATGGACGCGTTTTTCCACATTTAGAGATTATTGATAATACATCAAATACCATTTTTGCAGGTACTTATAGAGAAGCAGCCGTTTATGGATTGAATTTAAAAACTACTCAAATTACAGATAATGTTACTTATATTAAGAACAATCATACTTTTACATTAGGCACTTCAACAGAAATTAATGCCATTGAATATCGGTTTTTAACAGCATTTAATGGAAGATGGCAATATAAATCAGTTGATGATTTTTTGAATGACAGACCAAATCGTGTAAGAGGTGTTTACAATGTTGAGAATAATGATTTTGATTTTAATAAAAATAATCCTTCTGCCGATTACAATGTTATTTTATCGGGCATCTATTTTCAAGATGATATAAAAATTTCTGATAAGTTTAATTTGATGGTGGGTTTAAGAATTGATACTCAATTTCATCCGGGAGATTTTCCTATTAGTGATGAAATAAAAAATACTCCAGAGTTTGCTCAATATGAAAATAAAATTAATAGTAAACCTCAGTTTAATCCAAGAGTTGGATTTACTTATGCGATAAATGAAAAGGTAACCCTAAAAGGTGGTTCGGGTTTATTTACAGGTCGTATGCCTTTTGTTTGGTATGCTTATTCACATTATATCTCTGGAACTAAATATTTTAATATTGATTATAGACCCACTTCAAATCTTCCGATTACTGAAAATCTTAGCGATTTAGAAAGTTTGCAATCAAGACCTTTAACTGAAATTAATTTAGTAGATAATGGGTTTAATTTGCCACGTGATTGGAAGACCAATTTGAATTTGGACTTAAAGTTTAAGAATAATACAATTTTATCATTTGATTTTAACTATTCAAAGGTTGTAGAAGGATTGTATTTTCAGTCGATTAATAGAAAAGAATCTGCGTTATCCAATTTTGATGGCGCCGATAATCGCCCTTACTATACACAAACAGGAGATAATGTAAAAATCAACCCCAATTTTACCAATGTGTTTTTATTGACCAACACCAATAAAGGGTATCGATACAATGGTACCGTTAGTATTTCTAAATCCAATCATTTTTATACAGGATTCTTAGGATATACTTATGGGATGAGTAAAGACATTAGTAGTACTGTACGAAACTCTCATGCGGCTAATTTTGAATGGAATCAGGCTTTGGTTGCTAATAGTCCGAAACTTTCCTTTTCAAATTTTGATTTAAGACATAAAATTAGCTCTTATCATTTTATAGAAATGCCTTATAAACAATCGAAATTTAAGGTTGGTATTATTTACAACGGAAAATCGGGGAGTCCTTTTTCTTATGTTTATGAAGGCGATGTGAATAGAGATGGTTCTGCAAAGAATGATGTATTTTATGTACCAAATAACCAATCTGAAATAGTTTTACAAGATTTTATTAATAGTGAGGGAGTTTTGGTTACAGCCCAAGATCAATGGAATCAATTAGATGCTTATATTAGTAATGATGCTTATTTAAAATCAAGAAGAGGAAAGCATGCTGAACGAAACGGAGCAAGAACTCCTTGGAACCATCAGGTAGATTTAAAGTTTATTTTTGAGCAAAAGTTTAAAAACAAGCGATTTGAAATTTCATTTGATATTTTTAATGTGGCTAATTTGATACATAAAAATTTAGGAACACAATATTATGTTCCTAATATTAACAACTCAGGATATGCTCTTTTAGACTTTGTTACAATTGCGAATGAACAACCCGTTTATCAATTTCATAACCCCAATAGCAAGCCTTGGTTAGTAGATACTATAAATTCGAAATGGCAAGCGCAATTAGGTTTGAGTTTTTATTTTTAGATTTATTGTAAACTATTGTTTATTAATTACTAACGTGTTTTTGTTATTCGTACTACTTTACCAACTTAAAATTTACATTAAAACTCATCAACTATTTGCTTAATCAATTTTTTATAAAAATTTCCTAAGTACACGACAAAAATTGTATTAAATTAATTTCCAG
>NZ_NOXX01000226.1 GCF_002251775.1 Flavobacterium aurantiibacter
ATTTTACGTATCGTTTTGCCCAACCTAAACCGAAATTCGATGAAATCTGAATGTGTCGAAGGCTGAGCGCAAAGACTTTTTAGAATAAAAATTTGAGTCCCGATAGCTATCGGGATAGTTCCGATAGCTATCGGAATCATGACGTTCACCATTTTACGTATCGTTTTGCCCAACCTAAACCGAAATTCGATGAAACCTGAATGTGTCGAAGGCTGAGCGCAAAGACTTTTTAGTATTAAGATTTGAGTCCCGATAGCTATCGGGATAGTCCCGATGGCTATCGGGATTGCGACGTTCGCCATCTTACGTTTCGTTTTGCCCAGCCTAACCACAAATTCGATGGTGCATGAGCCGGTCGAAGGCGAATCTTTCACTTTTTTTCACTTTTTTCCCTTCTTTCGCTTCTTTTCATTTTTTCCATTTTTTTTCATTTTTTTCCATTTTTTCCTTGCGTAGCATTTCCGCGCGAACGGGTGCAGCGGCATCCTTTGGGCGATTTGGGATTTCCACTAAAGTTCTGGCCCAAAGATATAGCGGAACACGTGACGGCTTGCACCTCTTTTGCGCAGCGACGACTCGTTTGCCGGCGCGCCCAAAAAACAAAAAACAAGACTGTGAATTTTACCTAAAAGCGTCGTTGAAAACAAAAGAAGCTTAATTTCGCAGCCATGAAGCCGACTTTTAGCTACTGGGAAAAGGAGACGTTTTTGAAGCGCTACGACTATGTAATCGTGGGTTCTGGGATCGTTGGTTTATTTGCCGCGCTTAAGCTCCGAGATGCGCATCCTAACGCATCGATTGCGATACTTGAAAAAGGCATTTTACCCGAAGGCGCAAGCACAAAAAATGCTGGATTTGCCTGCTTTGGCAGCAGTAGCGAATTGCTCGACGACTTAAACACCTCGAACGAAGAAGCTGTTATTGAACTTGTTAGCAAACGAAAAGAAGGCTTAAACCTACTTCGCAAAACGCTGGGCGACAGCGCAATAAACTACGAGCCATTTGGTGGTTATGAAGTATTTCTTGAAAAAGACGAATCTCTTTTTAACAGCTGTTTCCTGCGTCTCGACTATCTGAACGAACTGCTACATCCCGTTTTTAAAGGAGCGGTATTCTCAAAAGTTATCGATCGATTTAACTTTTCGAACACTAAAGAATACCTGATTTACAACCAGTTCGAAGGACAATTACACACGGGTAAAATGATGCAGGCGCTCTTGCAAAAGGTGCAGGCAGCAGGCGTAGTTATTTTTACAAAACAAAACGTAACAAATTATCACGAAAGCGGTTCTCACGTTAGTATTTCTACAGACGATTTCGAACTAGAATGCCACAAATTGTTATTCGCCACAAATGCATTTGCATCGCAGTTACTTCCCGTTGCCGTGACACCCGGACGCGCACAAGTTTTGGTAACTAAACCAATACCCAATCTCGACATTAAAGGTTCTTTTCACCTCGATCGCGGCTACTTTTACTTCCGGAACATCGAAAACCGCATTTTATTTGGTGGCGGAAGAAACCTAGATTTCGAGAGCGAAACAACAACCGATTTCGGCACTACAAACCAAATTCAAAACCAACTAAAAACCTATTTAGAATCGGTAATTTTACCCAATACCCGCTTTGAAATCGACTATTCTTGGAGCGGAATCATGGGCTTAGGCGCAGAAAAGCGTCCGATTGTTCAACAACTAACTGAACGCACCTATTGCGGTGTGCGTCTAGGCGGCATGGGCGTAGCAATTGGCAGCTTAGTAGGAACCGAACTTGCAGCTTTAGTATGAAAAAACAAAACAAAACCACAGCAACGAAATCTACCCAAAAATTACCTTGGCATAAAAAGTTACTTCGAATTTTATGGAAGTCGGCTTTATACTTTTTTGCCATTTCAATTGGATTGGTCATTTTATTCAAATGGGTTCCAGTGCCATTTACACCACTAATGATTACCCGAGCTTTTGAACAAAATAGCGCAGGAAAAGACATGATTTGTATGCACGATTGGGTTCCGATAGAAGAGATATCGCCGAACATGCAACGCGCGGTTATCGCAGCAGAAGACGGCACTTTTAAAACCCATCATGGTTTCGATTTTAGAGCTATGCGAATGGCGTACGAACACAACAAAAAAGGAAAAAAAATCAAAGGCGGCAGCACGATTAGTCAGCAGACAGCAAAAAATGTCTTTCTCTGGCAAGGAAGAAGCTATTTGCGCAAGGGCTTAGAAGCTTATTTCACTTTTTTGATCGAACTAATTTGGGGTAAAGAACGTATTATGGAAGTTTACTTGAACAGCATTGAAATGGGCGATGGCGTTTATGGCGTGCAAGCGGCGTCGAAGTACTGGTACCGCAAAGACGCTTCTAAACTAACCAAACGGGAAGCAGCGGGCATTGCCGCTATACTTCCAAACCCGAGAAAATACACTGCTACCAACTCATCTTCTTATATTGAACGGCGAAAAAGTAGAATCGTAAAACACATGCGCTATGTCGGAAATCTCGATTACTAAATCGCTTCTTACACTTTATTTGACATTTATTTTTGGCGCTGTTTTTGGGCAAGAATCGCGTAATGAAATTGGTTTTGTAACAGAAAACGATTTGTACACGAGTTCGGTATACGATCGATACTACACAAACGGCTTAGAGATTTATTTTATTAAACCCATTTCAGCCCGAAAAGCTAAGAAAAGACTGTTGGGTTTTCGCGCGGGACAATACTTGTATAATCCACAAACGCGAGATGCCGATAATTTATTGGTTAACGATCGTCCGTTTTGTGGCTTACTGTTTGGCGAAGCAAGTATTTCGAGGTACTACAAATCGGAAAACTACCTTAGGACCGAGGTTCAGCTAGGTTGTATTGGCCCGAATTCGTTTGGAGAAGAAATGCAAGAAACCTTCCACAAGCTGTTCAATTTTAAAACCGTTCGCGGATGGCAAAATCAAATACATAATGCGTTCCTTGCGCAATTCAACGCCACGCATTACCTCGCTTTACCTTGGGTTAGCAATTCGAAATTTTCTTTTGGTTGGCAAAACAAAGTTCAGCTGGGAACAATATTGACAGGTGTTACATCGGGTTTTAATGCACGCATCGCCATTCATAAATTGCTTCCGATTTACGAAAGTAATTTATACCAAGCCTCGGCGGGAAAGCAAACGCAGCCAAAACCACGTGAACTCTATTTCTTTCTGAATCCAAACTTCAACTATCAGTTCTACGACGCGACAATTCAGGGAAGCTTATTTAGCGATTCAAGTCCGGTAACGTTCGATTTAATTCCGATTCGCTTTGTTTTTGAAGCGGGATTTAAATACCGATATAACCGTTTCAACGCACATTACACGTTTAATTACCGCAGTCAGGAAGTCGACAATAACGTAAATATGGCTTATTTTTACGGTTCCATCAAATTGGGATATTTGTTTTAATGGAAGCTGAAAAAGAACGTTGTGCTTGGTGTTTAAAGACACCGCTGTATCGCGAATACCACGACTTAGAATGGGGAAAACCCGTTCGCGACGATGCGAAAATGTTTGAATTTCTAATTCTGGAGACCTTTCAAGCCGGTTTAAGTTGGCTTACTATCTTGAATAAACGCGAGCATTTTAGAGCTGCTTTTGATCAATTCGATGTGCAAAAAGTAGCCGCATACGAGCACGACAAGATTATGGAACTGCTCGAAAACCCGGGCATTATTCGCAACAAGCTAAAAATTTACGCAGCGATAACCAACGCACAGGCTTACATCCGAGTTCAACAAGAGTTTGGCACTTTTTGCGACTACATTTGGGGTTTTGTGAATCATAAACCTATTGAAAACGAATTTACTTCTTTGAAACAAATTCCGGCAAAAACAGCACTTTCAGATGCCATATCTAAAGATTTAAAAAAGCGCGGATTCAAATTTGTAGGATCAACCACCATTTACGCACATATGCAAGCTACCGGCATGGTTAATGACCATTTGCTGCAGTGCGACTTCAGGTAAATTTTACTTCTTCTTTTTTACGGAAAGCGCTACGCCAATAAAAATCAAAGCGCCTGCCAAAAGCTTGTCGGTTGTTAACGCGTCTTTTCCCAAACCAATAGCGAAAATTGCTGCAAATACGGGCTGTAAATAAATGAAAACAGCAACAATAGTTGGTGATAATTTTCGCATGGTAACCAGATTTAATAAGTAGGTAAGATAGGTCGAACCTGCTATAATAAACACAATTTTCCACCAAATTGAAAAATCAAAAGCTGAAAATGGAACTTGCTGAAATTCGTTAAAGCCAAAAGGCAAAACCATCAGAAAACCAATTGTATAAATCCATCCAACAAAAGTGAATGCATTGTATTTATCCATTAATTTTTTGACGATAATCAGATAAAAACCATACGACAGCGCGTTGATGAAAACTAGTAAATTTCCCAAATTTTCGTTACTTCCAACGACAACTGCTTTCTTTCCAACAATCAGTAAAATAGTTCCTGCCAATCCTAAGATAATGCCAACCGATTTCACCAAATTTATGCGTTCTTTCAGCAATATGGCCGAAAGTATCATAACAATTAAAGGTGTAGAAACCATCAGTACTGCGGCACTAATTGGCGAGGTGTAACTCAATCCTTTAAAAAAAGTAAGCATGTTAAGCGCTACGCCAAAAAACGCAGCAGAAATAACAACGGGAATGTCTGCTTGACTCAGCTTTTCTTTCGGAATCTTACCAAAAAAGCGCAACAAGAAGAATGTAATCCAAAACAACAAACAAGCACCTGCAACTCGAATGAGTATAAAACCAAACGGCTGAATATGCGCAGGCATTACATCTTTTGCAATTGTGAATGTAACTCCGTAGATAATCGACACCAACGTGGCGCCAGCTAAAGCCGCAACCCTACTCTGCATCAGGTCAGTTTATTTACCATTGCTGCAACCGTTGAGCTGCTGTTTCCGATATAAATATGCGAATCGATTACCAAAATCGGACGCGCTAAATAACTGTAATGGGTAACTAATAGCTGTTCGCTTTGTGCTTCGGTAAGATCTTTCGAACTTATGCCCGAAATCTTGAATTGTTGCGATCTTTTATTAATCAATGCCGTAAAACTTCCGGAAAGTGCTGCTAATTGGCGAACCTCTTCCAGACTTAACGGATTTACTTTTACATCTCTAAAATTCAGATCTTTATGCTTGGGCAACAACTGCATGATGCGTTTACACGTACTGCAGGTCGACAGATACAAAAACTCCATTTCTTTTTTGGGTAAAATTACGGATAAGAAACCGGATGCAGGATCAAAACGTGCCGAATTTCGCGGTAATAAAAGGCTCCAGAATCACAATTGTGAAAATCGAAAATGGGAAATTGACTGGAATTGCAACTAAAATAGCTGTCGATTTAAACCAAAACGCCTACTTTTAACAATTATCTACTAACCGACTATAAACCCATGACCGATTTAGAACTCACGCTCGCAAACCGCAAAGTTTTATATGCGTATTTAGTAAACTATTCTACCGAAGAACTCAACACTATTCCGCCCGGACAGTCAAACAATTTGATTTGGAACATCGGTCATACCATAGTTATTCAACAACTATTAGTCTACCAATTATCTGGAAATAAATTACTTATTCCCGCAGAAATGGTTGGTTTATACAACAGAGGTACTATTCCGACGGGCACAACTAGTGAAGCAGAAATCGAAATGATTAAATCGCTTGTGTGCAACACCATCGAACAAACCAGTGCCGATTTAGCAGCAGGAAAATTCAGTAATTACACGACGTATCAAACCCTTTTGGGAATTCCGCTCGAAAAAGTAGAAGACGCGATTAAATTCAACAACTTCCACGAAGCTTTGCATTTGGCTTTCTGCTTGAAAATCAAAAAGGGATTGCGATAAACGGTTTGGCTTCTTCGTAGGAAATCAGAACTTCCTGCGGACCTTGCGCGTACGAAGCGATTTCGTAAACGTTGTAGTATAATAACAGTCCGTTTTTTGTGAAGAAATACGTTTGCGGTAGCTGAAATCTTTCAGTTTCAAACATAAATCCAGCTTCATTTAAAGGAGTTGTATTTGCAATTTTATATTTCTTACGAAAAGCGATTTCGGCAATTTTTAGAAATTCGGCCGGATTGGAAATCAGATCCTCCTCCGTAATACTTTTCCCACTTCCCGCATCAAACAGCAGCGAGCGCTTGCCCGAGTAGCCGTGTGCACCGCCTGTAAAAGTATAATAGTCGATTTCCAAATTTAATAGCGCATCCGATTCGTAACAAAACTTACCCACTGCTTTAGCTTCCCAAGCCATCTTATCGCCAGGAAATTCGGCCGATACCTTGTCGTACGTACTTATAAAATCATTGGCTAGTTCTTGGTAATTCTTTGAGGTAAAAGGTGTTTCGCCGTAGTTTATAATCTCTTTCATAACCGATAGGATTTTACGGTTTATCGAATCGGCTACTATAGGCTTATTCGAAGCAACAGGCAACGAAATTTCAACGCGAGCACCCTTGTTCTCATCAGCTCCTTTCGAGGTCGCCAAATACTGCTTTTGTTCAAACTTTAGTTCATTGTCGCAAGAAAAACAAAGCACCGCCAGCAGCAGCAAAACCAATCGATTCATAACACAAAAATTAAAATCTAAAGTTAAGGGATTTAAATCCGCGAAATAAAAAAATTACCTTTGCATCGCAATAAAATGTTATGAAATTTAATACCAAAGTAATCCACGGAAATCAGCATCACGACCCAGCAACAGGCGCGGTCATGACACCTGTATATCAAACCTCAACTTTTGTTCAAACTTCGCCCGGCAAGCCCGTAAACGAATTCGAATACAGCCGCGCTTCAAATCCAACGCGCTCTGCACTCGAAAACGCCCTGGCAAGTATCGAGAATGGCGGACGCGGCTTGGCGTTTTCCTCAGGTTTAGCTGCAACCGATTGCGTTTTACGCGGTTTGAAAGCTGGCGATGAAGTTATTGCATCCGACGATCTGTACGGCGGAACGTTCCGACTCTTCTCGCGCATTTACAAAGATTCAGGCATTGTTTTTCACTTTCTCGATTTAAATGAAATTGCTGCCGTTCAGCAGTTAATCAACGATAATACTAAGTTGATTTGGCTCGAAACGCCCACCAATCCGTTGATGAAAATCACCGATATCGAAGCCGTCGCCAAATTAGCCAATGCACGGAAAATCCTATTTGCTGTAGACAATACTTTTGCCACGCCTTATCTGCAAAAACCGCTCGATTTGGGAGCCGATATCGTAATGCATTCCGCAACAAAATACTTAGGCGGTCATTCCGATGTGATTGCAGGAGCTCTTGTAGTTAAAGATGCTACTTTAGGAGAACAACTACATTTTCAGCAGTTTGCAACTGGAGCAACCTTAGGGCCCATGGATTCGTACTTGGTACTGCGCGGAATCAAAACTTTGCATTTACGCGTTCAAAGACACAGCGAAAACGGACGGAAAGTTGCCGACTACCTGACGCAACATCCAGCTGTAGCGAATGTTTATTATCCAGGTTTGAAAACACATCCCAATCACGAAATTGCCGCAAAGCAAATGAGCGATTTCGGAGGCATGGTTTCGTTTACGTTTAAATCGGCACAAAAAGCCGATGCGATTAGCTTTCTTGAAAAACTGAAGGTTTTTACGTTGGCCGAGAGCTTGGGCGGCGTTGAATCTTTGGCAAATCATCCAGCGTTAATGACACACGCATCGATTCCCGAAGAAAAGCGCAAAGCCATCGGTATCACCGACGATTTGGTGCGACTGAGCGTAGGTGTAGAAGATATCGACGATTTACTCGCCGATTTAGAACAAGCTTTTCAGTAAGATTTTAGACATTTTTAGGGCGGCAAACGCGCTTTCGCTCATAGTCCTCGCCCATCCAAACACAAAAAATCCCAACCAAACGGGCTTCTTACAGGCGCCGTTTCGTTGGGTTTTTTGTTATTTGTCTTTGCTGCGGGCTAATCCGCTCTATCGCTGCCGCAAAACCGTTGCCAAAATGAGTGTTCTAATAGTAGGTTAATCGATATAATAAATGTAGCCTACATTAAACCACACCAACCAATCGTTTGCTTTATTTTCTTTGTAGATATCCGGATTCGGGTTTAAACCATCCACCCAATTACTGAAATAATATTGAAAACGTAAATCCACTAATAAATCGGATAAGGGCGCTAATTTGTAACGCGTTCCGATACTACTCACAATCGACCAAGTGCTCTCTGGATCGTTTGAAAATCCGTGGGGCTTTCCATCTGATGGAGTTAAATATTTTGGGAAAGTAGTTTGTGGCGAACCTAAAGGTCCAAGTTCTGATTTAGCCGTCGGATTGAAATAGTTGTAATGCGCTCCTAAACTCACAAACGGACCAAAACTGCCTACCGTAGCCGTAAAATCGCGTATACTTAGCGGGTAGTACTCTAACTGCATACCTGCCGATAATGTTGAAGCCGAACCGTAATGAGCGCGCAACTGTTGGACATCAAGCGAGCCATTGTCGCGATCTACCCATTGTCCGAAATGCTCTAATTTTGTATAGCTGTACGAAAGCTCAGTACGTAATTTGAAGTGGTCGTTCCAGAAGGTTTCAGGCGTATAATAGCTAGATCCTGCCGAGTACGAAAAGTTTAAGTAATGTACAATCCCTATTCCAAAGCCCGTATTTCCATCATTGGTGTCAAAATTGTATCGCTCGCCGTAATCCGACTGCATAGTTACTGGACCCATAATTAATCCTACCTCGGAAGATAAATCAAACTGAGCGACTGAGAGGCCGGGAAAACCTATCGCAAAAAGCAGCGCAAAAAGCATTTTCTTAAGCATTGGGACGATAATTCTTTCTAATTGTGACAAATATATAAAACAAGCTTCGACTTAGCCAATAAATATGTTAACATAACTTCTTTAGTACACGACAAAAAACATAATTGATTAAAAATCAATAAAATAAGTTCTTAAAAATTTTGACAAAAAGCTGATATTCAGTATATTAAAGGATTATTTACCAAGTAATGCCTTTAAAAAAGAACATCAGCTTAGTACACGAAGATACGCAATTATTAACCGTATTTCAAAGCCATTTTAGCAATCATTTAAATTTAGCTAGAATCCGTCTTATTTGTTTGTTTATTAANATTAAGCGTTACGATACAATTCCAACAATTGTTGTACCGCTGTTCGAGGTGTAATTTTACCGGTTTCTAAATCGACTACAACCGTTTCCCATTTGGCTTTTACGTTTGGATTGTTGGTAAAATCAAAGAGCAGTGCCTGTTCAATCATGCTTTGAAAGGCTTTAAGCACTTGTTTTTTGCGATGCCCTTCGAAATGTCCGTTTTCCTTTGCTTGTTCAAAATAGGTTGTAATTTCATCGAATACATCGGAAATGCCGCTGTGTTCCAAAGCACTCGCCGTAAGCACTTTACTTTCGTAGAAGTTTGTTTTGGGTGGAAACAAAGACAATGCGCTTTTGAGTTGCGCTTGCGCACGTTTTGCAGGTTTTACATTTGCGCCATCGGCTTTATTGATCACAATTAAATCGGCCATTTCCATGATGCCGCGTTTAATGCCTTGCAGTTCGTCGCCGGCTCCAGCGAGATGTAGTAATAGAAAGAAATCGGTTAGATCGGCTACTGTAGTTTCGCTCTGCCCTACTCCAACGGTTTCAATGATAATGAAGTTGTAGCCTGCCGCTTCGCAAAGTGCAATGATTTCGCGTGTACTTGCCGCAACACCGCCCAAGGTAGTTCCAGATGCCGACGGACGAATAAATGCCGACTCGGATTTTACCAGCTCTTCCATACGAGTTTTATCGCCGAGAATACTGCCGCGCGTGAGCTGACTGCTCGGATCGACCGCCAGCACAGCCACTTTATACCCTTTAGAAATGGCGTACAAACCAAAAGCTTCGATAAATGTACTTTTTCCAACGCCCGGAACGCCCGTAATTCCTAGCCGAAGGGTATTTTGTTTGGGCTCGAGCGTGTTTAAAAGCTGTGCCGCTTCGAGTTTGTGTTCGGGCAAACTACTTTCGATGAGTGTGATGCACCGACTCAAAGCCGCACGATCGCCGGAGCGCAAATCGGTTTGCAATTGTTGCACATCGATTTTGGATTTACGTAAATCTTTGATTCGTTGCGCGGCGTCGGAACTTAAAAAATCTGGGATTGCATCCACAACTATTGAATTTGCTCGTAAAATTAACGTGAATTCGCATTAAACCTACTGCTGGAAACGAATTTTCGGTAACGATTTTCCGCAAAAGCGATTGCAGTGGAAATCCTGCTTTGCCTTTGGGCTTGCGGACGGGACAAAGCAGATTGCAACGGAAAGCGCGACCCGACGGGCGGATTCAGGAAGGCGGAGGGATTTGCCCAAATAAAAATAGGCAGCAGAAAAACTATTTTTCTCTTAAAACTGTATCTTGTGAAAAAATAAACACAGATGGGATATTCAGATAAAATGCTGCGCGACGGCGCTTTAGAAGGCAAAACGATTATAGTTACAGGTGGCGGAAGTGGTTTGGGAAAGGCCATGAGTACCTACTTTTTGGAATTGGGAGCACAGGTGGTGATTACCTCGCGAAACTTTGAAAAGATTAGCGCTGCCGCAGAAGAAATGTCGGCTAAAACCGGCGGAAAATGTTTAGCAATTGCCTGCGATGTTCGCGATTATGCCCAAGTGGAGCAGATGATTCAGACTACTGTGGCGGAGTTTGGAACTGTTGACGTTTTGGTGAATAATGCCGCTGGGAATTTTATTTCGCCTACTGAACGATTGTCGGCAAATGCCTTTGATACGATTATTGATATAGTTTTGAAAGGCTCGAAAAATTGTACGCTCGCCGCAGGAAAATATTGGATTTCGGAAAAGAAAACCAACGTAAGTGTGTTGAATATTGTGACCACTTATGCGTGGACGGGCTCGGCATACGTAGTTCCGAGCGCTACTGCAAAGGCAGGCGTTTTGGCGATGACGCGTAGTTTGGCGGTAGAATGGGCGAAATACGGCATACGTATGAATGCGATTGCTCCGGGACCGTTTCCGACCAAAGGTGCGTGGGATCGGTTGTTGCCGGGCGATTTAGCGCAGCAGTTCGACATGTCGAAAAAAGTGCCGTTAAAACGCGTGGGCGATCATCAGGAGTTGGCCAACTTAGCGGCGTATTTGGTATCTGACTTTGCTGCTTATGTGAATGGCGAAGTAGTTACCATTGACGGCGGTGAGTGGTTACAAGGTGCTGGACAATTTAATTTGTTGGAGAAAATTCCGGCGGATATGTGGGACATGCTCGAAGCGATGATTAAAGCGAAGAAATCGAATTAAAACTGAAATTGTTGGTTACGAAACAGCGAAAATAATTGGTTTTCAGGCAGCTTACAGAAATTGAAAAATCTGATTTAAAAAAAGAGTCGCAGGAAGTATTGATTACGAACTTGTTAGTAGAACATGAAGGAATTGTTTACTAAAAAAAGACTTGTAATCAATGACTTAAAACAATTTTGAAATTGGTTAATAAAACGCGACTTGGTTAACAAATTAGACTTGATTACGCGGTAAATAATCGTACTTTTACGCCACAAAAATCAGACTACTGAATGGGTAAAATAATTGCTGTCGCCAACCAAAAAGGCGGTGTTGGAAAAACCACAACCACTGTGAATTTAGCTGCGGCGCTCGGTGTTTTGGAGAAGAAAGTATTGCTGATAGATGCCGACCCACAGGCCAATGCCAGTTCGGGATTAGGAATCGATGTAGATCAGGTTGAAATTGGTACATACCAAATTTTAGAACACAGCAACACACCGGAAGAAGCGATACAACAATGTACCGCTCCGAACGTGGATGTGATTCCGGCGCATATCGACTTGGTGGCGATTGAAATTGAGTTGGTTGACAAGGAAAATCGCGAGTACATGCTTAAGGAAGCGCTTGCGGAAATTAAAGATAAGTACGATTACATACTCATTGATTGTGCGCCCTCGTTGGGATTATTGACTTTAAATGCGCTAACCGCTGCAGATTCGGTACTCATTCCAATTCAATGTGAGTATTTTGCGTTGGAAGGTTTAGGAAAATTGCTCAATACGATTAAGAGTGTTCAGAAAATTCACAACGAGCATTTAGATATTGAAGGACTTTTACTTACGATGTACGACTCGCGTTTGCGACTGTCGAATCAGGTTGTAGAAGAAGTTCAAAAACACTTTGCCGATATGGTGTTTAAGACCATCATTCAACGAAATGTTAAATTGAGTGAAGCCCCGAGTTTTGGAGAAAGTATCATTAATTTTGATGCCACAAGCAAAGGAGCTACCAATTATTTGAGTTTGGCTCAGGAAATTATAAAGAAGATTAGCTAGTATGACCAAAGCAATCAAAAAACAAGCGCTTGGCCGCGGATTATCGGCATTGTTGAAAGATCCGAACAACGATATTAAATCGGCCGACGACAAGAACGCCGAACAAGTGGTTGGAAATATAATCGAGTTGGATTTAGATTTTATCGAAATCAACCCGTTTCAACCGCGCAGTAACTTTAACGAAGAAGCTTTAAACGAATTAGCGAGTTCGATTAAAGAACTTGGTGTTATTCAACCAATTACCGTAAGAAAACTCGACTTTAATAAATATCAGTTGATTTCGGGCGAGCGACGTATGCGCGCTTCGAAAATTGCTGGATTGACTACGATTCCGGCTTACGTTCGTTTAGCAAACGACAACGAATCGTTGGTTATGGCTTTGGTAGAGAATATTCAGCGTCATGATTTAGATCCGATTGAAATTGCATTGTCGTACCAGCGTTTGATTGACGAAATTCAGCTTACTCAAGAACAAATGAGCGAACGTGTAGGCAAAAAACGTTCGACGATCACAAATTACTTACGATTGTTAAAACTTGATCCGATTATCCAAACCGGTATTCGCGATGGTTTTATCTCGATGGGACACGGTCGTGCGTTGATTTCGGTAGAAAACCAAGACGATCAAGCCGACATTTACCAGAAAATCATTTCAAGAAATCTTTCCGTTCGCGAAACCGAGCAGTTGGTGAAAGAATATCAGGAAAAAGGACAACAAACCGCAACAGGAAAAGCACCAAAGCCCAGTGTTACGCCGCATACCGACAAAGTTTCGGACTTGGCAGCAAAAATAGCGGTGAAGATTGACGTAAAAGTAGGTGCAAACGGTAAAGGTAAACTTACCATTCCGTTTAAATCGGAAGCCGACTTAGCGCGAATTCTCGAATTACTACAAGGCTCTTGAAGCGATACTTTTACATATTAGTACTTTTTTTGCCTTTGTTTGCTTTCGCACAAGGGCCTGGCACACCTTTAAAACTTCCAGATACGCTAAAGCCGCAACAAATTGATCCGTTACGACCAGCTAAAGCAGCGTTTTACTCGGCGATTTTACCTGGTTTAGGACAGGCTTATAACAAAAAATACTGGAAAATACCGATTGTTTATGGCGCTTTGGGTACAGGTTTCTTTATTTACCAGCGAAATAACAATGAGTATCACAAATTTCGCACAGCATACAAACAGCGACTTGCCGGGCAGCCCGATCAATTCTTAGGACAATATAACGACCAAACATTGATCAGTGCGCAACGAACGTTTCAGCGCAATCGCGATTTATCGTTATTAGTGACCGTGGGGTTGTATGTGTTGAACATCATCGATGCCAATGTCGACGCACATTTAAAGCAATATAATGTCAATGAAACGCTCACTGTGGTGCCAGAAATATTTCCTTCTGAGATTTCAAATGTGCAAAATATAGGTTTGACACTTCAATATCAATTCTGATGAAAATAGCACTGCTTGGATATGGAAAGATGGGTAAAATTATCGAAGTTATCGCACAAAGTCGCGGTCACGAGATTGTTTTACGAAAGAACAGCAGCACATCGTTTTCGGGCTTAGAAACAGCCGATGTAGCTATTGAATTCAGCACACCGGAAACTGCAGTTAGCAATATTTCGGAAGCACTGATGTTGGGAATTCCTGTAGTTTCAGGAACCACAGGTTGGTTAGCTGATTACCATAAAATGGAAGCGCTGTGTAAAGAAAAAGATACTGCTTTTTTATACGGTTCGAATTTTAGTTTAGGCGTGAATTTATTGTTCGAAATCAACCAATTTGCCAGTAAACTCATCGGAAGATTTCCTGAATATAAAATCGAGTTAGAAGAAATTCATCATACACAAAAGCTTGATGCACCCAGTGGTACGGCAATTAGTTTGGCAAACCAGGTGATTAGCAACACGCGTTACGACAAGTGGAGTTTAGAACCCACGCAAGAAACCGATTTAAAAATAAACGCCATTCGGGAAGATGCTGTTCCGGGAACGCATTATGTAACATTTTCGTCGAATATCGACCAATTGCAAATAAGCCACATTGCTTTTAATCGCGAAGGCTTTGCGCACGGCGCCGTCTTAGCTGCCGAATTTTTAAACGACAAGAAAGGAATTTACACCATGAAAGATGTTTTACGATTAAACGAAAACATTTTTCCTTAATACATTTTAGACTATGACATTTAGTGAATGGCTTATCGTAATACTCATTTTTCAGATAATTCACTTTTTAGGTACTTGGAAACTATACGTTCGAGCTGGTCGTAAGGCTTGGGAAGCCGCCATTCCGATTTACAATGCTATTGTTTTGATGAAAATTATCAATCGCCCAACCTACTGGGTGATTTTACTGTTTGTACCTGTTGTTAACCTAATAATGTTCCCTGTCATTTGGGTCGAAACGGCGCGCAGTTTTGGCAAAAACACGCTCACCGACACTTGGTTAACTTTATTGACTTTCGGCTTTTACCTCTATGTTCTAAACTACGCAGCAAATTTAACTTACGTAGAAAATAGAAGTCTCATTGCTCGAACAAAAACTGGCGATACGGTAAGCTCAATTTTATTTGCCATTGTGGTGGCTACTCTGGTACATACGTATGTGATGCAACCTTTTCAAATTCCAACTTCTTCGTTAGAGAAAACGCTTTTAGTTGGCGATTTTCTATTTGTAAGTAAATTTCATTACGGAGCGCGGCCGCAGATGTCGGCAGTTTCGTTCCCAATGGTTCATGATACGATTCCGGTGGCGAAAGTTAAATCTTACGTGTACGACGATGCTAATAAAGATTCGTGGAAGAACAAATTGCAATATCCTTACGTACGAATTCCGGGGTTTCAAACCATAAAAAATAATGATATTGTGGTGTTTAACTGGCCTTGCGATACGCTGTTTCACATGTACGAGCGAGCTGATCGCAGATACGATAAGCCCATTGATAAGAAAACTAATTACGTAAAACGTTGTGTTGGTATTGCGGGCGACAAGTTAGAAATCAAACAAGGGACTGTTTACATAAATGGCAAAGCTGTTGTTTATCCCGAGCGTGCTAAAATTCAATATGTATATCAAGCTGCTTTTGATCGATCGAAGCCAGTGGATTTTAACTATGTTATGAAAACGATTGGATCAACGGAACAAGTTGGTTCTAATACGAAAGGAGATACCATCTTTTTCAGCGCTCTTACAGAAGAGGGTGTAGAAAAACTAAAATCTTTTTCGGCCTTTTCGGGAATCAAACGCAGAATTGAAACGCGAACTGATTCAAGAATATTTGGTGGTCAATTGAGTTGGAATGCAGATAATATGGGACCGATTTACATTCCAAAAGCGGGAACAACGATTGCATTAACGCCAGAAAATTTGCCTTTTTACAAGAAAGTAATTACGGAATATGAAGGTCCGCATTTAGTGAAAGTAGTTGGCAATGATGTGTATATCGACAACAAGCTCGCAAAATCTTATACTTTTCAGAAGGATTATTACTGGATGATGGGTGACAATCGTGGAAATTCACTCGATTCGCGTTATTGGGGTTTTGTACCCGAAGATCACGTGGTTGGTAAAGCCGTTTTTGTTTGGTTAAGCTTAGATGGTACTGCCTCTGGATTAGATAAAATTCGTTGGTCGCGTATGTTTACGACTGTGAACGGAGACGGACCTGCAACAAGTTACCTTTGGGTATTTGGCCTTGCCGTGCTTGCGTATTTTGGCTTAACGCGATTTGTATTCAAAAAGAAGGCAGCGTAATTTATGGCAATACTGTTGATTCCTTCCTATTTCGGCTCAATTTCCGAATACGTTGCGCTTGTGCAGCATGAAGAAGTACTTTTTGAATTCGACGATAACTTCCAAAAACAAACCAACAGAAATCGGGCCTTTATTTACAGTCCGAATGGCTTGCAGCTTTTGAACGTACCAGTTATTCACAAAAAACAGTTGCACCAAAAAACGCGCGACATGCGTATTGAATACGCCGAAGATTGGCGCAAACAACATTTCAAATCGCTTGAAGCAGCTTACCGCAGCTCGCCTTATTTTGAATTTTACGAAGATTTCTTTCGAGATTTGTATTCTAAAAAATACGAATTCTTAACCGACTTACAATTCCATACGATTGATCTAACGTTGAAGTGTTTGCAAGTGAACAAATCGTACACCAAAACAACGGAATTCTTTAAAAATCCGTTGCAAACAAACGGTCGTGAACTGGCAAATAGAAAAAAAGACACGCACGAATTTGAATCGTATCATCAGGTTTTCATAGAAAAACACGGATTTTTGAACAATTTGAGTATCCTTGATTTACTTTTTAATGAAGGAAGAAAAGCGGGCGAGTATCTGAAACGCCAAACGCTTAATTTGTAAAAGCTAGCACGGTCGCGATCGGAAAATGATCGCTGTCTTGAATTTCGTTAAACGTATCAAAATCTTTTACCTCGAAACGTTTATCGGCAAGTATGTAATCAATTCGTGCTGGATAATATTTAAAGTCGTACGTTTTGCCCAAACCTGATCCTGCTTCCACGAAAGTGTCGTTTAAATCGCCCTTAATTTGTCGATACACGTAAGAAAACGCCGAATTATTCATATCGCCGCAAACAATCGTTCTAAATCGAATGTCGGCACGATGCAAACGTAGCTTTTCGGCCTGATTTTGCTGCTTGCGGAACGCTCTTCCGATTCGACGCAGCATAAACTCCGACTTAGACTGATCGAGTTCGTTAATGTCGTTGTTAATTTTATTGACGCTTGGCGTTATCCGGACCGACTCTAAATGCATATTATACACGCGCACGGTATCTGCTTTAATTAAAACGTCTGCAAATATGGCTTCTGCATCAGAATTTGGAAAGCTCACCACGCCGCTATTGATGATTTTATATTTGGAAAAAATGGCTTGTCCGGTTTTTATCTTTTTATGGCGTAAAGTGGTGTGCTTGTATGGAAACTGCTCGGTATGGAAATCGGCATTGGCACTAAATTCTTGAATACACAGAATATCTGGGTTTTGTTCCTTGACAAAGTCCGAAATTTCCAACGGTACCGCACGCTTGTCGGACCAACGGAATTTATTGAATAACCGAACATTATAAGAGACAATTTTTACCTCATTGGCTTGCTTTTCGTGATTGGTATTCGATCGAAAACCATAAAATTTATTGACGAAGGTGATGCCTATGAGCAAGACAATTAAGGAAAGTGCTGCTTGGCGTTTCAGTTGAATTACCCAAAAAATAAGAAACAAGCCGTTTCCAATAAGCAAAGCTGGTAGAAACAGCGTTAATGCAGCGAGAACGGGATACAAACTTGGCGCAATTCGTGGCAATAGGTAAGCAATAATAGTAGCTGCCGCCAGCAACCAATTAAAGAAAAAGACCACTTTATTAAACCAAGACAATTTTGCCATACTTCAAATATAGCAACAAGCTTTGGTTTGAGAACTATTGATTTTGTCCGACGCGAAACAAAAACTCTTTTTCTTCGGTCGATAAACTGTCGTAGCCCGATTTACTGATCTTGTCCAAAATCTCGTCGACACGTTGTTGTTGAGAATCTTTTACGGGTTTATTTGTTGGTTTAGAAGCAGTTTGACGGTGAACTGTGCGCATTTTAGCAGGCTTTTTTGCTTGCTTTATACCTAGACAAAAATTTGCTAATCGATCGAAAAGGTTGAAGAAATTTCCGCCGTTTTGCAGATTCTTCATGTACAAATACCCCATTAGAGCACCTGCCAAATGGGCGAACCGGCCGCCCGTGTTCGAGGTAAACAATTGAATGATATCGAGACATACTAAAACCAAAGCGATGTGCCACAATTTTACGTTTCCGATCAGTAAAAGTCGAACTTCCATTAGCGGATTGTACGTTGCCGTTGCAAGAACAATTGCCATGATTGCTCCTGAAGCACCTACCATGGGAACTGTATGGTATTGCAAAACCGGAATCAAATTGTAAGCAAGAATAAAGATAAGTCCGGCGAAAATGGCTGCGGCGAGATAGATCGACAACAGCTGTGCTTCTTTAAAATACGTCAAAAACAAACGTCCCGAAAAATTCAGGATGAGCATATTGAAAAGCAAATGAAGGAAATCTACGTGAAAGAATGCATAAGTAAGCAAAGACCAAGGTTTAAACAACAAGTTTGTAGGATCGGAACTTACATTTACCCAAGAAAGGTAATCGATCGACAGCCCTAAAATTTTCAGAATCGTAAATAAAACCTCCGGTATTAAATACAAAGCGACATTTAAAATAATCAGTTGCAGTACAATTCCGCCGCTTCGATATTGCCATTTTAAATCATTTACAATGGTACTCATATTAATTCCATCTGTTTTTGTTAAACTGAATTCTTTTCCAATACCACATCATTAAAAAACCCATAGCTGCTCCACCTAAGTGCGCGAAATGGGCAATGTTTCCGAAACCGAATAGCGAACTTCCTTTTAAAGCTAAAAACAAGTCGATCGCTACAATTCCAGACACAAAATACTTAGCCGCGATTGGAACAGGTAAAAACAGCATAGCTAAACGGGCTTCGGGAAACAAAAAGGCGTAAGCCACCATCAGTCCGTAGATAGCGCCAGAAGCACCAACCATTGGTGTTTGAACATCAATAGCTGTTGAGAACAATAAATTAAAATCAGCCTGCTGAATTTTAGAAATATCCGAACCTAAGACTTGTCGAATTCCTTCTTCAAATAACCTACCGTCGTAATAATTTCCAGATAAAAACTGTACATTTAAAACACTTCGAATTTGATTTGGATTAAGTCCGAGCTCTTGCATATGATTTACAACCTGGCTAACTTCAAAGAAATTTACACCCGCTTGAACCAATGCACCTGCAACGCCACATGAGAAATAAAAGAACAGGAACTTCTTACCTTTCCAAAATTGCTCAATAACTGAACCAAATGAAACCAAAGCAAGCATATTGAATAGAATGTGAAATTCACCGCCATGCATAAAAATATGCGTAACCAATTGCCACCATTGAAAACGAGCATCGTAAAAGCTATGCATTGCAAGGAGGTCGTTTAAAGCCGGAACAAAAAACCGACCTACAAATAGAATTACATTGATGATCAGCAAATGCTTAACGGTTTCGGTAATTTGTATCATAATGTGAATTTACGATCTAACTCTTCTTGAGTAAAAGTGTACTGAATAGGTTTTCCAAAGGGCGATACGGTTGAATCCATACAAGAAAAAAGTCGTTGCAATATCGATTCCAACTCCGACTGCGATAATGACTGTCCGTTTCGAACGGCAACACTCATTGCCAAACTCTTTGCTATTTTATCATTTAAATCGAACGCATCCGACACGCTTCCTTCTGAAATAACGGTAATTAACTGATTGATCACATCTTCTGCGTCCGATTCTTGAATAAGTGGCGGAATTCCCAAAATAGAAATTACTCCGTCGGAATTTGTTGTATCAAATTGAAAACCGATGTGATACAAAGCGTCTTTCATATCGTCAAACAACATTTTTTTTGGACCGCTTAAATGCATTTCGATAGGAAAAAGCAACTGTTGCGAAAAGCCTTTGGTTACGGTGATATTTTTTAAGAAATCTTCGTACAAGATACGCTGATGTGCTCTATTTTGATCGACAATTAACAAGCCATTAGCTGTTTTTGCAAGCACGTATTTATTGAACAACTGTTGTACTTGCGCAAATTCGGTCTCCACTCGGGTACTTTCAAACAAGTTGGTTTGTGAGGGAACAAATTCTGCTTCAATAACAGGCAAATCATTGGGCAAATCGGTGTACAAGGCTTTCCAAGCGGGTTCTGGTCCTTTGTAGTACGATGAAGTTCCGCGCTGTTGTTTGGGTGCTTCGCCGAACGGATTGAAATTCGGATCTACTTGAATTGTGGGTATACTAACTTCCTTTCCATACAATTCATACGGAGTTTCCAGACTCGGATCTTTCTCAAAATCGAGTGCGGGCGCTACTTTAAACTGACCTAAACAGTGCTTCACCGCCGAGCGCAATATGGCGTAGATCGTGTGTTCGTCGTCGAATTTTATTTCTGTTTTTGTTGGATGAATATTGATATCGAGGTGTTTCGGATCGATTTGCAGGTAGATGAAATACGAAGGTTGCAGTCCTTCGCGAATCAGTCCTTCGAACCCCCCCATGATGGCGTGATGCAAATAGCCGCTTTTGATGAAACGATCGTTTACAAACAAAAACTGTTCTGTACGCGATTTCTTGGCGAACTCAGGTTTTCCGATAAAGCCGTTAATACCTACAACTTCGGTATGTTCTTGCAGCGGCAAAATACGCTCGTTCATCTTTCCTGAAAAAACAGCCACAATCCGTTGACGTAAATTCCCAGCGGGCAGATTATACACTTCGCTCCCATTCACGTACAAGAAAAAATGAATATTAGGATGTGCGAGTACAACGCGTTGAAATTCGTCTATAATATGTTTATTTTCAACAACATCTGATTTAAGGAAATTGCGTCGCGCGGGTATGTTGAAAAAAAGATTTTTAACGGCAATGCTCGTTCCCTGAGGTGTAACTGTAGGTTGCTGCGAAACGATTTTACTACCTTCTATAACGATTTGAGTTCCTAATTGGTCGTTATTTTGTCGCGTTTTTAATTCAACATACGCAATTGCGGCAATAGAAGCTAGGGCTTCGCCACGGAAACCTTTGGTATTTAATTGAAATAAGTCTTCGGCCAATCGGATTTTGCTGGTAGCATGACGTTCAAAGCACATGCGGGCATCGGTAACCGACATTCCTATACCGTTATCAATTACTTGAACGAGCGCTTTACCCGCTTCTTTAATCAATAATTTAATTTCGGTAGCTTGTGCGTCAACAGCATTTTCCAGTAATTCTTTTACAACAGAAGCCGGTCTTTGTACCACTTCTCCGGCAGCTATCTGATTGGCAACGTGATCGGGAAGTAATTGTATAATACTGGACATTTCAAAAAACTAATGAAACGTAAAGATAACTAAAGCGAATCGAAGAATGCTATACTTTTTCGACTTCCTTTGCCCTATTTTGTATCAATTTTTGGAACAGCGGCTTCTAAGTTTGGTGTAGCGGTAAATCCTACTTTTTTTGTGGAAGATTTTTGATTAGCCTTACGGCGAAGTTCGGCCATTTTGATTGCCGTAATGGCAGCTTCTACACCTTTATTTCCGTGCTTCCCGCCACTTCTATCAAGAGATTGCTGCATAGAATTATCCGTCAGGACACAAAAAATAACTGGCGTATCACTTAAAATATTAAGGTCTTTAATTCCTTGAGTAACTCCCTCACAAACAAACTCGAAATGCATGGTTTCGCCTTTAATCACGCAACCGATAACTATAAGCGCGTCGGGCTTTTCAATTTCAAGCATTTTCTTAGCGCCGTATATCAATTCAAAACTACCAGGAACATCCCAACGTACAATGTTCTGCGGTTGCGCACCACAGTCGGTTAGGGCTTGAACGGCACCCGCGTATAATCCTTCAGTAACGGTATCGTTCCACTCTGAAACAACAATCCCAAACCGAAAATCATTCGCGTTTGGGATTGAGGCTTTATCGTAGTTCGACAGATTGGTGTTTGCTGTCGCCATAGATTTTTATTTATTGAGCTAGACCAATAAACGTGTCTGCTTGCTGTCCTTCTGGAGTATTCTCGTACGATTCTTTAATCGACGTGAAAAATTTCAATGCCTCGGCCTTTTTGCCCAAAGCTAAAGCTGCCTTTCCTGCTTTGAACAAGAAACGAGGTGTTGTAAAGTCGTTTTGCTCCATTTCAGACGCTTTCACGTATTGATCTAAAGCTTGTTGAAGTTGATTTTTTTCCGCATAAGCGTCGCCAATCGCACCAGCAGCTAGAATCGAAAGGAAGCGATCTTTACCTTGGAACTTTTCCAAATACGAAATAGCCTTGTCGAATTCTTTCAAATTCAAATAAGCCATACCAGCGTAGTAGTTCGCCATGTTTCCAGCGTCGGTTCCGCTGTATTCGTCGGCTATTTTAACAAAACCAAATTTACCTTCGCTACCGTTTAATGCTAATTTAAAAAGCGAATCGCTCTTAGTTCCATCAAGTGCTTTGGTGAAGTTTTGTTGAGCTAAATACATTTGGCTTCCCGCATCTTCTTCCTTAGGCTCTACAATAAATTTTGTGTAGGCAAAGTAACCAACAACTGCCAGAGTTACGGCTCCGATAACACCTAAGATAATATTCTGATTTTTAGCAACAAAAGCTTCTGTTTTTGAAGCAGTTTCGTCTAAAGTATTAAAAACACCAGCAGTCGTACTTTGGCTTTCGTCGATATTGATATCTTCAATTACCTCAACTTGCTCTTTCTCCTCTTTTGGTTTCGGTGCCTTATAACCTCTTTTATTGTATGTTGCCATTAGTAATTGTTCTAAATTTGTGAGGTGCAAAAATATAATTTTTTGTCAAACCAAAAAGCCCAATTTTTCGATTTATTAAATACCTTTCCGCCGCAACCGCAATTTGGTTTTCTGCAGAGGCCTTTCGGCGAAATTATTTTATGGTACTACAAAAGCTACATTTGCTGAATTACAAGAATTTTGAAGATGCATCCTTCGAGTTTGATGCGGGTTTAAACGCCATTGTAGGAAAAAATGGCATCGGAAAAACCAATGTGCTCGACGCCATTTACCACTTAAGCTACGGCAAAAGTTACTTTAATCCGCTGGCGGTTCAGAATATTCGTCACGAGGCCGACTTCTTTGTCATCGACGGGAAATACAACGTTGACAATAAAAATGAACAATTAATTTGCAGTCTGAAACGCGGACAAAAAAAGGTGCTCAAACGAAACGGCAAGGCTTATGAAAAGTTCTCTGAACATTTAGGTTTCGTGCCTGCCGTTCTAATTTCGCCCGCCGATCGCGATTTAATTACCGATGGAAGTGAAAACAGACGGAAATTTGTGGACACCATTCTTGCTTCCACCGACCCACTCTATCTGCAAGCCGTAATTCAATACCAACGCATTTTGGCGCAACGAAACGCCTTGCTAAAGTTCTTTGCTAAAAATCTGACTTTCGACAACGATACACTCCAAATCTACAACGCGCAACTCGACCGCGAAGCACAACTAATTTTCGAACGGCGTTTAGCATTCATTGAACCTTTCAACGCTTTGTTTCAAGAATATTATGCAGCCATTTCTGGACAGGCTGAAAGCGCTGAAATCTCTTATAAATCGGATTTAAGTACTGGCAGATTTATGGATTTGCTTCACGAAAGTTTGCCCAAAGATCGCGTACTTCAATTTACGACGGTTGGAACTCATCGTGACGATTTCGAATTCAAACTCAACAATCACAACATTAAAAAGTTTGGTTCGCAAGGACAGCAAAAGTCGTTTCTGATCGCTTTGAAATTGGCACAATTTACCCTGTTGCATCAAAAAATTGGCAAGAAACCTATTTTTCTATTTGATGACATTTTCGACAAACTCGACGAATTCCGCGTTCAATACATTATCGATCTGGTAGCAAAAAGTAGCTTCGGACAGATTTTCGTGACCGATACCCACGAAGACCGAACATTGAAAGTACTTACAGCTGCTGGAATTTCATATAAAATCTTTAATCTGTAATTTATAATCATTTACCTTCGTACTATGAGAATACTTCATCTAATTTCATATGCTATTTTACTGTTTATCGGTTCCGCGTGTCAAGGACAACCAACCGATTTCAAACAAGTAGATGTGACTGAATTCCAAAAACTTGCGCTACAAAAAGACGCGCAACTATTGGACGTGCGTACTCCGGGAGAATTCAAAAACGGAACGATTTCCAAATCAAAAAATATCGATTGGAACGGTGACAATTTCAATACAGAAGTACAACAACTCGACAAAGAAAAACCTGTTTTAGTTTTTTGTTTGAGTGGTGGAAGAAGCAAAAAAGCAGCAGCGGCTTTGGTGGCAAGTGGCTTTAAGAACGTTTACGAACTTAAGGGAGGTTACAGTGCGTATCAAAACCAAGCACAATTACCCATTCCAGAAAATCAAAAAGGAATGTCTTTAAGCGATTTTAAAGCAAAATTACGCGCGCAAAAAAAGACTTTGGTTGTATTTTCGGCCTCATGGTGCGCACCTTGCATTAAAATGAAACCCGAAGTGGAAGCTTTTGAAAAAGCGCATCCAGAAGTACAAGTGTTGCGATTAGACGTAGAAGCAAATAAAATGCTTGCCAGAGAATTTAACGTAACCACACTTCCGTACGTGCAATTTTATGAGGCTGGCGAACAAAAGTGGGCAGAAATAGGTTCATTTACAACAGCTCAATTTGAAGAAAAAACAAAATGATACAGCAAGAAGCGATAGCATTTTTAAAGGATCTGGCCGAAAACAACAACCGCGATTGGTTTCAAAGTAAGCAAGATAGCTACCAAAAATATCGAAAACACTATTTGGAATTGGCACAAGAATTACTGTCAGGCGTCCAAGAATTCGATTTAGGAATGGCCGATGTAGAAGCTAAAAAAGTGGTTTTTCGCATCAATCGCGACATTCGATTCTCCAAAGATAAATCGCCTTACAAAACACATATGGGCTTTTGGATTTCGCCCGCGCATGCCAACAATCCGAAAGCCGGGTATTATTTACACGTTGATCCCAAAGGAAGTTTCCTTGCCGGCGGAATTTACATGCCTGAGGCTAAAGATTTAAAGAAAATCCGCACAGAAATAGCTTTCTTCTACGACGATTTACAAGAAATACTTTCGGAAAAGAAATTTAAGACTGCCTTTGACGATTTACAACGCGACGAGCACACATTAAAAACAGCTCCAAAAGATTTTGAAAAAGACCATCCTGCCATCAAACACTTGCAATTAAAGAGTTTTATCGTACAGCGCGATATTCCGTTCGACGATTTATTTAAGAGCAATTTCATTTCTGATGTTGTCGCGAATTTCAAAATAATAAAACCTTTAAACGACTTTTTAAATCGCGCTTTCGACGTTGCCGACTAATGAAAAGAAAGATTTTATTTTTAGGTGAAGTGTACCGTGCCGACGCACAAACTTGGATGCGCGGGCTCGAAACCTATGGTGATTTTGAATTCGTAACTTGGGAATTAGGACAAGGAGGTTACAGTTTTAAGGATCGCACAAAACGGATTTTTGAGTATTTATTTTGTTTGCCGAAAATCCGACGTATTGTTCGAGAAGAACGACCAGATATGGTAATTGCAGAGCGAACAACCAGTTACGGATTTCTAGCTGCACTTTCGCAAGTAAAACCCTGCGTGATTGCTCAACAAGGACGAACCGACCTATGGCCTGAAAATTCGATACTTCATCCGTTAAAAAAAGCCATCCAAAGCTACGCTTTCAAAAAAGCGGATTTGATTCATGCTTGGGGTACCGTTATGACGCATTCGATGAAGGCAGCTGGTGTAGATATGAATAAGGTTCTGGTTTTACCGAAAGGTATCGACACCGATCGCTTTTATTTTACGCGTTTTCCCGATTCGGAAGCGAAATTAAAGTGCATCGTTACGCGAAGCTTACTTCCTGAATATCGACACGATTTAGTGTTAAAGGCGTTTGGAATAGTAAAGCAAAGAAATGTTGATTTTCAACTAACTATAATTGGTGATGGTGCGCAGAAAGAACAATTGGAAACCCTTGCTCGCGAGCTAAACATTAGCGAAGAGGTTGTTTTCACAGGCCGCATTCCCAATACAGCATTACCGAAATTATTATCAGAACACCCTATTTATGTTTCAATGCCGGAAACCGAGGGCGTTTCAGCCTCGCTTTTTGAGGCCATGGCTGCGGGTTGTTTTCCAGTGGTTAGCGATATTCTTGGAAATCAGTCTTTTATTGCTAATTTAGTAAACGGATTGCTCGTTTCTGCATCCCCACAGAAACTAGCAGATTCGCTATTATGGATCGGCGAAAACAGAGATAAAATCGTTGAAGCCACACAAAAAAATAGAGAATTTGTAGTCCAAAATGCGAATTATCACGTAAATATGAAGATAATCGCAGCGCGCTATCACAAACTAATCGACCAAAAACAACATGTGTGGAATAACCGGAATATTTAAAATTAAAGATAACCTCTTTACAGAAAGAGCGCTTCTTGAAAAAATGACGCTGACATTGGAGCATCGCGGTCCGGACGTCTACGGTTATTACACCGCTTCGAATTGCGGATTAGGTCACCGACGCTTATCCATACTCGACCTATCATCGGCGGCGCATCAACCATTTACATCCGCAAATGGGCGTTTTGTAATAACATATAATGGTGAAATCTACAATTTCAAAGAATTAGCCAACGAGCTTCGCGCCGACGGTTTTCAGCTAAAATCAAATTCGGAAACTGAAGTTTTAGTTGAATGCTACAGCAAATATGGAACTGCCATTTTACCTCGCTTACGCGGAATGTTTGCTTTTGCCGTTTACGATACGCAAGAGCGCAGCCTCACGCTTGTTCGCGACCGCATGGGTGTGAAACCACTCTATTATACATCGCACGGAAATTCGTATCTATTTGCAAGTGAACAAAAAGCGTTATTTAGTGCCGATATTCCGATTGTTCTAGCTACCGAAAGTATCAAAGAGTACTTCTTTAACCGGTTTGCCACTGGTACGAATACCCTTTTTGCGAACATCAAAAAAGTGTTACCCGGTCATTTTATAAAAATCAGCGCACAAGGCTACAGTAGCGAAACTCGATGGTGGAATTTGGGTGAAGAAATTGCAAAGTCGTCTCAAATCAATGACCCAGTAGCGTGGTTTACAGAAACTTTCGACGAATCGGTGGCATTACGTATGGTTAGCGACGTTCCTGTTGGATTAATGCTTAGCGGCGGACTCGATTCGACAGCAGTAGCGGCTTCCTTGTTTCAACAACATTTTAAAAACATCAATACCTTTAATGTTGCTTTCGCAGAAGCCGAACACGACGAATCGCAGTTAGCTCGCAAAGTATCGAACCAGTTTGGTTTCAAACACCATGAGTTGGAAATTAATGGCAGCGATTTTTACGGCAATTTATTGCAATCCATTTATTTACAAGACGAACCGCTTACGCATTTGAGCGAACCGCATTTGCTAGCTTTAGCTGGTTTGGCGAAATCGAATGTGAAAGTATTGCTTTCGGGTGAAGGTGCCGACGAATTGTTTGGCGGTTATGTGCGCTACAAACCACTCGCCTATCCAAATTTAATTCATGCGGCTCGAGTAAGCTGTGCCTTAGAATTTTTCCGAAGTTCTAAAAGATGGGATAAACTTTACCGCTATTCGCAAATAAGCTCGAATGATGCTCGCGTTATCTATAACGGCAGTAACTTATACCCGAACGATTTAAAAAAGCAGTACAATTTGGCTTCCGAGCCTGAAAACGCTTATCGTTATCAAATTTTGGCGGAAGCGAAACAATTGTATCCCAATAATTTACAAAGACAGGCGTTGTACTTTGATCAGCATACGTACCTGGCATCGTTGCTTGATCGAAACGACCGCTGTACCATGGGAGCATCGATTGAATGTCGAGAGCCTTTTCTGGATCACAAACTGATTATCGGCGCAGGAAAATTAGCCGATCGTTGGCTGTTTACTGGAAAAAAAGGCAAGTATGTACAGAAACAATCATTGATGAAACGCTTGCCAAAAGAAGTAACCGATTTCAGAAAAGTTGGCTTAAGTGCACCCTACGCCAAGTATTTAACCCAAATAGACATCTTGCGAAACGACGTTGAAGAGTTGCGAAAAAGTCCGATTTTCGAGCTGCCTTACTTCAAAAATATTGACAAGAACCGTTTAGTAAATGAGTTTTTCAAAAATCCGAACCAATATACAGCTGTAATAACGCCTTTATTGGTTTTTCACTTGTGGTATAAAATCTATAACGCGAAATTTGGCAGCATAATTACCGACGCACCAATTGAATTTATATGACGCCCGACAAAAACGTATCGCTAAAGCCATTCAACACCTTTGGAATTGATGTTATCGCTAAAGAAGTTTATACTGCAAACAGTTTAACTGATTTGGTCGCTATTGTGGAAGAATTAAAAGACAGTAACTACTTCGTTTTAAACGGAGGCAGTAATATATTGTTGAGTCGCGATATTGAAATTCCGGTAGTGCGAATTAATTTTCCAGGAATTGAAGTTCTTGATGAAGACGACGACTTTGTTTGGATAAAAGCTCAAGCCGGACAAAATTGGCACGAATTGGTGGTGTATAGTTTAAAACATGGCTACGGCGGATTAGAGAATTTATCGCTCATTCCCGGAAACACGGGAACGGCACCGATGCAAAACATTGGTGCCTACGGCGTAGAAATCAAAGACGTAATGGTGTATTGCGAAGCTTTGCACCGAAAAACAGCAGAATTTAAAACTTTCCGTACCGACGATTGCCAATTTGCGTATCGCGAAAGCATTTTCAAAGGAGCGCTAAAAGGTATGTACATCATTACCGCAGTTGTATTCAAACTCACAAAACGAAACCACCAGTTACATTTGAATTACGGCGATATCTTGCAAGAATTGGAAATTGCCGGCATCAGCGAACCTACGCCGATCGATGTAAGTCGTGCGGTGATTAAAATTAGACAATCGAAACTTCCCGATCCAAAAGTAATGGGCAACAGCGGTAGTTTTTTCAAAAATCCGATTATCAGTGCCGATAAATTTGCGGAAGTACTGGCCAAACATCCCGATATTAAATATTACTTACTCGAAGATGGAACAGTAAAAGTACCTGCGGGATATCTGATCGAAAAGTCTGGTTACAAAGGATTTCGTCGCGGCGACGCAGGAGTACATGAAAAACAAGCGTTGGTACTTGTAAATTACGGTTCGGCAAGCGGACCTGAATTGTACCAATTAGCTTTGGAAGTCAAACAAGTGGTTTTCGAAACGTTTGATATAACCATTGAACCTGAGGTAAATTTAGTTCCTGAATCGGTTTAAAGTAAACAATACTGGATTTATTCGGTTTACGTTGTTTTACTCGATAAGTAGCCGACTGAAATTTTACAAAATTTTTTAATCGACAGCAGCTTTGTACCTTTGCCGCCGACAAAACTGAACAGCTAGCTATGTATGCCATTTTACTTTGTGTTTTTGCCGTTGTGGTTGTGCTGCAACTCCTTTATTATTGGGCTGTTTTTGCGAAATTTAGCTTTAAACCCGTTCGCAGTGGTACGCCAAAAAAAATTGGTGTTTCGGTTTTAGTTTGCGCTAAGAATGAAGAGAAAAACGTAGAGCGACTCATTCCACTTTTAGCTGCGCAAGAGTATCACGACTTTGAAATTGTTTTGATTGACGATGCTTCTAGCGATGATACTTTAGAGGTCTTTGAACGGTTTCAGGCGCAATACCCCATGATTAAAATCGTTAAAGTAGTTAATAACGAAGCTTTTTGGGGCAACAAGAAATTTGCACTGACATTAGGCATTAAAGCAGCCACAAAAGAATATTTACTTTTTATTGATGCCGATTGCGTTCCGGCGTCAAATCAGTGGTTAAAGGAAATGGCCGGACAGTTTACCATGCAAAAAACCATTGTTTTAGGCTATGGAAAATACCGAAAAATACCCAATTCATTTTTGAATAAACTGATTCGATACGAAACCTTGTTAGCTGCCGTTCAATATTTTGGATGGACGTTAGCCGGAAAACCGTACATGGGAGTTGGCCGAAATTTAGCCTATAAGCGCGAGGAGTTCTTCAAAGTAGATGGATTTAGAGATCATTTAAAATTGCGTTCGGGCGACGACGATTTATTTGTGAATCAAGTAGCCACCAAGAAAAATACGACCTATGCCGACGCACCACATGCGTTTACCATTAGTGAACCAAAGACAAGTTTTAGAACTTGGTTCCGCCAAAAGCGCAGACATTCGACTACTGCGAACTACTATAAGGCCTTTGATCGCTTGCAGTTATCTATTTTTTATGCTACGCAACTAGCGTTTCCTGTTTTGGCAACCGTTTTGCTTATTGCCCAATTTGAATGGATTATTGTAGTTTCACTTATTGGTTTGCGGTATTTATCAACCTGGTTGTGCCTAGGTTTCACGGCCGGAAAACTACAGGAAAAAGATACGATGTATTTTTATCCCATTCTTGAAATAGCGTTGGTTTTCACACAATTGTGTATCTTCATTGCCAATACGTTTTCAAAACCAGTTCAGTGGAAATAAATCAGTACATACAATTAGCTATTGCAGGCGATCAAACGGCTTTTACGCACTTGCTCGACAGGTACTGGAATGAAGTTTATGGCTTTATGCTGAAACGAACTGAAAACGAAACGGATGCAGAAGATATTACTATTGAAACATTTGCTAAAGCGTTCGATAAGCTAAAAACCTACAATCCCGAGTTTAAGTTCAATACCTGGCTGATTGCCATCGCCAAGAATGTACACATTGACCTGATTCGCAAGCGAAAAGCTTTGCATGAAATTCACAATTTAGGCGATGAAGAATTGGCGTATGGCGTTATCGACGATACACCATCTGCGGAAGATGTGCTCATTACAGAGCAAAATTTATCGAACTTGCTTCGACAAATCAAGCAGCTCAAACCACATTACCAGCAAGTAATTCAAATGCGGTACTTCCAGGAATTGTCGTATCAAGAAATTGCGAACAAAACCAATGAACCGCTCAATAACGTGAAAATTAAATTGCTTCGCGCGAAGAAATTACTGGCGGAAATCATTGCCAACGAAGGCGAATATTAGCCAAGAAATTGAGTTGAAACGACTGTGCTGAAGCAGATTTACCGAATGCGTTTTCTGGTAATCGATTTTTGATTTCAAAGATTTAAACTATTGAGTAAGCGGATTGCATTAGGCTTTTTTCACAAACTCAGTTCGTAAAACCATAGCAACTTTATTTACCCGGCAATCGATTTCCGCAGGGTCATCGGTTAAGCGAATGTTTTTAACAACTGTTCCGCGTTTTATGACTGCCGAACTACCTTTCACTTTTAAATCTTTAATAACGGTTACGGTATCTCCGTCTTGTAGCAATGTGCCGTTGGTATCTTTTACTTCCATGGTTTCGAATTAAATTTGCTGCTATTTTAAGCGGCCAAAGGTAACAGAATAAAATTTGTTAAAGTACCCTAAACAAGATACAACAAAGCTTAAACAGCAACTAAATTTGCGCACAAACTAACAGAACTTATGGAATACGAGTTACTTATTTCGTTACTCAGCTTAATTGCCTTAGAGGTTGTTCTAGGAATAGACAACGTAATCTTTATCAGTATTTTAGCCAACAGATTACCTGCTAGCGAACAGAAAAAAGCACGCCGATTGGGATTAATTCTTGCCGGAATTTTGCGAATTGGTTTACTGCTGATTATTGGCATTATTCTCAAACTCGAAGAACCTTTGTTTCATGTTTTTGAAAAAGGATTTTCGGGTAAAGACCTGATTTTAGTGGCGGGAGGTTTGTTTTTGTTGTACAAGAGCGCAACTGAAATTCACCATAAAATGGAAGGTGTTAGTGGCGATCAAACCGTAAAAACAGCGGCGGTAACCTTTGGAAAAGTGCTGGTTCAGATTTTAATAATGGACATGGTTTTCTCGATTGATTCGATTATAACAGCTATAGGAATGGTTCGCGAAGTGTGGGTTATGTATGTTGCGGTGATTGTAACAGTTGCCATAATGATGTTTGCTGCCGAACCTATCAGTAATTTCGTAAACAAGCATCCGGCGTTTAAAATGCTGGCGTTGGCCTTTCTTTTGTTGATCGGATTTTCGCTTGTAGCGGAAGGTTGCGGTGTGGAAATTCCGAAGGGATATATCTATTTTGCCATGGCGTTTTCGCTTTTGGTTGACGTGTTGCAAATGCGTATGCACGGTGGTGCTAAGCCCGTTGAGATTCGGGAACACTACGACAAGAAGGAAGCGGAAGAATCGGATAAGACTGTGTTGTAACGCTTTTGCGGCCCCGATTGCAACGGAAAGCGCGCAAAAAGCAATTTGCTGCGTGAACCGAAGCAAAACGGCGACCGCAGGAAGCCCGTTGTGCGCCGAGTGAACGCGCATATTGCTTTGCGTACTTGAAGTGAAAAGCGGGAATTGCCGCCCACAAAAAACAAGATTTTAAACGTATCTTTACCTCGTAATTTGAAACTATGGAGACGGTTTTAGAACAACAAAACACTACGCAAGCCAAGCCAAAATGGCTAAAGGTGAAACTGCCGATCGGGAAAAAATACACCGAATTACGCGGTTTGGTAGATCAATATAAATTAAACACGATTTGCACCTCGGGAAGTTGCCCGAATATGGGCGAATGTTGGGGAGAAGGAACGGCAACGTTTATGATTCTCGGCAATATTTGTACGCGCTCGTGTGGTTTTTGTGGCGTAAAAACAGGCCGACCCGAGACCGTTGATTGGGAAGAACCTGAAAAAGTTGCGCGTTCCATTAAAATCATGAATATCAAACACGCAGTTATAACTAGCGTAGATCGCGACGACTTGAAGGACGGTGGATCGATCATTTGGGAAGAAACGGTGGCTGCCATCCGACGTATGAGTCCGGGAACCACTTTAGAAACGCTTATCCCCGATTTTCAAGGAAACGAGCGACAGCTTGACCGCATTGTTGCAGCCAATCCAGAAGTGGTATCGCACAATATGGAAACGGTACGCCGACTAACACGTGAAGTACGTATTCAGGCGAAATACGATCGTTCGTTAGCCGTTTTAAAATATTTGAAAGCCAACGGAATTAACCGAACAAAAAGCGGAATTATGCTTGGTTTGGGAGAAACTGAGGCGGAAGTTATGGAAACCATGCGCGATTTACGTGCCAACGATGTTGACGTAGTAACGATTGGCCAATACTTGCAGCCGAGTAAAAAACACCTGCCTGTGAAAGAATTTATCACACCTGAGCAGTTTAAGAAATACGAAGAATACGGCTACAGCTTAGGATTTAGACACGTTGAAAGCGGTGCCTTGGTTCGCTCGTCGTATAAAGCACAAAAGCACATTTTATAAGTGGCAAAAATTAGAGTTGGCATTAACGGTTTTGGCCGTATTGGTCGCACTGTATTGCGTTTACTGGCGCGAGAAACCGACATTGAAGTAGTTGCTATAAACGACGTTGCCGACAAAAGTACGATGCTTCATTTGTTGAAATACGACAGTATTCACGGTATTTTATCGGATGAAATTGTTAGTACTGAAGAAGGTTTTAAACTTAATGAGCATCAGATTAGTTATTCGCAACACGGCAATCCGGCCGATATTGCTTGGGATCGGCACTCGGTGGATTACGTTATTGAAAGTTCTGGAAAGTTTAAAACCGTAGACGAGCTTTCGCAACATTTGAAAACGGGTGTACAGAAGGTTGTTTTAGCTGCACCATCGGAAACAGAAGCTATCAAAATGGTGGTTTTAGGTGTGAATGAAGCGGTTTTAGACGGCAGTGAAAAACTGATTTCTAATGCGAGTTGTACGACGAATAACGCGGCACCCATGTTGAAAATTATCGACGAGTTGTGTGGCATTGAGCAGGCGTACATTACCACGGTTCACTCCTACACTACCGATCAGAGTTTGCATGATCAACCACATAAAGATTTGCGTAGAGCGCGAGCTGCATCGCAATCGATTGTTCCGACGACAACGGGAGCAGCAAAAGCTTTGACACGTATTTTTCCAAATTTATCGAATAAAATGGGCGGAGGCGGTATTCGCGTTCCGGTTCCCGACGGTTCGTTAACGGATATTACTTGCTATGTGAGTCGGGAAACTAGTGTTTCAGAAATTAATGCAGCGTTCCGATTCGCAGCCGAAAACAGGTATCAGGGAATTCTTGCTTACACCGAAGATCCAATTGTTTCGGTAGATATTTTGGGAAACCGAAATTCGTGTTTATTTGATGCGCAACTAACCTCGGTCATCGATCGAATGGTCAAAATTGTTGGTTGGTACGATAACGAAACCGGTTATTCGTCGAGAATAATTGACCTTTTGCGGCACATAGCCAAAAAATAATGCTACTTTTGAACAGTAACTTATAAATTTTGCAAGGTTTTCTCAGACATAAATCTTTAGTTCTCGTAGTTGCACTATTGCTGTGTAACGGCTACTTGTTTGCTATCCAGTCTAGCTTTTCTGTGAAGCCTATTTTATTCTCATCATTAAACGAACCGACAAAAGAACAGGGTATTAATGCCAATATCAAGGCCGACGTTTCTTTAGATCACGCGGGAGAGCGATTTTCTAAGTTAATAAACATCTTGAGCTTTTCATCGGTTGCGATTTTGTCGTTGCTTTGTATGTCGTTGTACCGAAATAATCGCATTCGAAAGCAAAGTAATAAAGCACTGAAAGAGAAAAACCAAGAACTGCAAATCGCTAAAGAGCGCGCAGAAAAAGCCTCGGCAGTTCGATCTGAGTTTTTATCGACAGTTAGTCATGAGCTGCGAACGCCTTTGCACGCCATCACTGGATTAACACACTTGCTATTATCTGAAAAACCGGAAGCACATCAACTAGAGTATTTGAATTCGTTGAAATTCAGCGCCAATCACCTGCTGAATTACATAAATGAAATTCTCGAAATCACACGAATTGAATCGAATACCTTAGAGTTGGACGAAAACTATTTCGATTTTCGCATATTGCTGTCAGACTTGGTAAACTCTATTCAAGAGCTCGCCAAAGAGCACAAAAACGAATTAATTTTAGACATTGACGATCGAATTCCTACACGGACTTTTGGCGATCGGATTAAGCTGTCGCAAGTGCTATTGAATTTGCTCAATAACTCTTTGAAGTTTACCTCTAACGGGAGCGTCAAACTACATGCGCGTGTTGGCGCGTTTGATAAAGATTGGGTATCGATAGAATTCATCATCAGTGATACGGGAATTGGAATTCCTAAAGATAAGATCGAGACTGTATTTGAGAGCTTTAAGCAAGGGAGTAACGAAATTAATCGCAAGTACGGCGGAACCGGTTTGGGCTTGGCCATTGTTAAACGCATTTTAAGCGTTATGGGTTCTAAAATTAAGGTAGAAAGTGAAATGGGAAAAGGAAGTACCTTTAGTTTTACTTGCTATTTTAAATACGAAGAGCAAGCAAGCGTACAAATACCCGAAAAAGTTGTAGATGAAAGTGTGCTCATGGAAAAGAAAGTGCTTTTAGTTGAAGACAATAAAATCAACCAAATGATCACCAAGCGCATGCTGGAAAAGAAATCGATTTTATGCGAAATTGTCGAAACCGGCGAAGATGCAGTTTCTATACTAAAAGAGCGCAAATTTGATTTGGTTTTGATGGATGTTCACTTACCTGGAATGAATGGAACCACGGCTACCGAACAAATCAGAAATTTCGATTCCACCACGCCAATAATTGCTTTAACGGCAATTTCTTTATTGGAAAATCGAGATATGCTCATGGGATATGGAATGTCGGAAGTGATTACAAAACCATTTGAACCGACTACGTTTTACAAAACGATCGCCCAGTTTATGAACGTTTCCGTAGAATAGCGGCACATTTTGTGAACTTGCGCTCGAACGCCGCTAAAAAATTTGCCTCGTCGACGAACTGCACTTGAATAGGTAAATAACACAAACCCGGCTTTTCCCAAACCGATTTTACCCGAACATAATCTTTCTCGGTCGTTACAACCAGATCGGCACTTTTTTGAATCATCGCCCGTTCCGACTCCGTCAAATCATGGTGATCAGCAAATTCAAACACAGCATCGGTTGGGTTTAAAATCTGAGCTACGAAGGGATTTGGCTGTGCAATCCCTGTAAAAATCGCTTTTTTAAGTTGCGGAAGTTCGGATGTTTTAAGCTGAAAATCGCCTTCCGTTTGCTCGGCATAGCCAACAGTACTGAAAAAAACTTCGGCTTTTGAATAGCGCTTTATTTCAGACACATACGAAGCTAAAACCTGAGCATTTAAATCTGGCGGACATTTGGTAATTACGATCAAATCTGCTCGCTTGGCGCCGCTGCGGTATTCGCGCAAGTTTCCTGTCGGCAGTAAAAAATCGGAAAAAAAAGGTTGCTCAAAAGTGCTCAGTAAAATCTGAACATCCGGCTTTACATAACGGTGTTGAAAAGCATCGTCGAGCAAAATGATTTCAGGTTGGAAAGAACTCCGACTCAACAATTCGATTCCCCGACGCCGATTCGCATCAACGGCCACTTGAATTTGCGGGAATTTTCGATGGTATTGGAAAGGTTCATCACCTAGGTCGGCTACTGTAGAATTGGCCGAAGCGAGCACAAAACCTTGCGATTTCCGTTTGTAACCGCGGCTGAGAACAGCTACACGATGAGATGCACTCAATGTGCGAATTAGATATTCAACATGTGGTGTTTTACCTGTTCCGCCGACCGACAAATTTCCAACGCTGATAACCGGTACATCAAACGTTTTTCCACGCAGCAGCTGAAAATCGAACAGCAAATTGCGTACAGCGGTAATCCAACCGTAAATGACAGCAAAAGGAAAGAGAAGAAACCGAAGAAATTTCATAGGCGTTTGCAGTAACCCACAGCGAATGGTTTCGTTGCTGCGCAAATATCGATACTTTAGCGAAAATTTTAGTGTATGAAAGTAGGTGAAATTTTAAAAGTGCTGGAAAGCCTTGCTCCATTGCGGCGTGCGGAAGATTTCGACAACGTTGGCTTATTATTGGGAAATACCCAGCAAACAGTGACGGGCGTTCTGGTTTGTCACGATGCTTTGGAAGCAGTAGTCGATGAAGCCGTGGCTAAAAACTGCAATTTTATTGTAGCGTTTCACCCCATTATTTTCGGTGGTTTGAAGTCGATTACCGGCAAAAACTACGTGGAACGTGCTGTTTTGAAAATGATCAAAAACGATATTGCACTCTATGCTATTCACACGGCTTTAGACAACGATGCGGCGGGCGTAAGTGCGTACTTGGCCGAAGCCTTGGGTTTGCAAAATTGTCGGTTTCTCGTTCCTAAAAAAGAACAACTCCGACAGTTAACTACTTACGTACCCGAAGCCAATGTTAACCAAGTAAAAGATGCGCTTTTTATGGCGGGGGGTGGCCACATCAGTAACTACAGCGAATGTAGTTTTTCAAACAACGGAACGGGAACGTTTAAACCGGAGGAAGACGCGACGCCCGTTATTGGTGCTGTTGGCAAGCGTTCTGAGGTAAATGAAGTTCGCTTGGAAATGCTGTTTGAAGCCGGACAGGAAGCCGCACTGTTAAACGCATTGAAACAGGCGCATCCGTACGAAGAAGTTGCCTACCAAATTTACAAATTGGAAAACGAAAGTTCGAACGCAGGTTTGGGATTGATAGGCGAATTTGAAAACGAGCTTAGCGAAGCCGATTTTTTACAACTGACGAAAAGTGTTTTGAAAACACCCGTTTTGCGTCACAGTGCTTTCATTAATAAGAAGATAAAGCGCGTGGCAGTACTTGGTGGTTCGGGAAGTTCGGCAATACACGCGGCAAAAAGAGCGAAAGCCGATGCATATATTACGGCCGATTTAAAGTATCACGACTTCTTTAGCGCTGAAAATCAGCTGCTTTTAGTTGACGGTGGACATTACGAAACCGAGCAATTTACAAAATACAAAATCGCTGATTTTCTTAAAGAAAAATTGCCTAATTTTGCAATCATTTTAGCGAATACGAATACTAATCCGGTAAATTACCTGTAATATATGGCTAGCACAAAAGAATTGACTGTAGAAGATAAGTTAAGAGCGATTTACGATTTACAATTAATTGACTCACGAATTGACGAAATCCGCAGCGTGCGTGGTGAATTACCTTTGGAAGTGGAAGATTTAGAAGACGAAGTTGCGGGTTTGAAGTCGCGTACGGAAAAACTTAAATCGGAACTCGATGTTATTGAAGACCAAATTAAAGAGCGCAAAAACGCTATCGAGGAGCACCGTGAAGCAATTAAAAAATACACCAAACAGCAAGAATCAGTTCGCAACAACCGCGAATTTAATTCTTTAGCTAAAGAAATTGAATACCAAGAATTGGAAATTCAATTGGCGGAAAAGCACATTAAAGAAATGCGTGCTTCTATCGAATACAAAAAGCAAGTTGTAGAACAATCGGAAGAGAAACTTTCACAGAAAGTAGAACACTTGAACCACAAGAAATCGGAACTGGAAGCGATCATGAACGAAACTTCGAAAGAAGAAACTGCGCTTCAAGCAAAATCTGAAGAGTTTCGTGCGGCTATCGAACCGCGCTTGCTCGCTGCTTACGACCGCATCAGAAACAGCGTTCGCAACGGTTTAGCGGTAGTTTCTATCGAACGTGGTGCTAGCGCCGGATCGTTCTTTACTATTCCACCACAAACACAAGTGGAAATTGCTGCGCGCAAGAAAATCATCGCCAACGAGCATTCTGGAAGAATCCTTGTAGATGCTGCTTTGGCTAACGAAGAGCGCGAAAAAATTGAAGCCTTGATTGCAAGCTTGTAATAGCAGACACTTAGCATACAAAGCCGTTCGTTTGAACGGCTTTTTTTATGTTCGACATTTCATTATATCCGTAATGTCCAAGCGGCCGCACTGATTTAGCCGCGTATTTTATACAACACCGCCGAAAACCACAAGAATTTCCGACCTTTACCGCAGTTATTTTATATGCATCCGTTTTTGTACCGCATTCTCACCAAATCTATAGGCGCATTTTTAAACGTCTTGCACCTAGTTGCGCCCAAGAAAAGTGATGCTTTAGCTTTCCAGATTTTTTGTACGCCGCGAAAAGGCAAAATTCAGCTCGGAAAAATTCCTAAAGTCTTACAAACTGCCGAGAAAGAAATACACAACATTGCCGATCACGATATTGCCGTGTACCGCTTTCCAGGAAACGGTAAGAAAATTTTGTTGGTTCACGGTTGGGAAAGCAACAGCAAACGTTGGAAGAAACTCCTTCCCTACCTCAAAAAAGCCCAATTTGATATTTATGCAATCGATGCTCCAGCACACGGAAAATCGTCGGGTACGCTCTTTACCGTTCCGCTTTACGCAGAAGTCATAGCCGCTATGATTCAGAAATTCGGAATACAACAGCTTATCGCGCATTCTATCGGCGGATCGGCAAGTATTTACGCTTTGCACAAAAGCAATCCGGAAACGGTCGAAAAAGCGGCTATTTTAGGTGCGCCATCCGATTTAGATGTACTCATTTCTAATTACGCCCGCATTTTATCGCTGCGTCCGAGAAATGTTCGCGGACTCACACAAACGTTTTCAACGAGATTTAATGTAGAAACACAGTTGTTCTCCAGTAAAATCTTCGTTAAGTCGCTGCAAATTAAAGGTTTCGTTGCGCACGACGCCCACGACGATGTAGTTGCCTTCAGCGAAAGCGAAAAAATTATTGCTAACTGGAAAGATGTTACCTTCGTACCGACCAAAAAATTAGGTCATTCGTTGCACGATGCGAATCTCTACCAACAATTACTCAGCTTTTTAAAAGCCTCATAAATGACCAAACGAATCAATAAGTACATTTCCGAAAGCGGTTTTTGTTCGCGAAGAGAGGCCGACAAGCTGGTTGCCGAAGGTCGGGTTCGAATTAACGATTCCCTAGCCGAACCCGGAAGCCAAGTTGCCGAATCCGATGTGGTTTATGTCGACGGAAAAAGCATTAAACTACAGCAAAGAAACGTGTACTTAGCGTTTTACAAGCCAGTGGGAATCGAAACTACCACCAACCAAAATGTGCGCAACAACGTTATTGATTACATTAAGTATCCCGAACGCATTTTTCCGATTGGCCGACTCGACAAAGCCAGCGAAGGATTATTACTACTAACCAACGACGGCGATATCGTCAATAAAATATTGCGATCGCGAAACAACCACGAAAAAGAATACACCGTCACGGTAAACAAACCCATAACCGAACGCTTTATTAGCCGCATGGCCAACGGCGTACCGATTTTAGATACGGTGACTAAAAAATGTAAAGTCACGCAAATTAGTCAATACGTTTTTAAAATTGTGCTTACGCAAGGTTTAAACCGCCAAATTCGCCGCATGTGCGAGTATTTGGGTTACGAGGTTACTGCGCTCAAACGCATACGAATCATGAACATTGTTTTGGATTTGCCTGTCGGAAAATTTCGAGAATTGCGTGTCGACGAACTGACCGAATTGCAGCAGTTAATTGCCGAATCACACGGAACTGCCGAAAATTCCGAGATCGACGATTTCGATTAGATTTTGTTGGTAACACCCGATAACTAAAGGTTTTTTTCTAATTTTAAGGCAGAATCCTGCGCGCTATGAGTTACAAATTTTACAAAATCTTACTTTTTCTTGCAACGGCATTTATGCTGTATGGCAATTACCTCACTGGCTCAGGAAACTACCACGGCAGCAGTATCGGCGCGGTTTCGGCACAGTATCAAACCTTGCTAACACCGCCGGGTTACACCTTTGGAATATGGAGTTTGATCTTCCTTTTTCAAATTGGTTTTTCGATTTATTTACTCGTAAAACCTACGTTGCCGCTCGATAAAATCAAAAAAGTGATGGCCGTTTTAATCGTACATCACGTGGCAAATGCCACTTGGGGTTTTCTGTTCATCGATGGTTATACCACGGTGGCGCTGCTTTCCCTAGTCACTCAGGTATTGTGTTTGCTGTACGCCGCCGATCGTTTGCTTTCCGAGTCGAACGAGAGTTTTACGTACGCCAAATATCTCGCCTGGGCTCCAGCTTTAAACTTGGGTTGGGTTACGTTGGCAACGGTTTTAAATGCCGCGATCGTGTGTTTAAAATCGGGCTTCGAATTTTTCAAAACGCTCGAGCAACCTATTGCAATTGTTATGGCCGTTGTGGCTACGGCAATTGTTTTTCAAATTTTCTACCACCGCGTAAAAACCATAATCGTTATTTTACCCGCTTTGTGGGCATTCGGAACGCGTGCAGCTGAAAGTGAAATTCCGGTTGCTATCCAAATTACGCTGATACTATGCGCATTAGCACTGGTTGCGGGCTACTTTTGGAGAATTAACAAAGACAAATTAGCGTTGTAATTTTTTGGGCGGCATTTCGCGCTTTCCGTTTCAATAAAGCTTTGCAACAGCCGTTTTTGCAGTTACCAGCAAAGCTTCCGCAGGTCGCTTTTCCTGCAACGCAAACACAGGCCGTTGCCACAACTTTATTTCCTCTGCAATCGCGGCCGCGGGCAATCGTTACCGGAAAAATCGTTGGGAACGAGCGTGTTTTAAAACGTTTTGTTTGGGTTCGTTCTGATTTGGAATTTTTATGTTTTGGTGAGGGATGTTGTGGAGGGGTTAGGTGTGTTAGTTGTTATTTTTCTCTTTCATTTTTAGGAAATTCAACGGAGTCATCACAGCAATTGAAGAATTTCTGTAATCTTTTATATTTCTCGTGATAATCACATCTAAGTCTTTTATGGTTAGAGCGGAAGAATATTGAATAGAATCTTCATAATCAGAAAAATCATTTTTTAATGCTCGAACAATTTCTGTTTTAGTTGTTCCAATGATTTCAGTCATTTCTGTCAACGTTTCTATAACTTCAATTTTTTTTTATGACCTAAAAATCTTCGAACTACGTAGTATATATTGTTAATACTAACAGCAGACAAAAAGAGTTTAACACTTCCTTGTTCATTCAGTTCAAAAAGCTCACTTGCAGGATTCGCATGCGGTTCTCTGTCGGTGAAAAAATCGATCACAACATCAGAGTCTACAAAAAGTTTATATGCCATATTTTTTAGAAAGTTCTTCAGTTAAAATTTGTTTGTAGTCGAAATTATCATCCGTTTTGATAATTCCTCTTAACTTTCTAACTTTCGGTGAGAGCTGTTTTTCTTTTATTTCTGCTCGATTGACAGTAACAAACTTGAAATAGTTTTCAACCATTTCTGAAAGGCTTTGTCCTTTTTCTTTTGCGTATTCTTTCGCAATTTTAATGACTTCTTTTTCGATTGTCAACGTTAATTTGGTGTTCATTTTCCTTTCATTTTCAACAAAGATACGTGCTTATTTTTACTAATACGACACGTGTTAAAATGATGGTTAACTCATTAATTGGCGTGATTCCCTTCACTTTCTTAATTTTTAAAAACAAGATTAAATCATTTAATAACAACACCTTGCATCAAAAAATTTATGCGTGTTTTGAATGTGCTAAACTGAAAACTTGTTTCGCCTTTTGTGCTACTCATTACATTTGTACCTCGCTAATTTATGGGATTATCTCCTGCTAAAACTACCTACTTATAGGTATTTTTCCACTAAACGTTAGTAACGTATGCCCTAGCCCCGGTTGCAGCGGCAGCCCAGAGTGCAGAAAGCGTGTGTGAATTGGGCTAAAAACGGCGACCCAAGAAGCCNAATACTTTACATTGACCCAGATGGAAGAGATCCAATCATAACCATAACAAATAAAGTTGTAGGTTACGCATATCAAAAAATAGTTGGTTCTTATAACGCAGGCAAATTTGCTTATTATACAATAAAGGTACCTATATATCAAGTTAATGTGACCGACGATGAAGATCCAAAATTCAAGATGAGCTTCATGGTTACAAGAGATGCTTGGAAAGTAAACAAAGATGGTGGAAACACTATGACTTTAGATAATCTTGCGTTTGAACCGGCAGCAGAAAGTTCAAATGAATATGTTACAGATTACATTGCTCCATATCCACACAAAAACGATACAGCAGCATTTGAATTAGAGCAAAATGGTAGTAATATTTTGAATTCCGCACCAAGAAAAAATGATAAAGGAGAGAATAGCACAACTGCAAGTAGTGTTATGCTTCATGTAGGAGGTATTTATAAAAATGAAGAAGAAAATAGGATTAGACACTCGGGTTCGTTGGCTTGTTTCACTATTGTTAACCCAAATAATTCTTCTACAAATACCTCAGACGCAGAAACTAAAAGAGTTATTAATGGCATTACTAAGCAAGCGAATAAAACTAATTCGGTTGTAAAAATAATAGTCCAACCTAGAAAATATGTACAAAGAACAAAAACAGTTATTAAACCTACTAAGTAATTTATTTCTATTGTCTTTGGTTGTTATTTCCTGTAAAAGCGAATATAGCGGCAATTTAAAGATCATTTATGCTTATTATACTGAAAATTCAGGCTGTCCTGCATTTATTAAACAAGAGGGAAGAACATTAACAATTGAAAAAACATATAAATATAAAGATGGTAAATTAACAGAATTTCAGGCTTGTGCATCAGAAGGACTTTACACAAAATTTTTTGAGAAAGACAATCATTATACAAATGAGGATTTGTTAGTTAAAGATCTTTCTTTAAAAAAGGTAAACGGTGATGTAATTTTATTTAATAAAGTATATCCTATACTTCGGATAAATAGTGATACCATATTTGCAGAAATTACAAAAAACAAAGATTATTTGATTATCACAGGTAACATCCCAAATTAAAATAGTAAATCCTTAAAGTAGGGGCTTTTTTATATCCGCACGAATCCCGAGGCGTGGTTGTAGATAGTGTATTAAAATAGTATAGTAGTGTTAACTTTATGGCGCAATTGTGTTACCTATATAAAAAAGTGAATTTACCTCATCTGCTCGGCAAAGCCTCCAATGCAATCCCTGCCAAATTACCAGAGTCACCCGATAGCACGGTAGCGGATAATTAGTTATGGCGAAGTTGCCCAAAAAAGAACGGGTTAGTACTTTTGTATTTTTTAATGGAAAGAGTTACCTACTAGCTATTCTTAAATTTACCCTTTGAGGAAATCGTAGCTTTAGCGGAGATTCTTCGAACACCGATAAAAAATGTATTTCAATTTGAAAAAATTACTACTCATTTTTGTCTTTATTCTGTCATTCTACTCCTGTTCCAATCAGAAAGTGAACGAAAAAGCAGAAGCAGAAAAAGACTTCTCGCTCTTGAAAATAGAATTTTTCTTCTCTGAGGCGAAACAACTTAATAGAATTTACGACAAGGTGGAATGTTATGCAACGGGCGAAAATGGTGATGTCTCCATGATTAGTACCATTCCAAAAAACAACTGGGAGTATTTTATGATCGATGTTAAAATGAAAACAGCATGGAATTCTAAAGCTGATAATGTAACCCTAACGGCAGAGGTAGAAGATACAGGAGTTTACGTTCAATTTATTTTTAAATATATCAATTCTAAATGGCAACTCATAAAGATTATTGACTCAAGTACTTAAAATTTAAACCCTGCACTAATTATTACAATTCAAGCTACAATGTTTTCTTTTAGGTCATTGAAAACCACTCACTCCTTTTTTGACCAAAATAACGATCCGGTGAGCGGCGCAATCCTTGATCCAAAATCTCGGGAAGGACAGGATTTTGTGNAGAGTGCAGAAAGCGTGTGTGAATTGGGCTAAAAACGGCGACCCAAGAAGCCGGTTTTGGCCCTATGAACACCGCTTTTTGCACGAGGACTATAGCGTAAAACGGGATGAGCTGCTTAAAAATACAGCAACTTAAAGCTTTGATAATTTTGCTGATGCTTACCTATTAAATCAAACACCGTTATATTTGTTGTTGTAGTAAATTATGCTCTATCACATCGAAAGCTTTGTTTTGAGCCGCATTATTATTTTTATGACACTAAATAAGCTTCTAGAAGAAAATAAAAACAAACTAAAAACAGCTAAAAAACTAACTGTTCGCGATTTAGATCAAACAGACGAAGATACTTTTGTTGCTTACGTAGATGAAAACAAGGAAAGTTTCGATGTTCAAATAATTTTTGATGCGAAAAAAAACATAAAGGGAACCAATTGCGATTGTGAAAATGGTGGTATTTGCAATCACATTATTGCGCTGGCCCATTTTTTATCGGAGAAAAAAACCGAGAAAGTTATCGTAAAAAAGACACCTAAAAAGAAATTGACGGAAATTGAGTTAGTACTCGAAACCGTATCAAACGACGATTTACGTCTTTGGCTTGCGGAACTCTTGAAAAAGAACAAAGAAATTGCCTTTATTTTTAAAAATGAATTTGATTTAAAAGCAGCTGTTATTGACGAAGCAACCATAAAAAAGACCATTCAAGATTGTATTTTTTCAGTCGTAGCAAAAAGAAGAAAAATCGAAACGAATGAGCTTAAAAAAATAACCGACGCTTTGTTACTCGCATTAAAACCCATAGAAGATTTTATTTTTAGTACTGTGATAGATGAGTCTAAATATAAACTCGTGAAAGCATTGACTACTGAGATTGTAGATTTTAGACGCAGATACTACATTTCGAGTCCTCGAATAACAAAATTGATCGAAAACATTTACAACAATTTAGTACTGTCGTTATTTAAAATTAGCGATTTTGACGTATGGCAAACGAGTATGCAATTTTATTTTTCACTCTTGTTCGAGCAAGAAATGTATACTACTGATATTGAGCTTTGCCAAAGCATTTACGAACATTCAAAATCAAATGAAATTCAAAAAAATGCTATTGCAAGATTTGTTGCACAGCAAGTAAATGCAATTCACGTTAAAGCTCAAACCGACTATTTTGGTTTTAACTATGAATTGGAAAAACTCTTTTTTAGAATTTTTATAGATAACAACTTGTTCGACGAGAACTACAGTAAATTTAGACCGAGAAGTTATCAAAACGACTACAATTGCGCGTTGATTGGAGCCTTAATTAAATGCCGACAATTTGAAAAGGCCGAAGAATATTGTATCGAGCAAATAAATAGGAATGTCAATGAAAATTATAACATACCGTATGTTAAGTTTTTGATTGGCATTTACGAGGAAAGAAACGATGTTCAAAAACTTACTTCTTTGTTAAGTTCTCACGGAAAACACATCTATGAAATTGAAAAGTATCTTTTCATGCAGGCAAATGCTCCAGCTGAGGCATTTAAAAAATACCGAGTTGCCATTTTAAACAAGGCGAGATATGCGATCCAAAATGGAAGTACGCAAGCTTTTGACTTTTATTTTGAGGTAAAAAAACTCGATGGAAAAACCTTTGATTTGCTAGAGCTATTGCGAACTAGTTACCATAGTGGTATCATAGATAAGTACAAAGAAACTGCTTTACAACTCAGTGAATCAAAATTTGTTAAGGATGTTTGTAGTATGTCGTTTTACTATTCTACAAATGAATCGGATTTCACAAATATTGCCAAGTACATCTATAACCATGTAGAAAGAAATAAACTTAAAGTATACCTTTCTAGCGTATCAGCCTATTATAGAAACGATGTATTTAGAATTGTTGAGCAACTATTGCAGTAGAGCAAGCGTAAAAAAATGAGTTAAAAAAACCGCAAACCAACTTCTTTGACTATCTAACTGCAATTCCGCAACTTTAAAAAACTGTAGCTAAAAAAGTTACTTCACCAACCTGCGTTGCTCTCTTGCTAAAAGCGTATTTTTTAGAAGCATTGCAATTGTCATCGGACCAACACCACCGGGAACGGGAGTAATGTACGAGGTTTTCTTGCTTACGTTTTCAAAATCAACGTCGCCCGTAATGCGGTAACCTTTTGGTGTTGTATCGTCGGCAATGCGCGTAATTCCCACATCGATAACTACGGCGCCGTCTTTAACCATCTCGGCTTTTAAGTAGTTGGGAACGCCCAAAGCTGTGATGATGATATCGGCTTGGGTAGTAATTTGTGCGATGTTCTTTGTGTAACTGTGCGTGAGTGTAACAGTCGAATTTCCGGGAAACCCTTTTCTACCCATGAGAATACTCATCGGGCGGCCAACAATGTGCGAGCGACCGATAACTACGGTGTGTTTCCCTTTGGTTTCTACGTTGTAACGCTCTAATAATTCGAGAATTCCGAAGGGCGTGGCAGGAATGAATGTCGACATATCGAGCGCCATTTTTCCAAAATTCTCCGGATGAAACCCGTCGACATCTTTGCTCGGATCGATAGCGTTAATGACTTCCTGCGTATCGATTTGATCCGGTAGAGGAAGCTGAACGATGAATCCATCGATGTTATCGTCGGCGTTAAGTTGATTGATTTTTTTGAGTAGTTCGGTTTCGGAAGTAGTGCTGGGCATCCGAATGAGGGTCGACTCAAATCCAACGCGTTCGCAGGCTTTTACCTTACTGTTTACGTAGGTTAAACTCGCGCCGTCGTTTCCAACGATGATTGCAGCCAAGTGCGGTACTTTTTCGCCTTTGGCTTTCATGGCTGCAACCTCAGCTGCGATTTCGTTTTTTATGTCTTCCGCTGTTTGTTTCCCGTCTAAAATATTCATAGTAGTTGTGTTGTTGTGTTATCGGGAGAAAATGCGGCTTGCTTATCGCATACCTTTCATGCCGCCCATCATCTTCATCATTTGCTTACCGCCGGGGCCTTGCATCATTTTCATCATTTTACTCATTTGATCGAACTGTTTCATCAATTGATTTACTTGTTCGATTTTGGTTCCAGAACCTTTTGCAATTCGGTTTTTACGTCTTGTATCAATTAACGTTGGTTTGCTGCGTTCTTCAGGAGTCATCGAATAGATAATGGCTTCGATGTGCTTGAATGCATCGTCTTGAATGTCGATATCTTTCATTGCTTTGGAAGCGCCGGGAATCATTCCGATAAGGTCTTTCATGTTACCCATTTTCTTCACTTGTTGAATTTGGGCAAGGAAATCGTCGAATCCGAATTGGTTCTTTGCGATTTTCTTTTGAAGTTTTCGTGCTTCTTCCTCATCGAATTGAGCTTGGGCACGTTCTACAAGCGAAACCACGTCGCCCATTCCCAAAATACGATCGGCCATACGTGAAGGGTAAAACGCGTCGATCGCGTCCATTTTCTCGCCAGTACCGATAAATTTAATGGGTTTATTTACGACCGATTTAATCGACAATGCTGCTCCGCCACGTGTATCACCATCGAGCTTTGTAAGAACAACTCCATCGAAATTTAGTCGATCGTTAAAGGCTTTTGCTGTATTAACGGCATCTTGACCTGTCATCGAATCCACGACAAATAGCGTTTCATGCGGTTGGATGGCTTGATGCACGCGGGCAATTTCGTCCATCATTTCCTCATCAACAGCTAAACGCCCAGCGGTATCGACAATTACTAAGTTAAAACCGTTAGCTTTTGCGTATTTGATGGCGTTTTGCGCGATTTCGACCGGATTTTTGTTCTCGATTTCCGAGTAAACCTCCACGTCAATCGACTTACCTACTACGTGCAACTGGTTAATTGCCGCCGGACGGTAAATGTCGCAAGCCACCAAAAGTGGTTTTTTATTTTTCTTGGTTTTAAGGTAGTTGGCTAATTTTCCGGAAAAGGTTGTTTTACCAGAACCTTGCAAACCAGACATCAATATTACAGTTGGATTGCCGGAGAGGTTAACACCTGCAACATCGCCGCCCATAAGGTCTACCAATTCGTCTTTCACTAATTTCACGAGCAGTTGTCCCGGCTGTAGTGTCGTTAAAACGTTTTGTCCAATAGCTTTATCTCTAACGCGTGCGGTAAAATCTTTCGCAATTTTAAAGTTAACGTCGGCATCGAGTAAAGCACGACGAACCTCTTTCAAGGTTTCAGCTACGTTGATCTCGGTAATTTTACCGTGTCCTTTTAGTATGTGAAATGCTTTGTCGAGTTTTTCGCTCAGATTATCAAACATGGTCTTTCGGAATTTTGAGGTGCAAAGATAATCGAATCAACTTGTTTTTGGAATAATGAGGTGGTATTTGACACCAATTGCTTATCATTTTGTTTAGCTATTGACTTACGAAGAAGTATCTTTTTGGTTTTAGGCCAGAGATAAAATGACAATAACGAAACAAGAATTAATATCGATAAAAAGCTGGAACTGCTTAAACACTAAATTGATTGCGACAATAGGACTGAAAAGTACTAATAGATTTAAAAACTCAGGCAGTTCATTGAATAACCGCATTTATTTTTTGCCACAGCGCATCGTCAAAATCGGATAAGGCAAAGTTAGTACCATCGGCCGAATCGCCCATGCGTATAATAACGAGCTTTCGAGAAGGAACGATATAAATTTTTTGATCGTTTTTACCCAGCGCACAATACATATCTGCCGGAGCACTTGGAATCAAACTTCCGTTAAATTGAAACTGTAATTGAGGCAAGCGGTACGTGCTTTCTCCGTTAATCCACCACATATAACCATACGCCCGATTCAAATTTTGCGAGGTTTGGGTAGCAGCATCACAAAACGCTTCGGGTACAATTTGCTGATCAAACCACTTTCCTTTTCTACTCATCAACAAACCAAAACGTGCCATACTTTTTGTATTGCTGCTGTACACACTCAAGTCTTCACCCGAGCTAAACCAAAATCCGTTCATGCCAATTTTGTCGCGAAGGTTCTCGTTAAAATATGTAGCCCAGGTTTTGTTTGCAACCTCCGAAACAACGTCTTGCAATTTCACATAAACATTGTGATACGCCCAACGCGTGCCCGCATCGGCTACGTATTGTAAATTTTCTGGTGCTACACTATTTCCCAACGAATCATCGAGACCGCTGGTCATGGTTAGTAAATTCGAAACTTTAATCAATTGCTCTTTGTTTGCGGGTAAAGACGTCCAGCCTGCGCCTAAATAGGTCGAAACTGCTGCGTTTACATCGAGTAATCCTTGCTCGGCGGCAATTCCGGTACAAGCCGTTGTAAGCGTTTTTCCTGCGCTGGCCCAATACCAAAGCGACTGTGCCGAATGTCCGTTAAAATACTGCTCACTAACAATCCTTCCGTCGTACAAAATCATGAAACTTTTGGTGTTTTTGAGTTCCAAAAAGGCGTACAAATCCGAAAATGCTGCTGTATTCCAGCCCAAAGATTCGGCCGTAACTGTCTCCCACGTTGCGTCGGTAGTTGGGTAATACAGCGTGTCGGGCTGCGGATTATTATCCGAATCGTTGTTGCCATCGGCAACTGCAAGCAAATAATGCCAAAACAAAGACAAGTGGTAGTATTGAAAGTTTCATAAGAAAAACATTTATAATCGTATGACTATTTCCTTTAGCAAAGGTTTAAAGTACGGCAATAATTAGATAATTTTACAGCTATGAAGCTTTTAATTAAATCGGCATTTTTATTTGTTTGCCTTGGGGTAGTGAGTTGTAAAGATAGCATTCCGGAATCGGATTTGGCTTACTTAAACGGTTATTGGGAAATCGAAAAAGTAGAATTACCCGACGGCGATAAGAAAGAGTATAAAGTAAACGAGTCCATTGATTTCATACAGGTAAAATCGCGCAACGGCATTCGAAAAAAAGTGTATCCCCAAATCGATGGGCGCTACTTAGTTAACGACGTTCAGGAACGTTTTACAGTTACCGACAGCGCAGGAATTTGGTTATTGCGCTACGAAACCCGATACGGAAAATGGTCGGAAAAAATCATTGCTATAGACAGCTCTTCCTTAGAAATCGAAGGAGCGGCTGGAGCGATCTATTTCTACAAGCGTCCGCAACCTTTTAGTATCAAGTAAGATGAAATCCAACGAAAATTCGATTGCAGCCGTATTGCAAGAACTCATTGCACGAAATAAATGGCAACGCGGACTCGACAAAACCGAGGTACCAGCCGCGTGGTTCGACGTGATGGGATCGGGCGTAAAAAGTTACACACTCTCCGTCGATTTTAATGAAGGTACGTTGTATGTGCAATTATCATCGTCGGTGTTGCGTCAGGAGTTGCAATTCGGAAAGGATAAAATTGTAAAGATGCTTAACGAGCACTTACGTCGGGATGTTGTTAAAGAAGTGGTACTTCGTTAGGTAACGGTTTTCTTGCAGCAGGGATGGCAGTGAAAATCCTGCCACGAGCGGCAGTTGCCGAGTGGCACCCAGATAGCTATCGGGGGCAGCGTACAGCCCGGTGCCGACCACGGCGATTTTCGATGAAGCAGCAATTCTGGGAGGCAGCTGCCATAAAAAAAGTCGACCCTAAAGCCGACTTTCTTATATCTAAACTTCTACTAAATTAGAATATTTCACGACCTGCGAAGTGAAATGCTGCTTCGATGGCTGCATTTTCGTCGCTATCAGAACCGTGAACGGCATTCTCACCGATTGATTTTGCATATGCTTTACGGATGGTACCTTCAGCGGCTTCTGCTGGATTGGTAGCGCCGATCAGTGCACGGAAATCTTCTACTGCATTTTCTTTTTCAAGAATTGCTGCTACGATTGGTCCGCGCGACATGAATTCTACTAATTCTCCGTAAAACGGACGTGCAGCGTGCACAGCGTAGAATTTTTTCGCATCGGTTTCCGACAAGTGCGTTAATTTCATTGCGACGATTTTAAAACCGCCGTCGGTAATCATTTTCAAGATGTTTCCGATATTACCTGCTTCAACTGCGTCAGGTTTAATCATCGTAAAAGTACGATTCGTTGCCATGTTTTTAAATTTTCGGCAAAAGTACAACATACATTTTACTTTTCGGCAATAAAAAAAGCCCCGTTGAAACTAAATCAACGAGGCTCTTTTCGTATCTAATTCAAATTCTAGTTGCGTACTAATTTTGCGGTATAGCTTCCGATTTCGGTTGAAATCTTGGCAAAATACATTCCAATCGGCAAGTTACTGGCATTTACTTTTGCTTGTACATCGTTTACTTGAGCTTCGTAAACTAATTTTCCAGTGATATCGAAAACGCTTACTGATTTAATTTGTGTAGAAGCTGCATCGATTGTCCAGCTATTATTTGATGGATTTGGATACGTTTTGATGTTTGCTTTATTGAATTCACCGACAGATGCAGGAATTTCGAAGTTGAATGCACCTGTAAGTCTGTTAAAGCTTACGTTATAGGTTCCTTCTTCAACTGGAAATTCGCTTCCGGCGAGATTCGCAGTTCCTTGTGGGAAAGTACCGTTACCCCATTTAGTTTCATCTGTTTGGTTTTGGCGGAAATAAAGCGAACCGTTAACAAGTACTACTGCTTCTCGCGTGTAGTTGATACCATCGGTGGATATGAATAAAAGATCATTTCCAGACGTTTCAGAAACCGCACTTCCAATTAAACTAATTTCAACAAAATCAAAGCTGTATGCCTTCGTACTTAAGTTGTAGTTAACGTTGAACACGTTTTCTGTAGTAGGAATATTTGGACCGTTTAATACGGCGATACCAGAAGGGAACGTATCAGAACTGAAATCTCCAGAACCAGGACCATTGTTTACCACAAAACGAACCGGACCACCAACAAACGCAATCGCTTTAGAAGAGAAGCTAACATTGTCTGTTGTAGTCATCATTATTGAACTTTCTTGTTCAAGTAAACCTGCACCTGCAATTTGAACACTTATTTGAGGAGTAACGTTTTCAAGTTCGAAAGTGTATGCGCCTGTAATTCGGTTAAACGTAATGGTATAAGAACCCGTTTCAGGAATATTGATTTCAGGACCATCTTGTGTTCCGATACCACTTGGGAAATCGGCGCTTCCCCAGTTTACAGCCCAGTTAGCATTTTCTCTGAATTTAAGCTGACCTGCAGTAAGGTCTGCACCAGAAGCCTGGTAATTGATGCCGTCGGTTGTTGCTAAAAATCCATCAGGCCCGTCCCAACCAGCAACTGCTGGTCCGACGATACCGATTTCCACAAATTTGAAATCGTACGCGCCAGTTGATCTATTGAAATCTACGTTATAACGATTCGCTACAACAGGAATATCTGGTCCACCTTGTACACCAGTTCCTGTTGGGAAATCAGCGCTTCCCCAATTGTTGCCATTCCAGTTTCCACCTTCGCGGAATTTAACAGGACCTCCAACGAAATTACGTGCATTCAATGTGTAATTTACTCCGTTTGTAGTGGCCATAGCTACTGGTGTATTCCAATTGATAAAGCCATCTCCCAACAATTCGATTAGTGGGAAACCGGCGCCAGCAAAGTCGTACGCACCTGTAAGGCGATTAAATGTTACTGAATATGTTCCTGCTGGTACAGGAATATCGCCACCGTCTTGAACACCTACTCCGTTTGGAAAACCAGTAGCACCCCAGTTTACTGTCCAAGCATCGTTTTGTCTAAACTTAACTGTTCCCGCAAGGAAAGTAGTTTCTGGAAGTGTGTAAATAATTCCGTTTGTAGTGGTTAAATTTAAATCAGTGTCGGAAGTTAGTGTTCCGTCTAACGCTGATCCGATTAGTCCGATTGATGGGAACTCGCCCACAGCTGCAAATTGATATGCTCCAGTTGAACGTGTAAACGTAACATTGTACGTTCCTGCAATCACAGGAATATTATCGCCCCCTTGGTTACCGATACCTTCTGGGAACAGTGTACTACCCCAGTTTGTATCCCAAGCATCGTTTAATCTGAATTTAGCTAATCCGTTTGTGAATGTATAATTAGAAAGTGTGTATGTTTCACCATCGGTTGTAACTAGATTAACGTCTGGACCTGCAAATCCGTTTGCGTTTACTGCTGTTCCAAGAATACCAACTGTTGGGTGTGTTGGGGTTCCGATAAACTCGTATTGTAAATTAGTCGAGTAGAATTTAACAGTATAAACACCTGCAGTTACAGGAATATTTACTCCCGGATTCTGTGCAAAACCATTAGGGAAGTTTGGTCCTCCGTATGAAGTTACCCAAGCATCGTCTAAACGAAACTTGGCTTCACCGTTTGTAAATGTGTAGTTTTCGAGTACGTAAGTGATTCCATCTGTAGTGGTCATATTCACATCATCACCATCAAAACCAGAAGCTGAAACTGCAGTTCCTATGATACCTACATTTAAGGCAGGAATCGGTGTTTCGAAACTATATGCACCGGTGATTCTATTGAAGTTGACAGTGTAATCGCTTTCTGAAACAGGGATATTTGGACCATTTTGTGTTCCAACTCCGGTAGGGAATGCGTCTGCACCCCAATTTAAAGACCAAGAATCGTCTTGACGGAATTTCAATAGACCATCTACAAATGGATAATTGTAGAGCGTGTAATTAATACCATCTGTGGTAGTTAAGTTAATGTCCGGTCCATCAAATCCGTTCGTAGCGCCTGTAGCAGTACCAATCATACCAATACTTGGTAGAGTAAAGGAGTATTCGCCGGTTTGTAGGTTGAAATACACTTTGTAAAGACCTGCTGGTACGTTGATGTTTGCACCGTTAATAGTTGCAGTACCGTTCGGGAAAGTAGTTCCACCGTAGTTGGTATCCAAAGCATTGTCTAGTCTAAATTTAACCTGACCTGCAGAGAATTGCGTATACGTTAGGTAATAATTGATTCCGTCTGTAGTGGCAAGATCGGTATCAGCTACATCAAATCCTCCCAAAGCAGTTCCCAAGATGCCTACAGAAGGAAAATTCGCTGTCGGTACAAAGGTGTAAGCTCCTGTATTCGAATTGAAGGTAACATTGTAAACACCACCAACCGTTTGAATATTCTGCCCGTTGTTTACGGCAGTGCCCGCCGGAAATTCAAGGACACCCCAGGTAATTGTCCAAGCATTATTAGCTCGGAACTTAATACCACCTTCAACTCCCGTAGGCGAATTAGCTGTGGTAAGAACTAAATTCTCGTACGTCCAATTCACACCATCCGTAGAAACCATTTGGTGCACGTCTGTCGGACCCGGATTTCCTGGTTCGTTCGGCCAACCTCCGGCTGCTTCCCCCACAATTGCAACCGATGTAACCTGCCCAAAAGTTAGCGCAGTAAACAACATTGCGATAAAAACGTAGATTTTTTTCATATCTGTACTTTTAAAGTGATTTTGACGCTAAAAGTACAAATATTTAACATTAAGAAATTACACGGAAATCGCTAATACAAAAGCGAAAACGTTTTCGTGCTGATAACTTTTTGAAATAGTTTTACGTGTCGGCAATGAAGACCGCTAATTCAGACTTAAAAGGTTCAAATTCTTGAAGTAAGGTATCGATAAATGCGGCGCCGAATTCCGCATAAAAAACCGAAAAATTCAAAATGCGTTCCTGAAACTGATTAAATGGAAAAACAAACTGCCGCAATGCTAAAGCTCGCACAATTTCATCGGCACTTTTTCGCTTCTGCGCAAGCAATAAACGCTTCTCTAATTTATCTAAACCGTTAAGCTGCTTTTTCTTCTGGGCCGCAACCGCGCCAGCAAACGACTTATCGGTCCGAGCAATCAAGCCCTCTAAATGTGCAAACGTACTTTCAATAACAGCTCGTTCGCGATCTAAACTCAATGGAAAATCTGCCGACTGTATTGCTACGCGATTACTTAAATCGGTAACCGACCGAAGTAAATCGTTTATTTCTAACTGCAAGCGTTCGATTTTTTGAAACTGTTTTCGCTGTAATACAACGGCAGCGTTTCTAAGTTTTAGGATGGGAAAAGTAACGCCAACAGCTTCGAACATGGATTTCAACTGCAACCAATACGCCAACTCCCCTGCTCCACCGATATAAACCAAGTTGGGAAGAATTACTTCCTCGTAAAGCGGACGTAATATAACATTCGGACTAAATCGCTCCGGAAACTCTTGCAATTCATTTCGCAATTCGGTTTCAGTAAAAACAATATCAGTGTCTACTACGCGAAAGCGCTGTTCTTCTTTAACGATTCGGTTTCGCAAACCAGACGTTAGATAAAACAAATTGATTTCTCGCGGATTTACTTGAACCGAATACGATTTTAGCTTTTCGTTGGTTTGGCTAACTGCTTTAAAAGAAAATTGTTCGAACAACTCGCGTTCTACATTAGGAACAAAAAGTTGTTTGAGCGCCCGATCGTCGCCATCAACAATAATCAGACCGGTATCACCAAAAAGCGTGTTTACCAGCAAGCGCGTTGCAGCGGCTAAACTGGTTTCTTGTAAATATACTTTTTTGAATAAATGTGCAATTTCTTGCGCATTCTTACCCGTATTGAATTCCGATTCTAGAAGTTTAGCTATTTGTTCAAGACCAGCAGTATCTAATCGGCCAACAGCTCCTTGCGCTTCCTTTTGCCATTTGAGCTTGCCTTTATTGGTTACTAAGCTCGATATTTCTTCAAAATCGTGATCTTCGGTGGCCATCCAATACACCGGAACAAATTGATAATCGGGATATTGAACTTGCAAAGCTTTTGCTGTATTTATTGCCGAAACAATTTTATAAACGAAATATAGCGGCCCAGTGAACAAGCTCAGTTGATGTCCTGTTGTAACCGTAAACGTATGCGATTCTCGCAGTGCAGTTAAATTTGTTCGAACCGCCTCCGTGAGCTCAAAACCTTGATATTGAACTTCTAACGCAGCAACTAAGGTTTTCCTGTGGTAATCTGAATAGTTTTCCGACTTTTCTCGAATTTGATCTGCATAAGATTCAAGCCGATCCGGACGATGATAAAAATCCCGAACCGCAGCTGCTTCTTGCAAATAATCGACGATAAGTTTGCTGAACAAACCAGTCTCTGTATACGGAATAACGCGCTTTTCGAATGTTGGCATATCAGGCAAAGTTACGCAAATTGAACGGCTTGATGTAGCATCGTAATTACATAACTTTGCACGCAAATCCGCAACGCTTGTCTGTCGTACTTTTCATACCGCCGTTTACCCAACTCAATACGCCTTATCCGGCTACGGCCTACATTAAAGGCTTTTTAAATACACAAGGTATTGAAGCATTTCAAGCCGATTTAGGACTACAAGTTGCTACTCGTATTTTGTCGAAAGCGGGTTTAGAAACTATTTTTTCTTCCACTTACGTGAATGGAAAAGCAGTTGCCCGAGATGTCGTTTCCGAACGGATCTTACAACTGAAAGAACAATACATCCAGTACGTGGATCCGGTGGTGCGTTTTTTACAGGGAAAGAATCAAACTTTTGCCAACCAAATTGTTAACGGAATTTTGCCGGATGCTCAGCGAACCCAAGACGATACCGATTTGGAATTTAGTTTTGGCAGTTTGGGAATTACCGACAAAGCAAAATATCTGGCAACGCGCTTTTTGGAAGATTTAGAATATTACATCGGCGTGAATGTCGACGAGCATTTTGGATTTACGCGTTACGCCGAACGTTTAGGACGAAGCGCAAATTCGTTCGACGATTTATACACAGCTTTACAGCAGACGCCAACTTTTACCGATACGCTGCTTTTTTCGGAAATCGATAAACTCGAACTCGCCGCGAATACCGAATTGATACTACTCACGGTGCCGTTTCCAGGAAATTTGTACAGCGCATTTCGAATTGCGCAACATGCGAAAAAACGAGTTCCGAACGCTAAAATTGCATTAGGTGGCGGATTTGCGAACACCGAATTGCGGTCGGTTTCCGATCCACGTGTGTTCGAATTCATTGATTTTATCACACTCGACGACGGCGAAGCACCGATTTTACAACTCATTCACAACATTCGGGAGAATAAGTTCGACACTTTTAAACGCAGTTTTTTCTGCGAAGGCAACGAAGTGCGTTACGTCAACAACAGTCTGATTCCCGATTTTAAACAAAACCAACTCGGAACGCCCGATTACAGCGACTTAAAATTAAACGATTATATGTCGCTTATTACCTTGGCCAATCCGATGCACAAATTATGGAGCGACGGTCGGTGGAATAAACTCACGATGGCGCACGGCTGCTATTGGGGAAAATGTACGTTTTGCGATATCTCGTTAGATTACATTGGCATTTACGAACCCGCAACTGCGAAGCTTTTGTGCGACCGTGTAGAAACATTGATTGCAGCAACCGGCGAAACTGGTTTTCATTTTGTTGACGAAGCCGCTCCACCTTCGCTAATGAAAGCCTTTGCTTTGGAAGTTCTTCGGCGAAAGCTTGTAATAACCTGGTGGGCAAATATCCGTTTTGAAAAAAATTTTACCGACGATCTTTGTCAGTTACTCGCTGCGTCGGGATGCATTGCGGTTTCAGGTGGTTTAGAAGTGGCTTCCGACCGATTGTTAAAACTCATAGATAAAGGAGTTACGGTAGCTCAAGTAGCTCAAGTAACACGTTCGTTTACAGAAGCTGGTATTTTAGTTCATGCTTATTTGATGTATGGGTATCCGACACAAACCGTTCAGGAAACCGTTGATAGTTTGGAAATGACACGTCAGCTGTTTGAATCGGGAGTGATCCAATCGGGGTTTTGGCATCAGTTTGCGTTAACTGCGCATGCGCCGATCGCTAAAAAGCCCGAGGCATACGGTGTGAAAATTAAAGCAACCACACACCAATTTGCTTTAAATGATTTAGAATTTACCGATAAAACGGGCATTGATCACAGCATTTTTTCGGGCGGATTAAAACACTCGTTGTACAATTACATGCACGGCGTTGGCTTTGATATTCCGCTGCATAATTGGTTTGATTTTAAAATCCCTAAAACAACAATTCCAAAAAACTATATTGTTTCTATTTTAGAAAACGAACGAAATTTAGACTTAAATGCACACAAACAAATCGTTTTTCTTGGAACCACACCCATTCTTAACGAAAAGACGATTCAAAAGAAGGGCCGTGAATTCACAGTTTCGGAATTAGTTTATGTTACTAAACGAGGAGAGATTCGTATAAAGGCTGAAATTGAATTTTTACAATTCTTGCTTGAGATCACGAAATTAGCTGCGCAGTTTCTGAATGGTGGTCAGAAATTCACTGTGGCTAATGCTGAAAAAATAGCTTTGGAAAGCGGTCTCAATTTCAACGAGTTTACAAAAACAAAACCGTTTCAATTAGCTAGAAACGGCGGACTTTTGCTTGTTTAACGTTTGCTTTTCTTTTTTCTATATTTTTCAAACAATTCGACTTGATTTGGATTGAGAATGGGTTTTAGCTGTTCTTCAAACTTGAGTCGTTCTACTTCAATTTTTTCCATTTTGCCTTCGTCGGGCGCATCGGTTGCTACTATGACATCAACTTTAGCCTTGAAATCTACCAAGTAACCGCGAATAATCGCCGCCTGAAAATCGTCTAATTTTATTTCTTTGGTAAGCTCTTTTAAAGATTCTTCGAGCATATCCACTTTCTTAGTTTCTCTGGGTGGCGTTGGTGCCATTCCCATACCGTTGCCGCGTCCCATACCCATTCCTTGACGCATTTGGCCCATCGCCGAAAGGCTAAAAACAAAGCAGCAAATTAAAATTAATTGTTTCATAATTAATTATTTAACGACAAATTTAAATCCAATTCCGTGTAAGTTTTCAATTTTAACTTTTTCATCACTCTGAAAAATTTTGCGTAAACGCGAAACAAAAACATCCAAACTTCTTCCCAAAAAGTAATCGTTTGTACCCCAAATTTCAACCAAAATGGTTTCTCTTTTCAAAACGGCATTTTTATTCTTCAAAAATAAAGTCAATAAAGCCGCTTCGCGCTCGGTGAGCAGTGTATTTCCGCTTGGTCCGACAACTTCGTAGTTTTCTTTATTGAAACGAAAATCGCCAAAAATCTCAAAACTTTCTTGCGATGTTGTCTTTCCAGAGCGTTTCAAAAAAACCTCTAATTTCAACAACAGTTCTTCAATAGAAAAAGGTTTTACCAGATAATCGTCGGCGCCGAGTTTCAAACCGCGAATCCGATCTTCTTTCAAGGTTTTTGCCGAGAGAAAAATGATTGGAACTTCGGTATTTTGTTTGCGAATTTCCGTTGCAACTTCAAAGCCATCAAATTTTGGCATCATAATATCGAGAACACATAAATCGAAGTTTTCGCTTTTAAATGCCGCGATCGCCTGTTCGCCATCGGTACAATGATGCACTTCAAAACCGTTTTCCTCGAGATTTTCCTGGGTTAGAAATGCCAAAGTTGCGTCGTCTTCTGCGTATAAAATTCTAGCTTTCATGCTTCTTCATTTCAAACTGAATAATTAAACCGGATGGCTTGTTGTGTAAAGCTGTAATCTTCCATTTGTGCAAATTTGCCACGCGCTTCACATAATGCAAACCTAAGCCAAAACCGCGAACTTCGTTGCGTTTGCCCGTATTTTCGCGGAAAAACTTGTCAAAAACATGTGGTAGGGCTTTTGTTTGTACCCCTATGCCGTTATCGCCAAAGCGGAGTAAAATGGCCGAAGCGCTCTCTTCTACAGCAATCGAAATTTCAGGACTTTGATTGCAGTATTTAATCGAATTATCGATGATATTAAAAACAACATTTTTAAAATGAAACGGATCGGCTACAAGCTCGAAATCGGCGTCAAATAACCGTTTGATTACCAAATCGGGAACTTTCAAACGCAAATTGCCCTCCACTTCATTGAGTAAATCGGTAAATCGAATGCGCTCTACACAAATTTGCATACCGCCGTGCTCCGATTTGGCCATGGTAAGCAAATTTTCGATGTGTTTGTTGAGTTGTAAACTTTGGTCGACAATAATCTTACTGTACGCGTTTAGCTTTTGGTGCTCCGGATTTTGCGTTTTCTTCTCCAAGTAATTGGAAGCAAGCAAAATAGACGATAGCGGCGTTTTAAACTCGTGCGTCATGTTATTGATAAAATCGCGCTGTAATTCGCCGTACCGTTTCTGCTGCAGCAACATAATTACAGAATATAAATAAATGAGCAGTATGAGCACTAATGCGGCAGTTGCGAAAATCCACACCTTAAAATTGCCGAGTAAGTAGCTGGTTTGTTCTGGAAACCGAATGGCGAAATAGTAAACGAACGATTTGTGTTTTGGAAATTCGATTTGGTGAGCCGTTTCAGGCGCATGATCGCTTAGTTGAACAAAATCGCCGTACACCATTTTATCGCTTTCGCAGTTGTACAAAGCGTATTCGAAATTGGTTTGAATGCCAAATTTCTGTAGTTCTTTTTTGAGATAAAACTCCAAAACTTGTGGTTCAAAGTCGTTTTCAACATTAACCACGAAATAATCGTTTGCCATTTTTCGCACCGGATTTACCGGCGGAAGCTCGTGGTTAGTACCTTCGTACAAACTTTTAACCACTTCGAGTAAAGCCAAACGCACGTTTCCGCTGAACTTTTTTTCTTCGAGATCGAAGGCTTCACGCGTCCATAAAATTTGTGCAATCAAAATACCTATGATGGCACAAAAGCCGGCAACAATGATAATATTGAGTTTAGAGAACTTAAATTTCATAGCGCAATTATACTGCTTTTGCTTGGGATTTTGAGCGCTTAACAACTCGTTAACAAGGACTTGAAAAGGATGAATTATTTGATGGTTTTAGTAAAAATCTGAGTTCGCTGAAAAAGCAATGTTAGAACGCTTAAAACGTGCAAACTGTGAAATCAAATAATAATCCAGATGAAAAACTGTTGCGTTAGAGCTTACTTCCTTAGATTTCTTTACGATACTATAACGAAAACAAATCCGCTTTGTAATTAGGCATTTATCTGTCTTATGACCGCAATTTTTAAATCGAAGTCAGGTTGAAAAGAAATTACATTCATTTCTGCAAAATACCGAAGTGTTATTCCGCCCACGGATTCCTTTTGATGAATCATAGAATTTACTGCTGTCTGGAAAACGGATGCAATGGCACGATTGTTTTTTCCGCGAAAGCGCTAAAAAAACTAACTTTTGAGTACACTAGAAAAGTCCGAAATTCGTTAGGTTTATGAGCGTATTAAACAACTAAACCGAAAACGTGAACAATTATTGCAGTGCGAATTACCTGTTTATTTTCCTGCTCTTTATAGCTTTGATGAGTTGCTCCGATGCTAAAAAAGAAAAACAGGGGCTCGATGTGGATGGAGAAAACACGTGCACGATTATACTGGTTAAACCTAAGATTTTAGATACGATAAAACATTCGAAATCGTCTTTCACCATGCTTCCCAAACCGATAACCTACTGCAAACAAGGTAGTTTTATTGAAGAAGAACTAAAATTCACACAGGGAAAAACAGATACGATTTCCATAAAAACTACCCAGCCTATTTACCTATCGTTACAATATGGATTACAGTTTGTAAATACCTATAAAATTTCGGTTGGAGATACTGTTTTTATCACGTTTAAAAATCATTTTCCCTATTTAACTGATAAACAAACAGGAAGAATACAGAAAGCGTTAAGTTATTTTAATGAGTCAGAAAAGCCAGCTGAGGACGAACTCAGCTTTTTTAGTAGAAACGGTCGGTTTAAAAATGATGCTGAAAAAGCGAGCGATTCGCTGTTGTTGAAAAAGCGCAACAACAAACTAGAAAGCTATTTAAAAGCGCTTTATGCAAAAAAAGAAATCGATTCGCTGGAGTATCAACTTGGTATTATTCCGTTGTTGAATACTCGAACACTTGAAACTGAAAAAGCGAGTGTAATACTGCGTAAGTCCTATAATTTTGCGATTGGTGCCAACTGTGGTTTAGTTATTGCAGCATTTGAGAAGCTTCATAAACCGGCGCTAATTCGCTTGGCTAATCAAAGTATGATTGATTATGAAGGCTTATACAATTCTGTTTGGGCTGATACTGCCATACATTCAGACACGAGAAAATACTTGCTTTTTTACTATTTAAAGCAACTAGCCGTTTTCAGTTCAAAAGAAACGTTCGCGAAGTACTTTCAAATGTTTATAAGCTATTCGAAAAGCAAAGAAGCAGAAGCGTATTTTAAGCGTAGCTATCCGAAACTCTTTGCAAATTCGAGTTACGCGGCTTCAAATTTGGCTTTAGTTAGTGCCCGCAACGAAAAAACTACATTGAAAAAAATTATAGCTGAGCATCGTGGGAAGCTGGTTTATGTTGATTTTTGGGCGAGTTGGTGTGCACCGTGTCGGGCGGCTATGCCCGCGTCGAGAGAACTGCAAAGAAAATTCCCGGATGTAATTTTCATTTACATTTCAATCGATGAGTTTTCCGGTAAATGGCTTGAAGCCTCGAAGCGCGAAAAGTTAAGTCCACAATATTCATTTTTAGCAACTGAATTTCCGTACGGATTATTTTTTAAAAACCACAACATCAACAGTATTCCTCGTTACATGCTTTTCGACAAGAAAGGTGTGTTGGTTGATGCAAATGCGCCGCATCCCGACGATAAAAAGATTGAAGCAGCTCTGAAGCAGTGGAGATGAAACTGAGATTACATACATGATCAAGCATATCAATTATGAAAAACCATCTATTAGTTATTTTGTTATTAGGATTTTATCAAACGTACTTTGCTCAAAATCAACAGAAAGGATTTACACTCAAAGGAAAGGTACAGGGAGAAAAATACCAAGGATATATGTATTTGATGTATGATAGAAAAAAAGACAGTTGCTTGGTTGTGAACAATAAATTTGAATTCAAAGGCAGCGTGAAATACACAAGTGGTGCACTAATTGGCACCGATTATTCGCCGGCAGATCGCGATATTTATCTTGAAAACACGGCTATTTCTTTGAACATTTTGCTCAAAAACGAATGTATCGCTGGCGTTGTTCCCAAGATATATCCGGTTATTTTATCGTTAGAAGGAACCGAAACCGAAAAAATGCAGTCGGATTTTAGTTTGTTTAAATTGAATGCTGCCAATGACGAAAACTACCCGATAAAAATCTACGATAAGCTCGTTGAACTAGCGAAAAAACAGCCGCACAATAGCTTTGTTGGCAATACGCTTTTGGAACTAATCGACGAAGGTGTTCCATTCACAGGAGCTCAAGTTCAATTGCTGTTAGACTCCTTAGATTTAGAATTTCAGAATTCGAATGTGGTTCCGTTGTTGTTGCAAGAAATGCAAAACCTAAAAAATCCCGAAATCGAGCAAAACATCATCGACTTTTCCTTACCCAATCCAAACAACGAGCTGATTTCGCCAACACAATTTAAAGGCAAATACTTGCTAATA
>NZ_NOXX01000119.1 GCF_002251775.1 Flavobacterium aurantiibacter
CCTCAACGGTACCCTATTGCGCAAAATTCTGTGAGGTTCAGTGTTATCTGTGCGCTTAAAAAGATGGTGCCTGAGCCTGTCGAAGGCGCATCTTTCGCTTTTTTAACTTCTTTCGCATCTTTCCCTTCTTTCCCTTCTTTCTATTTTTTCTATTTTTTCTATTTTTTCTATTTTTTCTATTTTTTCTATTTTTTCTATTTTTTCTATTTTTTCTATTTTTTCTATTTTTTTTTATTTGCAGCTCCGCCCGGGTGAGCGACAGCAGCGGCATCCTTTGCGGCGTTATCGTATTTCCACCATTCGTTTGCCGGAAAGATACAGCGGATGGCGCGACGGCGGTTCCGTGAAACGTTTGCGAAGCACTACGATAGCACCGCCGGCACCCCCAAATAAAAATTTACGTAAAAAACGCTGCGCTGTACTTCGGCAACTAGCGTTCAATCCGTTTAATTTTCTGTAATCGTGTATGTCGTTGTAGTGCGCTCGCTGCAGTTGAAAAAACCTAAAGGATAATTATCCGGATTAGTGTTGTTAACAATGTTTCCGCGAACCGTGGCTGGAGGCGATTGAAACGGACTACCGCCATTACTTCCCGCAACACTCAACAAAATGTTCATGTAGTTGTAATACCGCTCGGAAATGCCCATAAAACTGATGTCGATCGTCTGACCCACTTCTAAATTCTCGTCTGTGAAATAATCAAAAATTTGGTTTCCTTGATTAAAACGATCGTCGGTTACTTCAAAAAACGGAATAGCCGCATACGATGCTTTGTAACGAAATAAATAAAAATCGACACTAGGCGCCGGATCGGTATAAAACGTCTTAATTTCAATGTCTTCGCCGGTAAATCCGCCCGCTAAATTCTGTTCGATCTTATCAATCACCGGAACTCCTTTCAAGGTTTCGGTAGCGGTGTACGTTTGCCCATCGACAACCACCGTTAAGGTGTACACCTCGTCGATTTGCGGCACAAAAGTCGTACAAATGTAATTTCCTGTGTTGGGCTGATTCACAAAATCAAAGGTTTGCCCACTTTGCGAACGTACCGTAACCACCGCGCCTTGAACGGTGGGTATCAGCTGACTGTTGTACGGTGCGGTTTTCGATAACTTAATGGTTTGCACATTGCCCGCCGTGCCTTTTTCCCATTGGATCGATGCATCGATGACGAGTTTCTCAGGAGCTGTGTCTAGGCCTACGGTTATTACTTCTTCGCAACTCATCAAACTAAAAGCCGCTAAACAAAAAAGGATATATATTTTTTTCATGATTTCTTAGAATTTAAAGTTATAACTCACCGCCGGAACTGCTCCGAAAATAGAGAAGCGCGCTGCCTCATTACGCCCAGTGAATTCGTTTTGCGAGAAACTTATCGAAGCGGCGTTCATCCGATTGTACACGTTATATACGCTAAAAACCCATTCGCTTTGCCAACCTTTCTTTTTGTCGGGTTTTGGTGTATAAGTAACTGCTAAATCCAAGTGGTGAAACGTCGGAAGCCTATCGCCGTTGCGCAAGCCGTAACTCGGAACGGTAATGCCTTGGTATTGATATTGTCCGTTTGGAAAAGTAGCTGGTTGTCCGGTTTGTAGGATGAAGTTGGCCGAGTACGTCCATTTTTTAGAAGGCACATAACTTCCGGTAACGGCCAAGTTGTGCGTTTTATCAAAAACAGACGAGTACCATTGTCCGTTGTTGATGCCTGTTTCCGTAGCGTTACGTCCCGGAGTTCGTTGTTCGGATTTCGACAAAGTATAAGAAACCCAGCCGTTGATTTTCCCCGAGTTTTTTCGCGCTAAAATTTCCAAACCGTAAGCGCGGAGTTCGCCGTTAAGAATAACTTGCTCCAAAGCTTCGTTTGCAATTAAGTCGGCTCCGTCGATATAATCAATGCGGTTTTGCACGGTTTTGTAAAACGATTCAACTTCCAGCGAATAATCTCCGTTTCTAAAATTCTTAAAGTATCCAACAGCAGTTTGATCGGCAATTTGCGGTCGGATGTACTGGTCGCTGGGTGTCCAAACATCAAGTGGTGTCGGAGAAGCCGTATTGGTTACGAGTTGCAGGTATTGCACCATGCGGTTGTAACTGGCCTTTACCGAGGTATCGGCGTTAAAAGCGTAGGATACTGAGAATCGCGGTTCTAGGAAATCGTAAGTTTTAATCACTTCTCCCGAATCGTATACACGTGTGCCGATTGGCGTGGCTTTTTCGTAAATCTGCAATTCTTGGTTAAAAATCACCGGATTGTTATCGGCGTATAAATTCACGGTCGATTGTCCCATGCGATAAAACTGACTGTAACGTAAACCGTAATAAAAGCTCAGTTTTTGCGAGACTTTGTGTTCGGCTTCCAGGTAAGCTGCGGGTTCGAATGCGTATTTTTTATCCAGTTGTCGGCGGTTAATTCCCGACGATTCGCCTACCGGAATAATCGTTCCCGGATTAAAATCGTAGTAAATACCGTTGACGCCGTATCCCAATTTCCAGGTATCGCTTAAATAGTGTTTAAAGTCGTATTTCAGGTTGTAGTTTTTAATACCCGAATCGTATTTAAACCCGATGAAATCGAGTGTAAGTCCGTAGTAATAATCGCTGTAAATTGCCGATAAGTTGCTGAATAACTTGTCGTTATAAATGTGGTTCCAACGCAAGTTTAAAGTAGCGTTTCCGTAAATGTTCTCAAAACTACCCGAAAGGTTAAAAACATCGCGACCAAAATAACCCGAAAGGTACAGGCTGTTGTTGTCGTTTAGTTTGTAGCTAATTTTGGTGTTGAGGTCGTAAAAATAGGCGCTGTTGCGGTTGTCGGTAAGTTTCAAGAACAGGTGTGCGTATGAAGATCGGCCGGCTACCAGAAACGAACCTTTGTCTTTGTCGAACGGACCTTCAGCAAGTAACCTGCTCGCAATCAATCCGATTCCTCCTGTCATCGAAAATTTCTTGGAATTTCCGTCTTTTTGATAAATGTCTAAAACCGACGAGGCTCTTCCGCCGAAGCGCGAGGGAATTCCGCCCTTGTACAATTTTAGATCTTTTATCGCGTCGGGATTAAACACCGAAAAGAATCCAAATACGTGGGAGGAGTTAAAAATAAGGGCTTCGTCGAGTAGGATGAGGTTTTGGTCGGCACCACCGCCGCGTACGTTAAATCCCGAAGCACCTTCGCCGGCATTGGTGACGCCCGGGAGCAGGAGAATCGACTTAATTACGTCGACTTCCCCCAAAACAACGGGCATTTTTTTGATGGTTTCGATCGAGAGTTTGTTCACGCTCATTTCCGGCCGTCGGATCACGGCTTTCGGCTTTTCCGTGATTACAACTTCTTCCAGTTCCTGACCTTCCGGTATTAAACTGATGTTTTTTCGCAAGTCGGAAGTTAACTGAATATCAATAACTTGAGTTCCGTAACCCACATAGCTGATTTCCAGTTTGTAGTTTCCTTCGGGAAGTGTAATCGAGTAAAACCCGTATTCGTTGGTGGCAGCACCCGATTTGGTTTCGGGAGCGTACAAATTCACGCCGATCAACGTTTCGTTGGTCGATGAATCGGTGATGGTACCACTAATGGTGTGCGATTTTTGCCCAAAGCTACATTGAACTACCAGTGCTAAGGCAAGTAGAAATTTTGATTTAAACATAGTTCGTTTTTGATTTTGACGCTGCAAAGATGCACACTATTAGCGCCTCAAGTGTTGTGTTTTGTTTAACGATTTTAAAATTTAAGATTTTTTTGTGATATGCCCGTCTAAGCCAGACAGCCAAAGCACCGAAACAGTTTTTGAAAAGGTTCTTCTTTTTTTGGGCGCGCCGGCAAACGAGTCGTCGCTGCGCAAAAGTGGTTCACGCCGTCACGTGTTCCGCTTTATCTTTTAGGCAAAACGGTAGTGGAAAAACGTAACGCCTAAAAGGATATCGCTGCACCCGTTCGCGCGGGGAAGGTGCGTAAGGGAAAAATAGAAAAAATAGAAAAAAGCGAAAGAAGCTAAAAATCTAACAGCTAACAGCTAAAAAGCTAAAAAATAGAAAAAAGCGAAAATGGAGCGCGATGTTTCACAATGNAGGCAAAACGGTAGTGGAAAAACGTAACGCCTAAAAGGATATCGCTGCACCCGTTCGCGCGGGGAAGGTGCGTAAGGGAAAAATAGAAAAAATAGAAAAAAGCGAAAGAAGCTAAAAATCTAACAGCTAACAGCTAAAAAGCTAAAAAATAGAAAAAAGCGAAA
>NZ_NOXX01000177.1 GCF_002251775.1 Flavobacterium aurantiibacter
GCTTCACACGATTATCAGCCTAAAAAATGTCCATTAAGCCTAAAAAATGGAAAAAAGCGAATTCCGATAGCTATCGGAAGGGAAAAAGCGAAAATGGAGCACGATGTTTCACAAAGTTTTTCAATACATACACAATGCTGCCTTCGGCCCGCTCAGGCACCAACGATGCGTGGGTTCAGTAGGGAGCATGAAACGTTAAGTGGTGAACGTCATGAAGTCTTAATACTTAATACTCCCATCTTAATACTTATTACTCCCATCTTGATACTAAAAAAGCTCTGCGAACTTTGCGTAAATCTTTGCGCTCTTTGCGGTTAAATTTTCGATAAGCTACATTCGACACGTTCAGACGGTGCTAGCCTCAAAGTCGGGAGAGTTTGGGGAGCGGGGATTTCGGAGCACTTCACTGTCAACCAAGCACGAACTTTGATAGAAGCACAAATCTTGGTTTAATTTAGGTGTAACTCTAAATTTTTGATTGCTATTTGAATAAATTTAGGGTTCGTAAATAAAGTCTTCTTCCTGTCACTCCAATTTTCTAGTTCTTTCGTGATTGCCTCCGAAGTTTTGGCATTCTTTTCAGAAATTATGAAGTCAATTGTCGAAAGTAATTCTAAGCCAAATGGAGAGTAAAATCCTGTCAAGAATGATTTTGCCTTTTCTGCTGTGCTTTTGTGTGTTGCGTTTTCAGGTTTGTTCAAAAACTCGTTCACTTCCGATTCAGCATCAGGAATTAAGCCCAATTCTTCAAAAGGTTTTTTGTCTTTTGAACTATATCCCATTATGTAACTGCCATTCAGATAATATAATACGTGCTTTACTTTGCCAGAATAGGGTCCGTAAAAATTAGGTTGAAATTCTAACTTGAAAGTTTCCTTTGCTCCAAATCGTTGCAGAAAATAAGCAATTTTCTCGGATGAAAATTCAGATACAAACTCTCCGTTACGAACCAATTCATACAACACAGAAAGTAGCATCGCTCTGGCTGGCGTAAGTTTTACACGTTCTTTTTTTAAAGCTTCCTGAATAGCGGCTGAAGGTTCATATATAAAAATTTCGCAATCCAAGTTACTCAAATGTTTTTCCAAAATCGGTTTTACTTTGTTCCAGTCCAAACCACCGTTACCCGAACCCAAAGGCGGTATAGCAATGGATTTGATATTCTTTTCTTTTATCACTTTCACTAATTCAGCCAATCCGCTTTCAATGTATTGATATTCTGAAGGCAAACGCCAATTAGTTTTTGTTGGGAAATTGATGATGATTTTCTTTCCAGGCAACAATGCTTCTTCTTCGGTAACAAGCAGTTTACCAACTTTTACTTCTTTGTTTTTGCAAGCATTTGCATACAATTTAAAATTGTTCGGAAACATATTTTTAAACTGCAAGGCAATACCTTTACCCATTACCCCCAAGGTGTTAACGGTGTTAACCAAAGCTTCTGCTTCGCTGTCTAACAAGTTGCCTGTTTTGTATTGTATCATATCTTAAAAATAGAATTCTGATTTAATGTGAACATTAGCTGCATCCACACCACAGTTAATGATTTTATTTTTTGAGTTTTGATTGTAAACTGAGTAACCTAAAATAGCATTTATTAAAATATCGCCCGAAACTAAAAATTCCGCTTCTTTTCTTCTTTTTAAGTCAAGGTCGTTATCATCACGCCAATATTTTGTTCTTATAGCTTTCCAATCTAATATATTGTCAAGGTTATCGATGTCTTGTGTAGTAAACTGGGATGTGAATTTATCAACAGCATGGCCATCGGTAAATACAAAATCCAATTGAAGGTCAATGATTTTCTGAACAGAAGTAATGCAATACACAATGTTTTCGGCAGGTATAGGTGCTACCATATTAAATCCATTTTGTACCACATACAGCATAGGTGTTCTTACACCAAAATAAAACGGAATGTATTCACCCAATAGTCTGCCGTTGCTCAATAAAATATTGTTTCGAGTGGAAATCAAGCTTCCATCACCAATAGGAACAAAATTAGGGTTGGCATTTGCCGAGTTTGAATGTGTTATGCCGTATTGAAGGATATGTGGAATATTCTCAATATGAGTCATTCTGAACAGATATGTTTTATTCAAATCAGTCATTCGCCAAATTTAATCGTTTTTATATTGAATTGTTATGTTTTTGACGATTCGTTTTTTTGGCTTATTGGTATCGTTTTCCAGCCTTACGAAGGCAGGGCTTTCGAAGCACCATCTGTCAAGTCACCACTAATTTTTATTCAAAGCCGAAAAGTTCCTGCCACCACGTGCGCCCCGGTTTTGGCAAGCGGCTGTTGGCTGCTGGTTTTTTATCGTTTTTCTTCGTATGTTTGTTGCTAATTTCAGCGAGATAGATGTGTGGCCGGCTATTTTAGCGTTTTAGGATGCAAGTCAACCGCTTATAAAGGTGAATTAAACAAGGGTAATGCATCTATCTTCTGTAATGAACGCTATAAAACCAGTACTTTTCATTTCGGTTTTTAGTATTCATTTTTCTTAAAATAATCACTTGAACAACTTGTTCACCAATCTGTTTATCGATATATCTTGCCCTAATTCCTAATTTTTGTTCAAGTTCAAAAAAGTTCTCCGTTTGATTAAGCAAAAAGAACTTGTCTTTATCAACTTCATCAATAATCTGTTTTGCAACTCCCAAAAGTTTTAACGAATTAATTCTCCTTTCTGCACCTCTTTTTGATGAGAGAATATGATTCCAACCTGTTCTTGAAACTCTAATATTTTTGTCAAGTGCCTTACAGAATGTAGTTTTCCCGTTTTTCCAGTTCTTGTAAAAAACATGAGATTCCTCCTTTAATTTTATTGAATTCAAAAGCTTCTTACTTCCACTATTCAAATTGATCAAAGGTAAATGAGCATTGGACATTAATGGTCTTATTAATTTATAAAACTCACCTTTACTGTGCTCACCGAAAACATTCTTCTTTGGGATACTAATTAGAGTTTTCGTTTTATCAACACGAAGGTCATCACTTTTTAAATCTACCCACCAAGCTTTTGATTTTAGGCGGCTTTCTTTCCAAATGATTTTGCCTTTTTCATCTTTGATTATCTTTCCGCTCTTGTCTCTGATTGGTTTTGCAGGATTTATAAAAATCAATATCGCAGGCTCAATTTGCTTTTTCCAGTATTCGATGTGTTCTAATAAGCCAAGTTTATCGTCAATGGATATTTTTATTTCATCTTTAGTTTCACTTGAAATATATTTAGCTCCACACTTTACTTGAACGTTTATTTTTACGCCTAAATCAGTATTTCTTCTTCTCATGAGAATTAAACCGTCAATTCCTTTGTCATTCCTAGCGTCAAAGGGTTGCCAACCACATTCCCAGAATTCTTGAACATATTGAGCGACAACTCTCATTCCTGTCGCTTCATTTTTTGTTCTAATTCTATTTGATAAGTCTGTCATTTGTTTCGTCTGTCTTTAAGCTTTCAGGTAACTTAATAATTGCCGAAGTTCCCGCATCTTTCTCAATTTTCAAAAACACTCATAAATTATTCAATAACAGTATATTGAACCAATAAATTTGTCCGCGTTTTTAATCTACTAAATCGGATACTTATCTCGCCTTTTGTATGTATTGTTAAAAAATTCTTTTCTCTTCTGCGCTAAAATATGCACTTCACTATTCCCAAAACTACCTACTTATAGGTATTTTTTCACGAGTTTTTGGTAACGTTTGCCCTAGCCCGGATGGCAGCGGCAGCCCGTAAGAAAAATACGGCTACGTGAAGCGGTAGGTGCGGGCGACCCAAGAAGCCCAACACCTGCCAACTGAACGAGACGTATTTTTTGCGGACTATAGCGAACAGCCGGATAAAGCTGGAAAAAATTTCGAGATTGAAAGATTTAAAGATTAAAAGATTGGCCTTCGACAAGCTGCCTTCGACAAGCTCAGGCGCCGAACTACGATACGTTGTTAAGTCGGTCAAAACGACACGTTTAGTGGTGAAGTCATCAATCCCGATAGCTATCGGGACTAGCTTCTAAAAAAGAAAAATCAGCCTTCGAAAAGCTCCTGCTGTGATGGAGCACAATGTTTCACAAAGTTTTTCACAATGTACACAATGCTGCCTTCGACAAGCTCAGGCTCCGACGATACGTGGGTTCAGCTGGGCAAAACGATACGTTAAATGGCGAAATCATCAAAGTCTCGCTTCTCGTTTCTCGCTTCTCGCTTCTTAAAAAAAACACTTCCAGCCTTCGACAGGCTCAGGCACCTGCCAACTATACGTGGTTTGGGTGGGAAAATGATACGTTAAGTGGTGAACGTTATGAAGTCTAGCTTCTCGTTTCTCGTCTCTAGCTTCTCAAAAAAAATTAAATACCCGCTTTATTTAAAATCGCTCGCATTTCCTCTTGCAGTTTGAAGGCTGCTTCGCCGGCTTTTTCGGCAAAATTGGCTTCGGAACTGGCGTAAATAACCGCTCGCGAAGCATTTACTAGAAGTCCGATGTTGTCGGTTAATCCGTATTTACAAACTTCGGCCAAACTACCGCCTTGAGCACCCACGCCAGGTACCAACAAAAAGCTGTTCGGCACAATTTTACGCACCTGCTGAAAATACTCCGGACGAGTAGCGCCCACTACGTACATCAGATTGTGTGCATTTTGATACGTTTGCGAAGTTTCGAGAACTTTTTCGAAAAGCGCTGTTTGGTCGGTTGTGCCTAATTGAAAATCGGCAGCGCCCGGATTCGACGTTAACGCCAGTAAAATGGTTTGTTTGTTCGGATGCGCAAGAAAGGGTTCTACCGAATCGCGACCCATATACGGAGCAACAGTTACGCTGTCGAAGCCCAAATCATCGAAAAAAGCACGGGCGTACATATCGGCGGTATTTCCAATATCGCCGCGTTTGGCATCGGCTATTGTAAAAATTTCGGGGTAATTATCTTTAATGTAGCGAACGGTTTTTCGCAAGGCCAACCAACCTTTTTCGCCCTGCGCTTCGTAAAACGCCACATTGGGTTTGTAGGCAACGGTTACAAAATGTGTGGCATCGATAATAGCTTTGTTGAACTCAAAAATCGGATCGTCGGCGCCAGCTAAGTATTTGGGGAGCAGTTTGGTGTCGGTATCTAAACCCACACATAAAAACGACTTTTTGATTTTAATTTGCTGTACGAGCTGATGTATCTCCACGATTTTGTTGTTTACATGACGCCTTCCGCTAATTTCTCGGTATTGTTTACCAACTGCAATTCGTCGATAATTTTTTGAATGTCGCCATTCATGATATTTTGTAATTCGTACAGTGTAAGTCCGATACGGTGATCGGTTACACGGCCTTGCGCGTAATTGTAGGTTCGGATTTTCGCAGATCGGTCGCCCGAACTAACTTGTGAACTGCGCTTTTTGGCATCTTCTTCTTGCTTTTTAGCGAGTTCTTGTTCGTACAAACGCGAGCGAAGTACCGTTAAAGCTTTGTCTTTGTTTTTATGCTGCGATTTCTCGTCTTGGCATTGGGCAACTAAGCCTGTAGGAATGTGCGTTAATCGAACGGCCGATTTGGTTGTGTTTACCGACTGACCTCCCGGACCCGACGAACAGAAATAGTCGATGCGAACATCGTTCATATCTATCTGTACGTCGAATTCTTCTGCTTCAGGCAAAACCATTACAGTAGCTGCCGAGGTGTGAACACGACCTTGCGTTTCGGTTTGTGGTACGCGTTGTACGCGGTGCACGCCTGCTTCGAATTTAAGCGTTCCGTAAACGTCTTCTCCGGTTACTTCGAAAATAACTTCTTTAAATCCGCCTGCCGTACCTTCGTTAGTATCGACTATTGAGGTTCTCCAACCTTTACTTTCGCAGTATTTGGTGTACATGCGGAAGAGGTCGCCAGCAAAAATCGATGCTTCGTCGCCACCAGTTCCTGCGCGAATTTCCATCATCACGTTTTTAGCGTCTTCAGGATCTTTAGGAATCAGCATGAATTTAATTTCTTCTTCCAATTGCGGAAGTCGTTCTTTGGCTTCATCCAATTGCATGCGCGCCATTTCAACCATTTCGGCATCGGAGCCGTCGGCGATGATTTCATTCGCTTCGTCGATGTTGCCAACAACATTCATGTATTCTTCGCGTTTTTCGACGATTGCTTTTAAATCTTTATACTCTTTATTGAGAGCGATATAGCGCTTTTGGTCGGAAATGACGTCGGGTTGAATAATTAAATCGGAAACTTCGTCGAAACGTTGTTTAATATATTGTAAACGGTCTAACATGATAAATCACCTCTTTTTCGGCGTGCAAATTTAGTGAAATAATTCAAGGAAAAGGGGAGGAGTGGTTTCCTTAACTTTCTCTTGTACGCAAATGTAGTTCGGGCGCATAAATTCTGCTGAGTCTTGCGAGAACTTGTCGTATTTGTTAAAGTTTCTGATCTAAACTTTTAGAACTCAACTTTGAAAAGCGGTTGCCCATCGCTGGTAAATTTTATTCGACATGCTTTAGATGATTTTTTCTGCTTAAGCGACATAAAACCTCTTAAATTTGCCCCTCAATTTTTGATGAGATGAGTATTTATAAATTTCGCGTCATTCTTGATGATGAAGATGATGTATTCCGAGATATTGCAATAGCCGACGAGGATTCGTTAGAAGATTTACACAATGCTATTGTAAATGCTTTTGATTTTGACGGTATGGAACCCGCGTCGTTTTATAGTTCGGACGATCAGTGGAGCCAAGGCGAAGAAATTTCGTTGTTTGATACCGGTGATGTGCCCGGTGAAGCTAAAATTATGGCCGATTACCAGATTTCAGAATGGTTTTCGGAAGACATGACGAAAATGATTTACGTGTATGATTACATTAACATGTGGACATTTTTTGTAGAATTAGCCGCCATCGACGAGCCTGAACTGGGAACAACTTATCCGAACGTACTTTTCTCACACGGCATCATGCCTGCTATGGCACCCGAGAAAAAGTTTGTTGACGATAGTGAAAACCTACTTGATTTTGATGAAGACGGTTACGACGAGGAAGATTTCGACCAATTTGACAGCGGTGAAAACTTTGAAGATTACGGATTTGAAGAAAATTGGAACTAAAATACCAGCCACAAACACATGATTAATCTCTATAATACCCAAATAGAATCGCTTTCCTTACATAGAATTGGCAACAAGAGTCGCAACGAAGGTGTGTTCTTATCAAAAGACACTTTAAATCTCAGCGATGAGATGATGCCGCTCATCAAGGAGTTTTTCTTTAAACCTTTTCGCGAAAAAGAGGAAAACTACTACCAATTTGCGCATGAAGTAGATTTGGAGTACAACGAAATGTACACCATTTTGAGCAGTATTTTTGATAATCCGCATACAGCGCACGAGCAAGCAAGCAAAGTAGCACAGCATTTATACGAACAATCGAATCACCCGCACATAAAAAATGGGGAGTTATTTGTTGCGTATCTTACCAATGCACTGATCGACAACCAACGTGTGGATGCGATCGGAATTTTCAAAAGTGAAATTCAAACCGATTTCCTTCAATTTGAAGAGAAGGAAGAAAACCTGACGTTACTGCTTCAACAAGGTATAAACCTCAGTAAACTCGACAAAGGTTGTTTGGTTTTCAATTACAAAAAAGAAGAAGGATACAAGATTTTATCTGTAGATTCGAATCGTTACGACGCTCGTTATTGGCTCGAACACTTCTTGAATGTCGATGTTTTCCAAGATGAAAACTTCATCACAAAAAAATACCTGAAATTTTGCCAGGATTTCGCTAAAGACGTAGTGCTTCCCGCAGAAGATAAGAAGGAAGAAGTTATGTTTATGAATCGTTCGGTGAACTATTTTGCTAAAAACGACAACTTTGAAGAAACTAATTTCTTAAATGAAGTGCTCGACAATCCGGATCTCATTCCAGAATTTAAAAACTATAAGGTTGATAAAGGAGAAAAGTACAGCATCGAAGATGTAACCTCTTTTCCAATTGCAAATGCCGCCGTAACCGATGCACGTAAAAAGCTGAAAAACACGATTCAACTCGATACCAACATTCAAATTAAACTCGATTTCATCAATCCAGAAAGTGCAGAAAAATTCGTGGAAAAAGGTTGGGACGAGGAAAGACAAATGTACTATTATCTCGTGTATTTCAACAAAGAGCAAAAAAGCTAGCGCAACCCATTAGCCACTTGAACATCTCTTAAAAAAAGAAAAATTATGTTAAGAAGATTTTTTATTGCAGCAGCATTTATTGCTATTTCGTTTAGCTGTACAGACGATTCTACTAACGATGATACCTGTATCGATTACCAACTTGAAGGCGTACAGGAAGTTGTCGATGTACCTACTCTAGTTGAAGGTACCTTTGCGTTTGAAGTTTCGTTTCAGGTAGATAACGGTTGCGGGCAGTTCTATGCGTTCGACGAACAAAGTCAAGGGAATACAAGAACCATACGCGTTTCGACAAAGTATGAAGGATGTATCTGCACACAAGATTTGCCAATTTTATCCCGAACTTATCAGTTTGCACCAACTTTAGCAGGAACGTACACACTTAATTTCGTTAAACCCGACGGTACATTTATCACAAGAACCGTCGTGAAAAACTAGTAGGATTTACCAATGAAACTAAACGCAACCTTTTTCGGAGCTTAGCATCTAACTACTGTGGTTAGGTTGGTTATTATTCCATAATTGTGTTTTGTTTTAGATGCGAAACGCGCTTTGAGAAATCAGAGCGCGTTTTGTTTTTTCGCACAGCATCTTGGAGTTTTTCGCACAGCATGAACAACACGATACTTTGGTTTTCTTCGCACAGAATACGCAGAATTCACAGAAACTCTGATACTTTGTTTTTTTCGCACAGAATACACAGAATACGCAGAATTCACAGAAACTCCGAAGCAACTGGTATGTTTTTTCTCGTGGAGTATGGGAGTTTTTCGCACAGTATGAACAACACGATACTTTGGTTTTCTTCGCACAGAATACGCAGAATTCACTGAAACTCTGAAGCTATAATTGTGTTTTTTCTCGTGCAGTAAGGGAGTTTTTCGCACAGAATACGCAGAATTCACAGATACGCCGAAGCAATAGTTATGCTTTTTCTCGTGCGGTATGGGATTATTCCGCACAGAATACGCAGAATTCACAGAAACTCTGATACTTTGTTTTTTTTGCACAGAATACGCAGAGTACGCAGAATTCACAGATACGCCGAGGCTATAGTTATGTTTTTTCTCGTGCGGTATGGGTTTTTTCGCACAGAATACGCAGCATTCACAGAAACTCCGCTGCTTTAGTTTTGTTTGCACAGAAAATATTAAAACACAGAATTTGTAATGCTTGCAATGAAAACTTCGCNTGCACAGAATACGCAGAGTACGCAGAATTCACAGATACGCCGAGGCTATAGTTATGTTTTTTCTCGTGCGGTATGGGTTTTTTCGCACAGAATACGCAGCATTCACAGAAACTCCGCTGCTTTAGTTTTGTTTGCACAGAAAATATTAAAACACAGAATTTGTAATGCTTGCAATGAAAACTTCGCAAATTTTAGATCCAAGCACGGCGTCACTGAAAAATCACCTGTGCGTGCACTAAAACCAATTATTCTGTGCGCAGGCTGTTTGTGGGTGAAAACCAGATTTACGTGTATTCCGACCGTCTAACCCAAATCGATTTTCCTCCGCTAACTGTAACATTATAAGGTTAATCCGATCTTTAAAAAATTAATAAAGAAATGCGAGTAACATTTATTCAGGTGTTTCGTCTAGTAAGAACAAAACAGTTGGAGTGGAATCAATTCTATCAATCAAAAATCTGCACAAGCGATACGGCTTCGTACACGCCGTAAATGGCATCTCGCTTGAAATCAAAAAAGGAAATGTGTACGGAATTCTCGGACCTAACGGTTCTGGAAAATCTACGACTCTGGGAATCGTCTTAAACGTGGTAAACAAAACTTCAGGCGAGTTTACGTGGTTCGACGGTTCACAGTCAACGCACGAGGCAATAAAAAAAGTAGGCGCGATTATCGAACGCCCAAATTTTTACCCGTACATGACAGCAGCCGAAAATCTTAGTCTGGTCTGCAAAATCAAAGGTATTCCCAAAACCAAAGTGGCCGAAAAACTCGAAATCGTTGGTCTAACCGAGCGCCGGAACAGTAAATTCCGAACCTTTTCCCTCGGTATGAAACAACGTCTGGCAATTGCCTCAGCTTTACTTAACGATCCGGAAATCCTAATTCTCGACGAACCTACGAACGGATTAGACCCGCAAGGAATTCACCAAATTCGCGAAATCATCCGACTCATTGCAAGCACGGGAACTACCATTTTGCTCGCTTCGCACCTGCTCGATGAAGTAGAAAAAGTATGCTCGCATGTACTCGTTCTTAAAAAAGGACAAATGCTCTACTCCGGAACCGTGAGCGATATGGTACGAAGCGAAGGATTTTTCGAACTCGCAGCTAACGATCTAGTCGAACTCGAACGAAAATTGCGCCTTCATCCGTATTTTAAAAGTGTCGACTCTGCTCAGGATAAATTAGTTTTCACAACGTCAACAACCATAGCAGCAGCCGACTTAAACCAATACCTCGCTTCTGAAAATATATTCGTGTCGCACCTAGCTTTCAAAAAGCCAAGCCTAGAAGAACAGTTCCTCACGCTAACAAAAACCGCGAACTTATGAAAAGATTACTCTCAATAGAATTTCAGAAGATTTGGCTAAACAATCCGAGTAGAATTCTTACAATCACATACTTCGCACTGTTATCGCTAATCGCATTAATCACAGCAATAAAATTCGACATCGGCGATTTTCATTTCAACATCGCTGAAATCGGGATTTTTAACTTCCCATACATTTGGCACTTTAACACCTATTTCGCCGATTATTTCAAGTTCTTCCTTGCAATTGTTATTGTTTCGATGATGGCAAACGAATACAGTTACGGAACGCTCAAACAAAATTTAATCGACGGTTTAAGTAAAAAGGAATTAGTAAAATCGAAAGTGCTAACCGTCTTTGCAATGGCGGCAGCATCAACCGTTTTTGTATTTCTTTTGTCGCTTATCTTAGGTCTAATCCATTCGTCTTTCACCGAATTTAGAACCATAATCACCGATATCGATTATCTGCTCGGGTATTTCATAAAACTTTCCGCATTCTTTAGTTTGTGCTTATTCGTCGGAATTCTCGTAAAACGTTCGGCTTTCGCACTCGGGTTTCTAATCATACTCTACATCGCAACTGCTATTCTTCACGCTATTTTGAGATTTAAAGTGTTAGACACGGAAATAGCTGACGCAATCATGCAATTTGCGCCAACAAATGCCATCTCCGACATCATCGTTGAGCCTATTTCGCGCTTGTCGGCCGTGCAACAAATGGGTGCTCAAGTTGGACTAGAGTCTGATAAGAAATTCGATGTAAATTATAAAGCTGCTGCAATAAGTTTGTGTTGGACCGCCGTGTTTATCATTGGCAGTTACCGTGTTTTAAAACGCCGCGATTTATAATTTTTGGGCACATCCCGCCGCAAAGTTTTAATTGAATGCTGGTGCGGCGGGTCGGGCTTTCTGCTGCAATACCGCTTAAAAAAACCGCTTCAACCACAGCTGCGCACGGGCTTTATGCTGTCGCCGTGCCCAACTGGGTTTATAGCGGTTTTTTTTGCGCGCTATTTACGCGGCAATCCCTTGTGCGAAAATTAGTAACCGCAATATGTCGCTTCACGAGAAAAGCTTTAACACGGCGTTAGTAAGCGTTGCAGCTAAATAAACGAGCTTTTGTAATATCTTTGCACTCGCTATGATTCGTTGTTCAAAGGCATTTTTTACGTTCGTTTTCTCTTGCTACACTGTGATACTTGCGGCTCAGACCATCACAGTCGATACCAATTATAATGCACAGCAATTAGCACAAGATATTTTGGTTAACAATCCGTGTTTAACCATTTCAAACGCATCAATCACTACCACCACAGCCGATACGTTTCAAACCACCGGATTTTTTACCGCCAATCCCGTTAATTTTCCATTTACACAAGGCATCATTCTCAGTACCGGAAACGCAAATTCGGCAGTAGGTCCAAATTCAAGTTTACTCAGCGAAGGCAGTACTGCGTGGCCCGGCGACAACGATTTGGAAGCCGCGCTAAATGCGGGAAACAGCATCAATGCAACCGTGCTCGAATTCGATTTTGTATCCTTATCAGCCGCTATTTCGTTTCGCTATTTGCTGGCGTCCGAGCAATATCTCACCAATCCGAGCGCCAATCAATGCAATTTCACCGACGGCTTTGCCTTTCTGCTTAAGCGAAACAACAGCAGTGAACCTTATCAAAATTTAGCTGTTATTCCCGGAACCGACATTCCCGTTCGTGTAAATACCGTTCGCGGCAGCGGTACCGTGTGTCCGCCGGCTAACGAACAGTATTTTCAGGGATATAACGGAAGCGACAGCGCGACAAATTTCAACGGACAAACCGTTCCGCTCACTGCAAAAGCGAATGTCATTCCCGGCGAAAGCTATCACATTAAACTCGTTATCGCCGATCAGGGAAACAACTTATACGATTCGGCAATTTTCTTAGAAGCAGGTAGTTTTGAGGCAGTCACCGATCTCGGTGCCGACCGCACGCGCGCCAATGGAAATCCGCTTTGCGACGGCCAAACGCTCAATCTCGATGCCACTCAAGCCGGCAGTTCGGTTTCCTACGCTTGGTACCGAAACGGAGCCTTGCAATCGGTAACAACGCCGCAATTCACCGTAACTGCTCCCGGTGTTTACGAAGTGGAAGCAAGTATCAATAGCGGAAGCTGTGTGGTTACAGGTCGTATTGAAGTTGATTACAGCAGTATTCCTGCCGTAGCTCCCGTTACTTTGCGTCAGTGCGATCCCGATTCCGACGGTCAAACGAGCTTCAATCTCAATCTAGTAAACGATCTGTTAACCAGCGGAAATCCCGAATTGTTGAGTCCGGTTTACTTCGAAGACGCCTCGGCTACTACACCCATTCCAAATCCGGCACAGTACACAACCAGTTTTCCAAAAACCATAACTGCGCGAATTAAAAACAGCTTTGGTTGCGAAACCACAACTACCGTTAACTTAGTTGGCGCTACCGATCGAAATGCCGCAACACTGTCGTACGTACTTTGCGATACCGACACAACAAAAGACGGCAAAACGACTTTCAACCTAACCGACTTAGCCACAACCGATGTACTGTCGGGTTTACCAACAAACATAACCGTAAAATTTTTTCCCAGTGTTAACAACGCTCTTTGGGAAACTCAAGAAATTTCGGGTAGTATTACCAACGATATCGCAAACAATCAAACATACTATGCACGATTGTATAACGGAATCGACTGTTTTGATATCGTTCCTATCGAAATCAGTATCGATTATATTCCGGACAGTTTTACAACATCAGAAACGATTTATTTTTGTACCGGAAATTTTGCGGTTCTAACCGGCCCAGCGGGTTTTACCAACTACCAATGGTCGCACAACAGCAGTTTAACGAATCGTGAAATACGCGTAAACACGCCACAAACCTATACGCTGACGTTCGAAAACCAAAACGGTTGTACGGCATCAAAAACATTTGAAGTCATGGAGTCGAATCCAGCAGTCATTCGCACAGTTGCGGTTACTAGTTTTTCGGGAGCGCAAAACAGTGCCACTATCGATTTTTCGGGTTTAGGCAGTTATGAGTTTTCAATCGATGGTGTAAATTTTCAGAGCAGTCCGGTATTCACAAACTTAGCCGCGGGAATCTACACGGCTACAGTCGTCGATTTGTTTGGTTGCGACAACAGCACAGCCGAATTTATCGTTTTAGATTATCCGCGATTTTTCACACCAAACGGCGATGGCATCAACGATATTTGGTCGATAAAAAATAGCATACTTACCAATCAGATTGAACGAATCTTAATATTTGATCGGTACGGAAAAGTCATTTTCGGCTTCACGCCAAACCAGACAGGTTGGGACGGACGTTTTCAAGGCGTTGCAATGCCATCAGACGACTATTGGTTCAGCATTTTCTTACAAACAGGTAGCCAAATTAAAGGACACTTCAGCTTAAAGCGGTAAATTTGGTTACTTTTGGGGTCTTGCTAGATTCTATGAAAAAGATTTTACAATTCATTGCGCTATTTCTAACTTTTTCTGCGTCAGCGCAGTTCAGTAAAACGCACTATATTCCACCCGTTTCAAACTCACCCATACAAGCAGGGCAGGGGCAATATATGTATATTTCTTGTCCTTCGCCAACACCCGTAAAATTCAAAATTAACATCATTGGAGGTGGAGTTGTTGAAGGTACGGTTACCCGAGATCAGCCTTATGTTTATTTGGCTGGAAACGGCGACAACAGCCAATTTTTGATTCCAAGCGAATCTGTTGGGAGCGTTTTCAGTAATAAAGGTTTTATCGTTGAAGCCGATGATCAAGTTTACGTAACGGTAAGAATGACCACCACTCCTCAGAACTTTCAAGCGGGAAGTGTCGTTTCCAAAGGATTAGCTGCACTAGGTAAGCGCTTTCGTGTTGGCGCTTTTGTTAATGAAACCGTTCCTGAGTTTACACAAAACCACTACTCGTTTGCAACAGTAATGGCAACCGAAAATAATACAACAGTAAGCTTTAACGACATAGACATTGGTGTACAGTTGGTAAACAACGGCTCAAGTATACAACCCGATGTAGTCTTGAATAGAGGCGAATCGTTTTGTATCGCTACTATTGGTCCGCTCGATGCAAATCGAAATGGAATAATCGGAACTTTAATTACGTCCGACAAGCCAATCGCGGTAAATTGCGGTAGTATTGCAGGAACGAATGGTAATGCCAGTAATTTAGATTTGGGTTTCGACCAACTTGTACCAGCCGAACTTACGGGTAGTGAATACATACTTATTCGAGGTATTGGTCCTGATATCGTTGAGCGTCCGTTAATTGTTGCCGATCAAGACAATACCGAAGTATTTTTAAACAACGATCAGGTAACTCCGGTAGCGGTAATCAATGCCGGCGATTACTATGCTCCAACCGGTGATGTTTACAGTTCGAACGGAAATTTGTACATACGAACATCCAAAGACGTTTTCTTATTCCAAAGTATCGGAGGCTCGCTTCCAACCGTAGCAACACCTCAGGCCAATCAAAATATGTGCTTCGTACCTCCATTAAAGTGTGAAACACCCAAGATTATCGATAATATCCCGCTAATTAATGAAATTGGAAGCAACGGTAGTTTTACTGGAACAGTTGCTGTTGTAACCGAGGTGGGATCAACATTGTCGTTTATTTTGAATGGGACAACTTACGCCGTTTCAGATTTGCCGGCAGATATTGTGGTTAATGGTCCAGTTCCAGTTCTCGGAAATACGGCTTTTGAAACCTATACCTTCGAAGGATTTAATGGGAACGTTTCGGTGTACAGCACTAGTCAGGTTTACGTATCCTATTATGGAACAAGTGGTGCTGCTACTTACGGAGGTTTTTATTCCGGCTTTACATTTAAACCAGAAATTGCTTTTAAGTCGATAGATCCATCCATATCAGCAAATTGCATACCTAACATTGAGTTTTCGGTTAACGTACTTACCGCTTTTGATCAGTACCAATGGGAATTTAATGGCGTAGATATTCCGGGGGCAACTGCGAGTATGTACATTCCTCAAGAAGTGGCAAACGGCGGCTTAGGTCCTGGATTTTATGCCGTTAGAGCTACGATATCTGGCTGCGGAACCACTTTAGTATCAAATGAAATTCCAGTAAGTACTTGTGCTTTAGATACCGACGCCGACGGCACGATAAACGATGTAGATTTAGATCTTGATAACGACGGAATAGCGAATTGTACAGAATCGTATGGCGATTTTACTCTGAATACAGCAGTAAACGGACCAACGAACATTAATGTGCAGAACTACAGCAACAGCTACACCATTACCAATACACCTTCTTTTATCGCAACTCCACAAAGTTATCAAGGTTTTGCCAATGGAAATTTTATTACAACAGTACCTGTCGGCGTTACCAATGAAATGACTGTTCAGTTTACAGCAACACAGCCTATTTCCTTAAGTATTTCGTATCCAAATTCCTCAGTTGTAAACGCACAAATCGATTCTTTTGGCGATTTTAGAATACTGTCAACTGCCGAGAAAAATATTACAATTATTAATCCAGTCGACTTACTACTGATCGATACTAACTACGACGGAATCTACGAAAGTGGCATAACGCAATTTTCTGGATTCGATGTCCGGTTTCGCCTAAACAGCGCTGCACCACTCGCACTTGGAACGGGAAATTTTGAAATCAAAGCCTCAGACGTAACTTCTTTGTTCTTCATTCACAAAAATTTATCAGAAACCGACGTTAACACGGCCATTTTTAATATCCGTGCCACTTGTTTGCCAAGAGATACAGACAGCGATGGGGTTTTTGATTACAATGATTTCGATACGGATAACGATGGAATTCCGGATCGACTTGAAGCTGTAGGTGTCGCTTTTCAAAACATTCCATTTGTTGATGCAAATACAAATGGTATTAACGATGCAATAGAACCCGGCCTCGGAACACTGGACACGGATACTGATGGAGTTCCCGATTATTTGGATCTCGATTCAGATAACGATGGTATTTATGATTTAGTAGAAGCAGGCTCAAGCGCAATTGATGCCAACGGAAATGGAAGAATTGATGGCAACAGTTTTGGAATCAACGGTCTAGCGAATAATTTGGAAACGGCCTCTGAAAGCGGACAAATAAATTTTACCCCAGCAAATACCGATACAACTACCGACTTCGCAAATTACATTGACCTCGACAGCGATGATGATGATTGTAACGATGTAATTGAAGCGGGTTTTACCGATGCCAACAACGATGGTAGACTGGGAAGTTCATCCCTGAATGTAGATAGTAATGGACTTGTAACCAGTAGTGCTACTGGATACACGCCCTTAACAAATAACGATTATGCAGTTCCTGGAATTATCACAGTAAATCAGCAACCGCAAGATGTTACTGCTTGTCAAACATTTAGCGCACAATTTTCAGTTCAAACTAACGCGATTGCTGGATATCAATGGCAAGAAAGTAGCGACGGTATCACGTTTACCGATTTGCCCGAAAATACCGTTTATCAAGGCACGCAAACGGCTACTCTAACAATTAACAACATTCAGCCTGCGATAAATAATTTTAAATACCGCGTTCGGTTGTTTCAAACGGCAAATGTCTGTGGCGATTTTTCGGCTCCAGCTAACTTAACTGTTCTTCCCAAGCCTCAAATCATCGAAAATTTTACACTAAAACAGTGCGATACCGACTTAGACACTATTGCCCTATTTAATCTTGAGCAGGCAAATTCAGGAATTTCAACAAACTCTGCAAACGAAACATTTGTGTACTATTTGAGCCTGTTGGGAGCACAAAATCAAATTGCTTCCCAAGAAATTCAAAATCCACAAGCGTTTAGTAATAGCGTGCAGTCAACTGTTTTTGTTCGTGTCACCGACAATACAAGCGGTTGCGTTTCCTTCGGAACAGTTAATTTGAGCATTTCAGCAACTACGATACCAGCAGGAATCGTATTCTCTTTATCTAAATGCGATGATTTTGTTGATGCCGAAAATGATGATCGCGACGGTATAACGACTTTCGATTTATCTTCCACTGAAAATCAAATCAGGAACTTATTTGGCGGTAATCCAACTATTACCATAAGTTTCTATCGTACCGAGGCCGAAGCAACAATAGAGACCGATGTTAACGGAGTTTCGTTAGCAATCACTAATTTGAGCTCTTACAGAAACATCGGTTTTCCTTCAGGCCAGCAAATTTGGGTTCGAATAGACAGTACCACCGATAATGCCTGCTTTGGGCTTGGTGCTTATATCAATTTAATTGTTGAACCATTACCAACCTTCAATAGCCCAACAATTCCAAGACAGTGTGACAGAATTTTAATGGACAACGCTGTAGATTTTGCCTTCGATACTTCAACAATAACCTCACAAATTTTAAACGGTCAGAGTAATATAACCTTAACTTTTATAGCAGAAGATGGCAGTTTGATCGGAAATGCGTTGCCAAATCCGTTCGTTACAGCAAGTCAAACGATTACGGTTAATATGGTTAACAACCTGACAAACGATCCTAATGGTCCTTGTACGGAAAGTGGTACGATTACTTTTATTGTTGATGAACGACCAAGTCCAATTTTGCCGCAGAGTTTTGTAGCCTGCGACGACGAGCCAGACGACGTTGATGGATTTTCCATTTTTGATACGTCTACGATTCAAAGCACAATTACTCAAGGTTCATCAACCTTCTCTACACGATACTTTGACGCAGCGGGCAATTTGCTCTTCGATGTTTTTCCAACAAGTTTTAATTCCAATACTCAGGACATTACTGCGGAGATTTTTAATGCGAATAATCCAAATTGTTCGGAAACCGCTGTTATTTCTTTCCGAGTAAATCCGCTGCCGAATATCGATGAAGTTGATGAGAATACGTATTACTTATGCACTAATTTGGATGACAACTTTACTTTAGACGCAGGTGTGTTCAGCGGAATTTTTACAGACTACAGTTACACTTGGTTCCGCGACGGAATCGAAATTCCTGGGCAAATCCGACCCGTTTTAACCGTTCGCGAATCGGGAGATTACAGTGTTCGTGTTTCCGATCGATTTACCCAATGCAGCCGAACGCGCACGTTTACCGTTCTTGATTCGGGTACAGCAACAATAACCGATATTGTAGTCGAAGATTTACGGGACAGAAATTCGGTACTCATTCAAGTAAGCGGTGCAGGAACATACGAATACAGCCTCGACAACGAATTTGGTCCCTACCAATCGGATAACTTTTTTGAAGATGTTCAGCCCGGTTTACACACCATCTATGTGAACGATATTAACGGTTGCGGACAAGTTAGCCAAGAATTAGCAGTGATTGGCGCCATGAAGTTTTTTACTCCAAACGGCGATGGCTACAATGATTTTTGGCGCATCAAAGGAATCAACGCCCTTTATTTTCCACAAAGTTATGTGTACATTTTCGACCGATACGGTAAGTTCGTGTTTGAAATTACTGCTGGAAACGAAATTGGTTGGGATGGAACATTAAATGGCACACCGCTTCCTGCCGACGATTATTGGTATGTCTTGTATGTTTCCGACGGACGCATAGATCGAGGTCATTTCACCTTAAAACGATAAGTTATGAAAACAGTGCTAATTATGCTTGCGTATACATCGATAATGCTGGCGCAGCCAAAAGCAGAAATCATCGGAAAAGTAGAGAGAATCGAAAATTTTCCATCTAAATTTATTTCCACGCGAAGTGTCGATGTTTGGTTACCACTGAATTATAATCCAAAAGAAAAATACGCAGTTTTATACATGCATGATGGACAGATGTTGTTCGATGCATCGACCACTTGGAACAAGCAGTCTTGGGATGCCGACGAAACCGCACAGTAGCTCCAAGCAAATGGAGAAGTGCAACCATTTATCATCGTTGGTATTCATAATATTTCAGTGGAGCGACATGCCAATTACTTCCCAGAAAAACCATTCAATTTATTGCCCGAGTCTTTTCAAAAAGAACTATTGCAAGGAGAACGGAGCCCTGGGCAAAAATTATTCGCGCATAAAATCGATTCCGATAACTATCTGAAATTCATCGTAACCGAATTAAAACCCTACATCGACGAGAAGTACAGCACTCGTAAAAGTCCGGAATTTACTGCCATTGGCGGAGCAAGTATGGGCGGATTAATTTCTATCTATGCCCTTTGCGAATATCCCAAGGTCTTTGGGAAAGCACTCTGCCTAAGCACGCATTGGCCCGGAATTTGGTCGCTGGAAAACAATCCGATACCCGACGCTTTTATACAATATCTAAAAGCGAATTTACCCAGCCCGAAATCACATAAAGTTTACTTTGACTACGGCGACCAAACGCTCGATGCGCTGTATCCTACACTGCAAGAAAAAGTTGATGCCGTAATGACCGAAAAGGGCTACACCGCTAAAAACTGGATGACTGTTTACGATAAAGGTGCCGATCATTCAGAGAAAGCTTGGGCTAAACGATTTGCTACGCCTCTGAAATTTGCTTTTGGAAAGTAGTCCCGTAGTTTTTTTTTAAAGTATGAAGTAAAGACAGCTGTTTCTATACCTTTTGATTTTTAAAAAATAGGTATTATTCCATATCCGCCACAAATGCTACAATCTCCTTTTACCGTTTGTGTTTCCACTATTTTTGCTCCGGCACTTATCGTTGCATCCCAAACAGTTCGTTCGGCAGATTTTGAAAATTTACCATTTCCATTGCAATTTGTGCAGGTTGTATAGTTACGTACAAAGCTGCAAATAGCTGTGTTTACTAAATCATTTACGTGCATATATTCGATTATTTCTTTTTTGCGATCGTGGCAAATTATCTGAACCTTTACCTTTCCAAGGGCATCTGGTTTTTGGTCGGGTAGAATTTTCATAAGGTGTTTTGAGGCACTGTGAAATACAAATTTCCCAGCTACTGTTTTGTATTTATCTAACAGGTCGTATTCGGTGGCTGAATATGTTTTCATTTTTTCGAACACCACTTTTTTTCGTTCATTTCGAAGAGTAAGAGCAACATCTTTTAAACTGTCATTTGAAAGCTCAATTACGTTTAAAAGTTCAAGGGTCTTAGTGTTATAAGTACATATATAACTATACTTTAAGCCATCTCGTTCCTCACATTCTAGTACTTCAACTGTATTTTCTTGTGCGCCGTATGCTACAAAACCATTGTAATAACGGTCGGTACTGTAATCAATTGGTTTGTATTTTGTGTTTATTACGGTCGACTTATTTGTTTTATTGTCGATAATTATAATTTTCTTTGCTTCGCTATTGGTATACAAGCTGTTAGAGTCTCGGAATAAGGTAGTTGGAGGATTTTTGAAATTGGGATACGGTTTGTCAACAAATTGTTCTAAGTCGGTATCGTAAAATTTTGTTTTTTCATAATCGAGATAGAAGTCTTTTGCATTAAAAAAAAATACGATCAGGTTACTTCCCATCATAAATTCAGCTTTAAAGCAATTTTTAACTAGGAGTTTGTGGGCTTTATTTACTGGATCGTACAAAAAGTAGTCATATTGATTTGCGTATTTGACTTTCTTTGATCTTTCAGCAATAATTGTTTTACCCGATTTCGTACAATTAAAAGAATCGGGCAGTGGCGCTTGTACAAACTGTGGAATATTCAAGAGTGTAAGTCCAGCTTTATTACCAGCAACGCGCAGTTGGGTCAAATTTTCGTCGATTGTAGCGTAAATCTGCGGATTTTCAGTAACTTCTAAATTTAATTGCGACGGTAATAGTTTCCAAATTTCTTTTTTTTCGATACAATCGTACAATATTACTTCATCGCCAGAAACGGTCAGAAGTTTAGAACGGTCTTTGTTGTAACTCGCAAAAGTTACGAAACAACTAGGTGTGTGATAACCGCTTTGAGCAAAACCTTGAGCGAAAATAAAGAGCATTAAAATTAGGATTGATTTTTTCAATAAAGTAGTCATAGCGCTGTTTGTAAATTTCTATGCAAGTACTTATTTTGGATGCGTAATTAAAATAAGGCAGTTGCCCTATTCTTGTTTTAGTTGCTCGTGAGTTTACTTACTAAAGTGAGTTAAATACTTAAGCGAAGTCAGAAATCATGTAACTCCTATAACTGGTCATTTCTTTTGGAATAATGAGGTAGGAATAAAAATATAGCGCCGTAGGCGATTGTTTAAACGGTTGGCTTAAAAAATAGCGTTGCAAAATTTCTATTAAACGATCTAAAAGCCTCATAACAAGGGATCTGGAAAAGATTTTTAGTCGTACTAAGGTTTTTAAGTAGCTAATCCCGCTATTCGTTACAAGTCCGCGGCGCCGCAGGGGTTTGCACAGCTGTTTGGCTTGGCTTCCGGTGGTCGCCAGCAAAACCGCGTGCGCACACCTTGCTGCACCTGTGGGCTTTTCACTGCTATCGGGGCTAAGAAATACGTTACTAACGTTTGGTTGAAAAATGTATATTCGTAAGAGACAAAAGGCGAAACGAGTGTGCGTCTTAATAAATTGAGAATACGTATAGATTTAATTCTGCAATGTATTGTTATTAAACAATTTAATCTTGTTTTTGAGAATTGAGATAAAGGAGGGAACTTCGCCAATTGTCGGGTTATGACTCATTGTAAAAAAACAGACAACTAAAAATGAAATTCGGTAAGACAATAAAAATATTCCTAATTGACGGAGACCCAAACGGACGAATGAGTTGTGAACTTTCCAATTGGTCAGGAAAGGCTTATAAAATTCCAAGAATTAAAGTTAAAGACTGCTCAGACAGGGAAGACTTGACAACAAGTACAGGAGTTTATCTACTATTTGGGAAAGACGATGACGGAAAGGAACAAGTTTACATTGGTGAAGCAGAGACAATTCTTAAAAGGCTTAATCAACAGTTGACATCTAAGGACTTTTGGAACGAAACTATTGTTTTCATTAGCAAGGACGACAATCTGAATAAAGCTCATATAAAATATTTAGAAAGCAGACAACACGAAATAGCAAAATCAGCAAATAGATATAAAGTTGACAATTCCATCGTGCCGACACAATCTTCAATTTCTGAATCTGACAGAGCAGAAATGGAAGAATTTATAGAATACATAAAGCTTTTAGTAAACACCTTAGGACACAAGGTTTTTGAAGAAAAGAGAGAATTTAAACCTAAACAAAAACAAGCGACATTCTTTATCAAAGCGGCACGTGGTGCGGACGGACAAGGTGAGCCGACATCAGACGGTTTTGTAGTTTTCAAAGGCTCAAAAGCTGCGGCGACAATTGTGAACTCAATGACCTCTAATTTTATTACTTACAGACAAAAACTAATTGACGAAGGTGTTCTTGTTGACAAAGGGGATTTTTTTGAATTTACAGACGATTATATTTTTAGCAGCCCATCGACAGCGGCAGTAATGGTAATGGGACGAAATGCAAACGGGTTGACAGAATGGAAATCGAAAGACGGCAAAACATTAAAGGACTTTGAGACGAATGAAAAAACAACGAAGCCATAACACACGTTTTGCGTCAGGCATGGTGACGTGCAAACTTGGAGCTTTGTACTTCTATTAAAGTTCAGTGCAAGTAAACAGTTTTGTGCTCCGAAATCCGCCCGAACGCAATTTCTCAAACCATTTAAAAATGCCAACAATGCGACTACAAAAAGTAATAATATTTTTAACTTTTTTTACCTTAACAGTTTTTGGGCAGCCTGTAAAAGACATGCAACCAAAGCTGGTGCAACTAATTGACAAAAGTCTTCAAGGAGAAATTGAATTTATTAAACAACGTGAAATATGTGAAACTGTTTGGAATAAAGTTGTCAATCAAAAAGACGGTGAAATGCTTAGTCCTGCAGAGAAGAAAATTTATGACAATTGTGATGAAAGTCACGAAAGTTATTGGGACATTCTAGGTGTAGGTTGTAGTTGGTATTGCGGCGGTGGACTAGACACAATTTCTTCCTCTTCGACTTTGAAAACTATTAGAGGAATAAAATATTCTGCAAATAATATTCACGATCTTAACTATAAAACAGCATGGATTGAAGGTGTTCCCGGTTATGGAATTGGAGAAAATATAACTTATCATTTTCCGCCACAAAATCCTCGCATAACTGACATCATAATTGTAAACGGTTATGTAAAATCGCAGAAAGCATGGCAAGACAATTCCAGAGTAAAAAAGCTAAAAATGTATGTTGACAATAAACCATTTGCAATTCTTAATCTTGCGGATAGCAGACAAGAGCAAACTTTTAAATTTGCCCCTTTGGGTTATGGCGACAGAGAGAATTGGGAACAACTACAAACTAAACCTTGGTGGACAATTAAGTTTGAAATTTTAGAGGTTTACAAAGGCGACAAATATGATGACACAGCTATTACAGAAATATATTTTGACGGGATTGATGTTCACTGATAAGTGAAAAACGAGGCATAGCAGTACCTATACACAAGTAGGGGTTTCGTGCTCCGTAGGACAGGAAAGTGGTAGATTTCAGTTCTTCGTAGGAAGTTCAGTGGTAAAAATCCCTGGACACTATCCCGCAAAGTGTGTAAGTTAAAAAATAACAGGGTTTG
>NZ_NOXX01000163.1 GCF_002251775.1 Flavobacterium aurantiibacter
GGGCCTCCAGCCCGCCTCCGGCATAAAATTACAAAATCGATTTTTTGTCGACGAATTTTAGACGTGTTTAAACGTTTATAAACGTTTCGGGTGGTTATGAACATNGCATTTTTTTGTTTCCCTAAAATTTAAAGCTCCTGCGGGCTTTAAATTTTAGGGAAACAAAAAAACCGACCTCTCAGTCGGTTTTTTTACTCGGTCGGGGTGGCAGGATTCGAACCTGCGGCCTCCTGCTCCCAAAGCAGGCGCGATAACCGGGCTACGCTACACCCCGAAGCGGGTGCAAAGATATACTTTTTTCATCCACATGCAACCTATTTTNTTTTTTGCGACGAAATTTGGGCTACGAATTTGCGTTAGTGACAGCAGCGAAAATAAAACGCGAAGAAAACCGCTGCCGAAAACGGATTTGCGCTGGCGACTCAAGAAGCCCACGCAAACCGATTGCCGGCCGGTTTTGTGCCGTTTTATTGCAGCGTATGGCACGGCGCGGCACCTGCAAAACCACAGCAACGCGCCGCGCAACGCCCAAGTAAAAATCTAGATTTAAATTTGCTCGAATAAATGAACCGCTTTTCGAACCGATTTAACCGACTCGAACGTGAGTAACAATTTTAGGCCCGCAGGCGTTTGCTTTTCCTTGAGTTTTGCCAACTGCGGATTCTTCTGTACAAAATCGATGATTCGGCGAAATTGCTCCGACGAATAATATTCGGATTGCTGGTCGGAAACAAAATATAAAATCATCTTACTTTGTTTAAGAACCACTTTTTCAACCCCTAATTTAGTTCCGTACCACTTTAACTTTAAGCTCGTTAGCAAATCAACAGCTTGCTTCGGTAACGGACCAAATCGGTCGATGAGTTTTTCTTCGAACTTTTGCAAAGCGGTTTCGTCTTTTACTTCGCCCAACTCGTTATACAGCGCCAAACGTTCGGTAATGCTGTTGATGTAATCGTCGGGGAAGAGCAATTCGAAGTCGGCATCAATAACCATGTCTTTTACGTAGGTTTTGCCGGTGCTCTCTACTTCGTTGTACAGATCTTTAAACTCGTTTTCCTTCAATTCTTCGATGGCCTCGTTCATGATTTTCTGATAGGTTTCGAAGCCAATTTCGTTGATAAAACCGCTTTGTTCACCACCAAGTAAATCGCCCGCACCGCGAATTTCCAAATCCTTCATCGCAATGTTAAATCCGCTGCCGAGTTCGCTAAACTGTTCCAAGGCGTGAATGCGTTTTCGCGCATCTTCGGTCATCATGCTGTACGGCGGACAAATAAAGTAGCAAAACGCTTTTTTGTTACTTCGTCCCACACGACCGCGCATTTGGTGCAAGTCGGAGAGGCCGAAATTCTGTGCGTTATTGATAAAAATGGTGTTGGCGTTAGGGACGTCGAGTCCGCTTTCAATAATGGTAGTAGCTACCAACACATCGAACTCCCCATTCATAAATGCCAGCATTAGTTCTTCGAGTTTCTTGCCGTCCATTTGCCCGTGACCAACGCCAATACGCGCATCGGGCACTAAACGTTGTATCATTCCGGCAACTTCCTTGATGTTTTCGATGCGGTTATTGATGAAGAACACCTGGCCGTTGCGTTGAATTTCGTACGAAACTGCGTCGCGTATGGTTTCTTCGTTAAATCCAACTACATGCGTTTCGATAGGGTAGCGGTTGGGTGGGGGCGTGGTAATTACCGATAAATCGCGCGCGGCCATTAGCGAAAATTGTAAAGTTCTCGGGATAGGCGTTGCCGTAAGTGTGAGTGTATCGACGTTTGCCGACAACGTTTTGAGTTTGTCTTTAACGTTCACACCAAATTTTTGTTCCTCGTCGATAATGAGCAAGCCCAGATCTTTAAATCGCACGTCTTTGTTGACCAGCTGGTGCGTTCCGATGATGATGTCGAGACGTCCATCGGCCAAATCTTTAAGCGTTTCGGCTTTTTGCTTTGCTGTTCTGAACCGGTTGAGGTATCCGATGCTTACCGGCATTTCTTTCAATCGTTCAGAAAAGGTGCGAAAATGCTGGTACGCCAAAATAGTAGTTGGCACCAAAACAGCTACTTGTTTTCCGTTGTCAACGGCTTTGAAAGCGGCACGAATTGCTACTTCGGTTTTTCCAAATCCTACGTCGCCGCATACCAAACGATCCATAGGGCGGTCGCTCTCCATGTCGGCTTTAACTTCTTGTGTTGCTTTTATCTGATCGGGCGTATCTTCGTAAATAAAGGAGCTTTCGAGTTCGTGTTGCAAATAGCTATCGGGGTTGTATTGAAATCCTTTCTCCAGACGTCGTTTTGCATACAATTGAATCAGATTGAATGCAATGTGCTTGACGCGCGCTTTGGTTTTTTGCTTGAGCGTTTTCCAAGCATTCGAACCCAGCTTATAGATTTTAGGAACGGCGCCGTCTTTGCCGTTAAATTTGGAAATTTTGTGCAGCGCATGAATGCTTACGTACACAATGTCGTTGTCGGCATAAACCAATTTGATGGCTTCCTGCGTGCGGCCGTCGACTTGAATTTTCTGCAATCCACCAAATTTTCCGATTCCGTGATCGATGTGGGTCACGTAGTCGCCGATGGTTAAACCATTGAGTTCTTTAAACGATATGGCTTGTTTTTTGGCGTAGCCGTTTTTGATATGAAAACGGTGGTAGCGTTCAAAAATCTGGTGATCGGTGTAGAGCGCAATTCCGGCGTCGTAATCGATAAATCCGGCGTGTAGCGGTAAGGTTACGGCTTGGTATTGTTCGTGAATATCATCTGCCGGTTCGCTAATGCTTTCGAAAATGTCGTAAAAACGTTTGGCTTGTTGTTCGTTTGCACAACACAGAAAATTCCGAATGTTTTTAGACCGGTTATTCGATAAGTTTTCGAGTAGCAAATCGAATTGCTTGTTAAACGAGGGTTGTGGCGTTTGGTTGAAGGAAATACTCAGACTTTCGAAATACGCGCGACTTCCCATTTCAATCACTTCAAAACGTTCGGCATCGTGCAAGAATTGTTTTCCGTTGAGAAACAAAGCGGCTGGAGGCGCATGTTTGGTTTCCGATTGTAGGTTTTCGAAAGCGGTTTCGGCTTTACGGAAAAGCTGGTCGAGTTTGTCGGCAATTTGTTGAGTGTCGAGCAAAATCAACGTGGTTTGTGGGCTGATGTAACTTAGAAACGGCGTTCGATTTTCCTCAAAAAACCTATTTTCGATATTCGGAATGATACTTATTTTCTTTTGTCTTTCGACAGAAAGTTGCGTTTCAACATCGAAGGAGCGAATCGATTCGACTTCGTTCCCAAAGAACTCGATCCGGTACGGATGGTCGTTACTAAATGAAAAAACGTCGAGTATGCCGCCACGCACTGAAAATTCGCCGGGTTCGGCTATAAAATCGACACGTTTGAATTCGTATTCGAAGAGCACTTCATTGATAAAGTCGAGCGAAATCTTATCGCCAACAGCAATTTTCAAGGTGTTTTTGTCGAGATCTTTTTTGGTCACGACACGCTCGAATAGTGCTTCGGGATACGACACCATAACCGGTGGTCGTTTCCGCGAGTTTATTCGATTGAGGACTTCGGCGCGCAGCAAAACGTTGGCGTTGTCTATTTCCTCAATTTTGTACGGATTTTTATACGATTCGGGATAAAACAACACGTCGTCGGCGCTGTGTAATTGTTCCAAATCGTTGAGTAGGAATGCAGCTTGTTCTTTATCGGTTGCTAATAAAAGTAGTGGTCGTTCGGATTGTAAAGCAATTCGTTGTACCAATAATGAAATTCCCGAACCCACCAGATTCTTTACGTGCAGCTTATTTTGTTTCTCCGAAAGTGCAGAGAGTACTGCTTTAACGGGAGTAGCATTTTCGAAACGAGTAAAAAACGGAAAATGTTGTGCCATTTTTATCTGATCACCGGTGTGGCTTTAATCGCTCGAGTAGTATCCAACATACGCAACATATCTGCTTCACCCTTTTCAATAGGAACGAGTTCGCGTTGTGCAATTTCAGTAAATTGGGTATTTAGACCACTCATTGCCGTGTTGATTTCGGAAAACAAAGGTTTAATGCGTTCTATAGGTGGTTGTTGTACAGAAAGATACATGTCGAGCATACGTACAGAGGCAACTACTGCCGCGATCCGACTTTTAATTTCTGGAGTAGCAAATTTCGGTGGAATATTATTTTGCAAAAGAGCGGCACGAGTAGCCAATTTTGTAGCTTTTTTTTGGAAAGCGCTAAGCGAACTTACTGGTTTTGACGTGAGCTCAGAAATAAATAGGTTCCAATCGGCCCACGTTCGAAGCTGGTCTTGAACCAAAGGACTAGGCGTTAAAACCGTAAAATTCCAGGCGCTGTTGAGCTGCTTGAAAAACGCTTCTTGCCGAGCAGCATCTTTTTGCGTAGCTACTCTTCGTTGCGCATCGTTGTCGTTGCAAGCGGCAAACAGCATCAGGTACGAAAAAAGGATTGCGAGTTGTTTCACATCTAAACTTTCGACAAAAGTAGCGTATTTACTAAAGTTCTGAAATCAGAATTATTGTTAAAGAAAGCTTATTTAAATTTTGCTTGTGAATCGAATTTAAGTTGTTGAAGAACAAGGTATTAATTCTGCATTTGTTTATTTACAGGTTTTGATCCTAGTTATTTGGCAGCTAAACGAAAACGTTATCTTTGTCGCAAAACAGCAACCATGAGTAGGAAAGTATTGATCATAGGTGCCTGCGGACAAATAGGCACGGAGTTAACCAAGCAGTTACGAAGCAAATACGGAGTTTCAAATGTAATTGCCTCGGACATCCGAAAAATGGATAATGAAGTAGTTAACGACGGCATTTTTGAAGTTGTGAATGCTTTAGACTATAATCAAATTGAACATTTGATCGAGAAATATCAGGTCGACGATGTGTATCTCATGGCTGCATTACTTTCGGCAACGGCAGAGAAAAATCCGGCGTTTGCTTGGGATTTGAATATGAATTCGCTGTTTCATGTTTTGAATTTGGCGAAAGCTAAAAAATTTAAACGTTTGTTTTGGCCTTCGAGTATCGCGGTTTTTGGTCCGTCGACGCCAAAAGATAACACGCCGCAGTACACGATTATGGAGCCGAGTACGGTTTACGGAATCAGCAAGCAATCGGGCGAACGTTGGTGTGAGTACTATCATAAATTGTATCAGGTCGATGTGCGCAGCGTGCGTTATCCCGGATTAATTAGCTATACTTCACCTCCCGGCGGTGGAACTACAGATTATGCCGTAGAAATATTCCACGAGGCATTAGCCAACAAATCGTACGAGTGTTTTCTTAAAGCCGATACCGCGCTGCCGATGATGTATATGTCTGATGCGATTCGCGCAACGATTCGAATCATGGAAGCAGAGCCAGAAGCCATTAAAATTCGATCTTCGTACAATTTGGCGGCAGTTAGTTTTACTCCGGAAGAAATTTCGGAGTCGTTAACCAAACACATTCCAGAATTTGAAATATCGTACAAGCCAGATTTTCGACAAGCGATAGCCGACAGCTGGCCGGCAAGCATCGACGATACGCATGCCCGAAACGATTGGGGTTGGAAGCACGAATACGATTTGGAGCAAATAACACAAGCTATGTTCGATGGTTTACGGGCATAGCAACTTAGCTTAAAACTTATGAAATTATTCAGCAACGCACATAATTGTCTTTGTCGGAAGTCAAAACGGGTCAAAATAGTCGTTGCGCTGCTATTTTGCGCTTTGAGCGTTGCTGGACAAAAAAAAGCCGAAGCGTTTTCCCATGTCGATGCCGTATTAAACCAATGGCACGAAGCGGCAGCGACAGCTAATTGGAAGAATTACGAAGCACTTATGGGTGCCGATTTCCACTTTATAGGAACCGATGCTACCGAAAACTGGGGCCGACAAGCGTTTACCGCCTTCGCAAAACCGTATTTTGATCGCGGAAAAGGGTGGAAGTACACGCCACTCGAACGAAACATTTATTTCAACAAACAAAAAAACATCGCTTGGTTCGACGAACTACTCGATTCTAACCTCGGCGTGTGTCGCGGATCGGGTATCTTAATTCTGAGCAAAGGAAAGTGGCTGTTTTCCCAGTATGTATTGTCTATGACCGTACCCAACGATCATGCCGATGCTGTGGTAAAACTCAAGCAGAACGACGACTCTTTATTTAAAACCAAACTAAATAAGGCGTCGGTAAATCCAAAATAGAACTACACTCGTAAATAATCGTAGCGCACCATAAAGCATACGATTATGAAAATTAATTTTAAACGAATTTTAGTAGCTACAGGTTCTGTGATTCTGTTGCTGTTTTTGATTTTAGTAGTACACATTGCCACTGCTAAACCAGTTACCATTGAACTCGCCACTTGGCAGGTAAGTCGTTTCGACTTCAAACAACCTATTGACTCTATCACAGCAAAGAAAATCGTATATGATTTATCGGCCATCTCAGGCGTTAAAGGCGATGTGCTTGTGAAAAACAATGTTGTAGTTTTCTTTCACGACAACACGCAAACCAGTAATCAAAAGGTGTACGAAGCCTTTACAGCAAAAGGTTACAAAGACGTTAGCATCTTTAAAGTTCCAGCCGAATTAGCCAGTAAAAAAGTTTGTCCGGCGATGAAACAAGATGGTTTTGCCTACCATTTCTCAAAAGGTATCCAACGAATTTTTAATTAACTTAAATAACTTGAACTATGAAAAGAAATCTGAAATTCTTAGCCTTGCTGCTATTGAGCGGCGCTCCTTTGTTTGTGTCTTGTAACGACGACGACAACAATGATCCACCAGCAGAAGCCAGCATTTACGACCGTTTAGGTGGCGAAGCTATGGTACAAGACCCAGACGCAGCCAACGGCGTTATGATTGAATCGGGCCGTCTAGCCTACCGAAAAGTAGTAGGTAGAACCGTGCAACTTATTGTAGCCGACATTCAGGCGGGGGCTCAAGGAAACTTGGCAGAGCACTTTGCTCCACTTTTAGCTGAAGTAGGCGCAGGAAACACCACCAACTTAGCCGTATTACAAGATAATTTAGTGGATTTCTTCTCTTTCAACACGGGAGGAACAAATCCGGTAAATACTTATTCAGGATTGGATATGGTAGCCGCACACAATCCGGCACAAAACCCGCGTATGGGAACTACATCTTCGAATGCCGATTACGATAAATTCGTAGGTTATGTTGGAGCTGCCGCTATTGAAAACGGCGTACCTGCAAACTCTGATTTGTTTAACGACGTGGTTGCGGTTTTAGAATCGCTAAGAGATCCGATCGTACAAGAATAATAACGGATAGTAGCGTTATTTACCGACCGTCTCTTCAGCTTTATGGACAGGCGGTTTTTTTTGTAATTCCATATTCGCATCCGATTTAGGAAAATCTGTTCCTAACACCAAACAAGTTGTAGAACTAACCAACTCAAAAAGCGTCGGGTAGTTTCGTTTTATTGTATGAACGCGCAATAAAAAGAGTGGCCTGTTTTGTGTTTTTTAGGATAACAAATCGCTAACCGCAGCAATCTTTCCCTTTCTTTTTGGGAAAGAAAAATTTCCGCACCAAGAAAATGAGTGCTAGAAAAAGGGCGGCTATGGCAATTACTTCTTGCATCAGCTGGCTATTTCGTGAACTACAAATGCAATACAATAGGCCAAGACTGTCATAATAGCCAATTGCATCAGAGGCCATTTCCAGCTATTGGTTTCACGTTTTGTAATTGCTAAGGTTGACACACATTGCATGGCAAAGGCATAAAACATGAGAATCGATAATCCGGTTCCTAGATCAAATATGGGTTTTCCGGTTTTTACATCGGTTTGGGCGCGCATTTTTTGTTTGATGGTTTCCTCATCCTCGGTTCCGCCCACACTGTAAATGGTTGCTAAGGTTCCTACAAACACCTCGCGCGCTGCAAATGAAGTAAGTATGGCGATACCAATTTTCCAATCGTAGCCCAAAGGTTTAATTACAGGCTCGATTCCGCGACCCAAACGCCCAATGTACGATTCTTCCAAACGTGCAGCGGCAACGGCTTGTTCGTAAGTACCTCCGTTGGCGTATTCTTGTTCCATGGTTACGCGCGCTCCGGCTTGATCCATATTTTCACCAGGCCCGTAACTTGCCAAAAACCAAAGAATTACCGATATAGCTAAAATGATTTTACCCGCACCCATTACAAAGGCTTTGGTTTTTTCAACTACCGTAATTCCAATATTTTGCGGAAGCGGCCACTTATAATCGGGCATTTCGATAACAAAATACTGTTTGGTTTTTAGTTTGATGATCTTATTTAAAATCGTTGCTGCCAAGATAGCCATTGCAAAACCGATCAGATACATGCCCATAAGTACCAAAGCTTGCATGGAGATAAAACCTAAGACTATTCGGTTCGGGATAACTAACGAAATAATAATTGAATACACAGGTAAGCGTGCCGAGCAGGTAGTAAACGGCGTCACCAAAATTGTGATTAAACGCTCCTTCCAATTTTCGATGTTTCGAGCGGCCATAATTGCGGGAATGGCACAAGCTGTTCCTGAAATTAAGGGAACTACGCTTTTTCCGGAAAGGCCGAAACGACGCATTATGCGATCCATTAAGAAAACCACGCGACTCATATATCCCGATTCTTCTAGGACCGAAATAAACAAGAACAAAAAGGCAATTTGCGGTATAAAAATTACAATTCCCCCTATACCTGGAATAATCCCGTCGGCGAGCAATTCTTGAAGCATGCCTGGCGTCATGTGGCTTTTTGTGTATTCTGAAAGCGACGCAAACGCCGCGTCGATGGCATCCATAGGAATACTCGACCAACTAAAAATCGCATTAAAAATAAGTAGTAAAATAGCGGCGAAAATCAGGTAGCCGAAAATACGGTGCGTAAAGATACGGTCGAGTTTATAGCGCCAATCGGTTGCCTGAGAAAGGTCTGTTTTCTGAGCGGATTTTAATACGTTATTGATAAACTGATAGCGTTTAATGACCTCCTTTTGTTGCAAACGTTTTAGATCTGAAGCTGTTACCGAAAGCTGTTTCGGGTCGGGTGCTTGGTCGTTTAGTTTGTAGTGTTCGGATGACAGAAACAGCCAGCTTTCGTAGACATTTCGGCTTGGCGCCGTTTGTTCGACGCTTTTAAAAAAGTTCTCATCAACTGTTCGAATATCGATGATTGGGTTTCGAGAAAGTGTATTACGCTCAGTAATTAGCGTTTTTAATTCTTTAATACCTGTGTTCTTGCGACTTGAGATCAATGCAATTTTTGTGTCGAGTGCGGTTTCAAGTGCTGGAATATCTAATGAAATCCCGCGTTTTTGCATCCGGTCGGCCATATTAATGGCAAGAACGACAGGTAGCTGTAGGTCTTTTATTTGTGTGAAAAGCAGTAAGTTGCGCTTCAGATTTTCAACTTCCGTAACAACAACGATAACGTCTGGATAGTCTTTATCGGCGGGGTTCAGCAGTAAATCGGTTACTACACTTTCGTCTATACTGCTGGCATTTAGCGAATAGGTTCCGGGTAAATCGAGCACAGCTGCTTTTTGTCCGTCGGTTAACTGGGTGTATCCTAATTTACGGTCGACGGTTACTCCGGGATAATTTCCGGTTTGTTGATTTAAGCCGGTAAGCTTATTAAAAAGCGAGGTTTTACCCGTATTTGGGTTACCAATGAGCGCAATTTTAAGTAGATGTTTACTCATGGCTCAACTGGCTTACTTCGGCTACTTCAATTTGTGCAGCCAACTCTTTGCGAATTGCCACGTAACTGCCTGAAATTTCGAATAAGTACGGATCGCCGAGCGGTGCAATCTGGATGAGCTTTACTTCAGCACCGGCAATTAACCCCATTTCGATTAACTTTAAAGGAACGGCATCTGGGTTGAAATTAACAACAACAGCAGCATGCGACAGCGGTAAATTTTGCAGGGTTGGCAATGTTATTTAGAATTAGAAAAAACAAAATTAAGGATTAATAGGAGAGAAACTTTTAAAAATATCTTAAGAAGCGAGACTGTGTCTTGTTTGATTTCGGATGTTCTTAAAAATTTGTAAACTTTTAAATCTTAATTTGATAGACATAATTTTATCGATTTCTTAGAATTTATATTTCATGTATCCGATTTGCACCGACAAAAAATATAGAAAAACTTATAAAACTACAATTCTCCTGAAATTACTGTTACGGTTTTTCCGTAAAAGGGTTCTTTTTTCTTAACAAATTAAAGTTGAAAGATAAAATCTTCTAAAGTGTTACTTTTTTTATAACGGTAATATTTATTTACTTACTTTTATTTCCAACTTAAACTATTTATTATGAAATATTTATTTACCACCCCCCCCATTTTAATTACGCGGCGTGGGGAAAGAGCAGAGAGTATTGTANTATATGTTGCATCACTAAAAATAATGAATTTATCTTTTTCTTACAACTATTTTACTATATTTGGTACTAGGATTGTGGAGGTTTTTTCACAGTCTGACGCTAGTGGCAATTTCACTGCGACGCGAAAACAACAGACAAACAAAATAGAAAATGAAAATATTATTAACACTTTTGACACTTATAATTACCAATTTAACATTTGGACAAACAAAGTATGAAAAGGACTTTTGTAAGCTTCCACCCATCGAGGCGAAGTTTTGAAAAAAAATCGACATACGATTACGGGTTTTCCGCATTTTTTTGGAAGTATTAAGATGAGAGTATTAAGATGAGAGTATTAAGATGAGAGTATTAATGTTAATGCCTAAAATATGTTGACCGTTTTTTGTTGTATATTGCTTTCCCTCATTTTTTAGGTTTCTAATAGCATTGAAGCCGATTTGGCTAGCTTCTTAGTTCCAGTAGACTTTCTTGTACACTCAAAGGTAATTCTTNTTTTTTGGAAGTATTAAGATGAGAGTATTAAGATGAGAGTATTAAGATGAGAGTATTAATGTTAATGCCTAAAATATGTTGACCGTTTTTTGTTGTATATTGCT
>NZ_NOXX01000205.1 GCF_002251775.1 Flavobacterium aurantiibacter
GCCATAATTCAAACGTTTAGTGGTGTAAATATACACCAATTTAGCATGGGTTGAGCTGCTTTAAAAAATTAATCACAATACTTCTTAAAACCTCAGCTCGATTAAAAAATCCCATCTTATCAATTGTTCGAATCTAAAGCCCTGTTTTTATTTGGGGGTGCCGGCGGTGCAATGGTAGCGCTTCGCAAACGTTTCGCTGAACCGCCGTCGCGCCATTCGCTGTATCTTTCCGGCGAACGCATAGTGGAAATAACGTAGCGCCGNAATCTTTGTACTCGTAAGGGAAGAAACACCGAACCAAATTGAAGGATGTTTAACTTTTGAAATGAAAGATAAAAAGGAACCATATATGGCTTTTATTGAAGTTGCTCCGCATAATTTCGGAAAGGAAAAGCAATACGAAAATGTTGCTGCATGCCTTATTGCTTTTGCCTGCCGACTAAGCTTTATGCATGCTTCAGATCATTATAAAGGTTGGCTCGCTTTTGATGTTATAGAAGCAGAAAAAGAAAATGAGATTAAGTTAATGGCAAATTATTCCAAGAAATATGGTGCTCTGAAATTTGGCGAGACAACCATGGTAATTCCCCCGGCAGGAGGAAAGAAATTAATTGATGAATTTCTAAATTTTAATTATGAAAACTACTGAAATTAAATTGGATGAAATTTATAACGCTAAAAAGAAAAGCGATTTAAAAAAATTCATTGATCTAGAATCTGCAAAGCAGTCTGAAGAAGAAATACTAACAAATAAGCTTCTAGCTATTCAATATAAACTAGAAGATTATATTCAAAACGAGCAAGAAACCGACACGGTCTTACAGATTCTAGATTTTGTAAAAATGTACCTAAAAGTTCTTAAGATAACAAAAAAGAAGTTGGCTGATCATTTCGAAATCCAAGACAGTAATTTGCACAAATATCTAACAGGCGAAAGAAAACTAAATCCGGAAATAGCCTTAAAGCTTAGTGCCTTTTCAAACACAAAACCTGAACATTGGTACAGCATACAAGTCAAAAACGAGCTACTTGAAATGAAAAGAGCAAATGGAAAAATTGCCGACTATCAAAAATACAGTTACCGCAATATCCTTTAAAATTAATCGCGAAACTCTAAACTTTCACCTCAATCGCCAACTCCTTAAGCTGTTTTTCATCGATAACAGCAGGTGCGTCGATCATTACATCGCGACCGGCATTATTTTTAGGAAACGCAATAAAATCGCGAATGGTTTCCTGACCACCTAAAATGGCCACCAATCTGTCTAAACCAAACGCTAAACCTCCGTGTGGCGGCGCTCCGTATTGAAACGCATCCATCAAGAAACCAAATTGGTTGTAAGCTTCTTCTTCGGTAAAGCCCAGATATTTAAACATTAAAGCTTGTGTGGCTTTGTCGTGAATTCGAATCGATCCGCCGCCAATTTCGTTTCCGTTCAAAACCATATCGTAGGCATTGGCGCGTACTTTACCCGGCTCGGTTGCCAACAACGCAATATCTTCGGGCTTAGGCGAAGTAAACGGATGGTGCATCGCATGGTAACGACCCGTTTCTTCATCCAATTCCAACAACGGAAAATCGACCACCCAAAGCGGCGCAAACTCATCGGGCTTACGCAAACCTAATCGAGTAGCTAACTCCATACGTAACGCCGAAAGTTGCGAACGCGTTTTATCGGCCTTGCCCGAAAGTATAAAAATCATATCGCCAGCCTGAGCACCTGTTGCCACCGCCCATTGCTGTAAATCGGCTTGATCGTAAAATTTATCCACGCTCGATTTAAACGTACCGTCGGCATTGCATTTCACGTAAACCATACCCGAGGCGCCAATCTGCGGACGTTTCACCCATTCTATTAACGCATCTATTTCCTTACGACTCAATTCTCCGCAATTCGGCGCAGCAATCCCAACCACTAATTCCGCCGAATTAAATACGCCAAACTCTTTGTGTTGCGCTACGGCGTTAAGCTCGCCGAATTTCATACCAAAACGAATATCTGGCTTGTCGTTTCCGTAGGTTTTCATCGCGTAATCGTAGGTCATACGCGGAAATTCAGCTACGTCAATTCCTTTGATTTCTTTCAACAAATGACGCGTTAATCCTTCAAAAACATTCAAAATATCTTCTTGTTCCACAAACGCCATTTCACAGTCAATTTGTGTGAATTCCGGCTGTCTGTCGGCACGTAAATCCTCGTCTCTAAAACACTTCACAATCTGAAAGTACTTGTCCATACCGCCCACCATCAACAACTGTTTAAAGGTTTGCGGCGATTGCGGTAAGGCATAAAATTGCCCGGGATTCATCCGACTTGGCACCACAAAATCGCGCGCACCTTCGGGAGTCGATTTAATCAAATACGGTGTTTCCACTTCGCAAAATCCTTTGGCCGACAAGTAATTACGCACTTCCATAGTTACTTTGTGGCGAAACAGCAAACTGTTTTTTACCGGATTTCGACGAATATCAAGGTAACGAAACTTCATCCGAATGTCTTCTCCACCGTCGGTTTCATCTTCAATAGTAAACGGCGGTGTAATCGATGCGTTTAAAATGCGCAGTTCAGTAACCAACAATTCGATGTCGCCTGTGGGCATATTCGGATTTTTGGCTTCGCGTTCGATAACCGTGCCTGTAGCTTGAATTACGAATTCACGTCCGAGGGTTTTCGCCAAAGCAAATACCTGTGCATCAGTCCGACTCTCATCAAAAACCAATTGCGTGATGCCGTAACGATCGCGCAAATCGACCCAATTCATAAATCCTTTGTCTCTCGATTTCTGCACCCAACCGGCTAAAGTTACGGTTTGGTTAACGTGTTGCAGGCTTAATTCACCACAGGTATGCGTTCTGTACATGCTTAAAAATTTGGCTGCAAATTTAGAGAAAAGACTGCTGTTTTTAGGTGTGTCGTGGCCCGAATCTTTTTTTTCTTTTGGGGGCGTCCTGCCCGCGAGTAGTGGAAATCTATGAAACGGGCAGGTCGGGCTTTTCGCCTTTACTCCTCGTTGCCAAAATTCCTTTTGGCAACTGTGGGGTACCGGCTGCAATCCCTCGCCCGGAAATACCTTCATCCAAGAAAAACGTGAACAATGTAAGTATACACCGTTCGAAAAAGGGAACTAAAAATAACGGTTAAAAGACTGCTTGAATTGTAGTAAAAATACTACATAGAAAAATCGATTTAGATTTAATTTAAATATCTACTTTTAGAGTATGATAAGATAGTTTTTGAAATTTTCTGTTATTGCTTTTTTTACTATAAAATTGATATGTAATTTGTTACAACAAAAGAACAACGATAGAAGACTTCTTGAATCGTGTATCTGAAACATCTTGTTATCGATATCACATTTTCATAGCTTAAAGATAATTCGCGAACACAAAACAATTATAATTTTGAAAAAAACCAGGTCAATTACTTTGTTTTAGTAGTATACAATTAAGCGTAAAATGTGTGAAGAAAACAAATAAACGCTTAAGTTAAATAGTAAAACCATAGCAGAACTTTAAAATTCAATTCCTCATGAAAAAACGGATTGCACTTTTACTCCTCATCTCAATGTCGCCACTGCTAGCAGTGGGACAAATTCCGAAGGTTAATATTAAACCTACAGGAAAAATAGGAAGCTTTTTTAAAAAGCAAGCAAAAGAAGTTTCCGATGCAGTTAATGATGCTGCGGGAGGATCTCATGAAAAATCTATCCTAAAAAAAATTAAAGTAAATCAAAACAAAGGCTTTCCAAAGGCTTCTGACAAAGATACGAGGTTTGCGATCGCAGGTAATTTATACATTGATGTAGCGGGGAAATATCCTTCCGGCTTCGAACCAAAGTGGAAATTCATAACGTATCAAGCCCAAATCGTAACTCCGTATGAAGATTATATTAATCCAACTGCGGCGCTAAAGAGTCAACGTGGAACCTTTGCCATAGGCGATTATCAAGGAAAGGCTGTACTGATGTTTGGTACTACGGAAACATGTGATTGTTATGCAGACATTGAAATAGACGAAGCGGCTATCATCTCGTCAAAACCTCAAACATTCAAAGTTTCAAATTTTACAAAAATTGAAAATTTGAAAAGAGTGGACAAAAAATGTGCTGGGAATAAATATCAAGAAGGTGGCTGGGAAGGCAGAGTTACATTGTCTTCAAATACTGATGGAGACATTACCATGGACCTTGTTATTGAAAGTTACAAATCGAATTTGGGAAAACTTCTTGGTGTTTCGTATCGTTTTCTATTAAATAATTACCAAATCTTAAACGAAATGAGTCCGAGTAAAGCAGAGAAAATAATCGCCGATGAAATTGCAGCTAAAAAGGCAAGAAAAGATTTTATGGAGAAAAGCGAAAAACAAATTCAAGCTTTACTGGCAGAGATAAAGAAAAAACACCCAAAAGAGTGCAGAGATTGTTTCAGCAGAAATCAAGACTTTGGTGTCGATGTAGAATATACGCGGAAAGTGTATGTGTCCGATGGAAGCTATGCGGGTACCGACACTGATTACAATCCAACCACAACAGTTGCACTAGGCAATAACTGTAACTTTCCAATTAAAATCATAGGAATCCAACAGAAGTTCAGTGAAGAAAAAGGATACTATTATGAGAAGGTCGTTAAAGAATTCGCTGCTAACGAAAAAATTGAAAATAAGCAAGGCATTTTGTCATACCTTTTTACTTCATTAGTCGGAATGAATGGTGATTTTGATATAAGTGAAAAATACTGTATTGAATGCTTTAGACTTGGTTCCATTCAATGGTTAAAAGTTGTACGCCAATAAGTTTAAATCAAACATGCACACCCAACAATATTGAAATTCAAAGGTTAATACAACAAATTCTAAAAATTAATTTAAATCCAAACATCACAACTCTCATGAAAAAAACAGTACTACCCTTTTTTCTATTTTACCTAGGCGTTGCTCTCGCCCAAGAACCCACTATTACCTGGCAAAAAAGCCTAGGTGGAACAGGTGAAGATTCCGCAACAAAAGTAATTCAAACCTCAGACGGCGGTTATCTTGCTGTCGGTGCAACGAAATCAAATGATTACGATGTCACTGGAAATCATTTATATACCGACGAAGAAGGCAATCAATCCAACACTTGGGACGGTTGGGTCGTAAAATTTAACGCTGCAGGTGAAATAGAATGGAAAAGAACATATGGCGGAAGTAGTTATGATACATTAAAGTCTGTCGTGCAAGGGAACGATAGCTTTTACTACGTACTCGGTGAAACTACTTCAACTGATGGAGATGCCAATTTAAGCTACGATGATAGCGTAGCTGGAGCAGCGTGGTGCTTAAAATTGACACCAACTGGCGATGTGGTTTGGAGTAAGACACTTACCGCTTCCTTTTTAAATCTGGAACCTGCATGGGGAGCGCAAGATTTAATGTTAAATGATACAGGCGATTTGTTTTTAGCCGTTTCAGGTTATATGTACGTTAATGGCGGACTATCTTACACCGATGGTTTGATCGTTAGAATGAACCAAAACGGGCAAATTCTCAGCAAAACTGCTTTAGGATATGGTTATCATGATAAATTTGAAGCTATCGCACCCACATCAGGAGGGGGAGCTATAGCAGTAGGAAATACAACGATAAACTATTTTGCGGATCCAACCATGGGATTCGACTACTGGATAGCAAAACTCGACAGCAATGGGAACTTCTTATGGGATAAAATTTACGGTGGTAGCGCAGATGATTTAGCAACAGACGTAAAACAAACACCCGACGGCGGTTTTATCGTTTGCGGATATACAAGTTCAAATGATTTAGATGTGACTGGAAATCACTTTAGCGAAGTGCAAAATGGATACTTGTCAGACTATTGGATTGTAAAGCTTGATTCTTCGGGAAATATCGAATGGCAAAAATGCTATGGTAGTACTGGCAACGATGAAGCTCATTCAATTTTAATTGACAGCGATGGCAATTATGTAGTGGCTGGATATTCTAGTGTTGAAGATGGCGACGTAAGCGAAACAAACGGAACCTGGGATGTATGGATCCTTAAGATAAACCAGCAAGGTGATATTCTTTGGGAGAAAAATTACGGAGGCGGTTGGTATGATCTAGCTTCTTCCCTAGTTAAAACAACCGATAATGGCTATATTGTGGCAGGCGAAACTTACTCTACCGACGGCGACGTTTCTACAAATATCCCAGAACCCTATGCTAATTTCTGGATTGTTAAACTCTCTGCAGACACCTTGAATTCAGCAGAATCAATCAAAAATTCGCTCCAAATAATTCCAAACCCAACGACCGAATACTTGTACATTGAAAATGGAACGGAAACAAGTTCGAAAGCAACGATCTTCGATCTAACCGGAAAAAAACTCAGCGAAATCGAAAATTCGGCAAACCAAATTGACGTCCGACACCTAAGCAACGGAATGTATATTTTAACTTTAGAATCGAAAGGAAAAACGCAGACCTTCAAATTCGTAAAAGAATAACGTTTTAACAATTAAGACGAAGCAAACCAGCTGAACAATCGGCTGGTTTTTTTATGGAACTGTTCGAAGATTTAAAACGGTACTACTTTATCCTACCTACAACGATTTATCCAAATAAATACCAACTCAAGATTCCGACAAAAAATCTTATTTCTTCAATTCCCGAATTTCCTCCTTCAACTTATCGATATAATCTTTCTGAATTTGAATCACGTACTGCGGATCTACACCGTGAAAGGTAATCGGATCTTCCGCAACAATCGAGCTTTCCGATTTGTACATAGTCCCCGTTCCCGTTAATAACCAAGAGGGCGATATGTCCGGAAATGCCTCCAAAATATTTATCAACGTCTCATCTTTAACATTCGCATTGCGCTTAATAGCGACCTGAATCGAGTTGTTACTCATATTACAACGCTTCTCAAACGCACTAACCGATAAACGGTAGGCTTCAATTATCTTCTTTATACGCTGTATAGGCTTTTCCTTCATCTAAAAATTAAATATTTTAGAACGTTGTTCAAATATTTAGATATTTGTTTATATTTGTATTGACGACGTATAAAGTTAGTAGATTTTTCCGATGTTATGACATTCGAACAAATTAAAAAGTTAATGCGCTATGGAGACTACGCGATCCTCGGAGAAATGCTTCGAATTAATACCGAAGCAGCTAAAATGCGCTTTCTACGTGGTGATAAAGAGGCGAAACGGGCCATGGAACTCATCGTCGGTACACGTAAAAAAATGATCGCCGAATTCATTAAAAAAAGAAAAAACGCTCCTCAATCTTGAAAAGCGTTTTATAAAACAACTCCTTTTTTGGAGTCGTGGTTGATTGGGAAAGCCGACTTACGTCGGCTTTTTTCTATTTCATACCTACAGTATTCGCTACGAAGCAATTTCCAGGCGCTTCAGCAAATTCTTGCTCAGCGACTCGCGTGCATAGTCTAAATCAACTTCCAACACATTTTCCGACGACGACGGTAAATCGTACATCGCATCTGTCAGAATCGCTTCACACAAACTACGCAATCCACGAGCACCCAATTTGTAATCCAATGCCTTATCAACAATAAAATCTAAGGCGTCGTCGCTAATGCTAAAACTTACCTCATCCATGGCAAAAAGCTTGGTATATTGCTTGATCAAGGCATTCTTAGGTTGCGTTAAAATGGCGCGTAACGTAGCTCGATCTAACGGATCCATGTGCGTTAAAACGGGCAATCGACCTATGATTTCCGGAATCAAACCAAAATCTTTTACGTCTTTCGGAATAACGTATTGTAACAAGTTCTCTTTATCAATCGTCGATTTGTTGGCAGTATTGCTGTAACCAATCGCTTGGCGGTTCAAACGTTTGCTAATTATGCGTTCAATACCGTCGAAAGCACCACCAGCTATAAACAAGATATTTTGTGTGTTTACTTCCACAAATTTTTGGTCCGGATGCTTACGTCCTCCTTTAGGCGGCACGTTCACCACGGTTCCTTCCAACAACTTCAACAAAGCTTGCTGCACGCCTTCGCCAGACACATCGCGGGTAATCGACGGGTTATCGCTCTTGCGAGCAATCTTATCGATTTCATCTATAAAAACAATTCCGCGTTCGGCTTTAGCCACGTCGTAATCGGCTGCCTGCAACAATCGAGTTAAGATACTCTCCACGTCTTCGCCCACGTAACCTGCTTCCGTTAAAACAGTAGCGTCAACAATAGCCAAAGGCACATCTAACAATTTGGCAATGGTTTTTGCAACCAAAGTTTTACCGGTACCGGTTTGCCCAACCATGATAATATTCGATTTTTCAATCTCAATATCATCGTCGTCTTTTCCTTGCATCAAACGCTTGTAGTGATTATAAACCGCTACCGAAAGCACTTTCTTGGTTTGTTCTTGCCCGATAACGTACTCGTCTAAATACGCTCTAATTTCCTTCGGTTTTCGCAACTGCAAACCTTGCAACGACTGTAAGCCGGTGTTCATGCGCAGTTCTTCCACAACAATGCCATGCGCTTGCTCTATGCATCGATCGCAAATGTGGCCAGAAATTCCTGCAATCAATAAATTGGTTTCAGGCTTTTTCCGTCCACAAAACGAACATTCTAATACTTCTTTTGGCATAAATTTCTTTTTGGGAGCCGTGGCTCCGATAATTATTAATTGCGGCGCAATACCTCGTCGATCATGCCGTATTCTTTGGCTTCATCGGCTTTCATCCAGTAATCACGCTCGCTGTCTTTGTAAACACGCTCGTACGGTTGCTTTGAGTGATGTGCAATAATATTGTACAACTCTTCTTTCAACTTGAGCATTTCTCGCAAGTTAATTTCCATATCTGTTGCCACACCTTGTGCGCCTCCCGAAGGTTGGTGAATCATCACGCGCGAATGCGGTAAAGCCGAACGTTTTCCATCGGCACCAGCGCAAAGCAAAACTGCACCCATCGACGCCGCCATACCGGTACAAATTGTAGCTACGTCTGGTTTAATGTATTGCATGGTATCGTAAATTCCTAAACCAGCATACACACTGCCTCCTGGCGAGTTAATGTAAATCTGAATATCTTTCGAAGCATCGGCACTTTCTAAAAACAACAACTGCGCTTGTACGATATTCGCAATTTGATCGTCGATGCCCGTTCCTAAAAAGATGATGCGGTCCATCATTAAACGCGAAAACACGTCGAGTTGCGATACGTTTAACTGTCGCTCTTCAATAATATAAGGCGTCATGTTGGTTGGCGTCATCGCTGCGGTTATCTTGTCGAAATACAACGCATTCACACCATGATGCTTTGTGGCATATTTTCTAAAATGCTTCGCTTGTTCAAGCATTGCCTTTGGGTCTTTTCCGTAATTCATAATGAGTAATCTTTGATTTTTGATGATAGCCAATATTATACCTAAACTCTAATGGCACCCAAATTTAAGATAATGTCAGTACATAGATGCAGAAACTGACAAATGGTCGCAGATTTGGCAAAAGTTTAGTAATTATTTACTGCACTTACCCAACAAAAAATCCCGATTTCTGCAAACCGGGACTTTATCTTTATTGTTTTACTGCTTCAAAATTAGTTTTCGCCGTACATCACTTTAATGAAATCTTCGTACGAAATTTCCTGTTGTTTTGGCGTAGTTTTTTCAGCAAACAAAGCACTAATCTTCTGCGCTACAACTTGTTCCGAAACCCGACGCACTTCTTCTTGGTTGCTTAAAATACGCATCACAATACCGTTAACCTCTTCATCTGTTGGGTTGGCATTGCCAAATTGTGCCATTTGCTGACGGATAATCGCCGATGCAAAATCTTTTATATCATCAAACGTTACCTGAATGTTGTTCTGCGAAAGCATTTTTCCTTCAATCAATTGGTAACGCAATCCGTTTTCACTGCGCTTGTATTCTTCGGCAGCTTCTTCTAACGACAAATTACGATCGTTCGATTGCGCCAACCACTTAATTAAAAATGCTTCTGGTAAATCAAATTTCGTGTTTTCGATCAAATATTTGGTCACGTCCTTTACGTACTGCGATTCTGTCTGACGGGCGTATTGCTGCGCGGCATCTTCTTTAATCTTCACCTTCATTTCCTCCTCGTCATGTACTTGATCGGCTCCAAACAAACGATCAAAAAATTCTTGGTCTAAAGTGGCGTCGGTAATGGCGCTAATCGACTCAATAGTCGCGTCTACCACCACATCTAATCCGTGTACCTGATCGTGGCTCACTTTCAAGAAATCCATCAATTTGTGGTCGTCGTCAAACAAACCTTTTGTCGGAACTTCAACAACATCGCCTACTTTGTTTCCTATAAAAGAAGCTACAACTTCGGCATTTGCAAAAGCATCTAAGCTAATATTTGTTTGGTTCGAAATTCCGGCCTCTTCATTGCTAAACGTCACGCGCAATTCGCTGTCGTTTGCTACCGTTTCAGCTGGAGTGCGCTCGCCAAACTGCTTGCGAATCCGGGCTACTTGCTCGTTTAAAAAGGCATCGTCTAGTTTAATGGTGTATTTCGTAAGGTTCGATGTTCCTGAGAAATCTACCGTAAATTCAGGAGCTAAACCAATTTCGTATTCAAACGTAAGATCTTCGCTGTCCCAGTTAATGCTGCTTGGGTTACGCATAATCGGGTTACCCAACATATTAATTTGTTCTTTTTGCAAAAAGCGATTCAACTCTTGGTCAACCAATTTCACCACTTCTTCTACTTTTATCGACTTGCCGTACATCTTATCAATAATGGCGCGCGGCACTTTTCCTTTTCTAAAACCTTTAATAGCGGCAACTGCTGCAGTTTCGTTGAGGCGCTTCTTCACCTGCCCGTTGTATTCAGATGCTTGCACATCAATTTTTATCGTTTCCGTTAAAGCTTCTTGCGGTATGCGTGTAATCTCCATACTGAGTAAATTTGCTATTAAAAATTGGAGTGCAAAAGTAAGTAAAAATCAGCCTGTTTTAGCAGCTGGTTTATTTTTTTGGGCGTGCCCCGCAGCTTTTTCCGTTCGGCCGATGGCGCTGCCGCAAAAAGCCGCCGGTCAGGCCTTCCGCTGCAAGGTTTTTGTGTATTGGGCAAGCGGCTGCGGCGGCTCGGGCTTCCGCTGGTCGCCCGCGCAACCGCGCCGCTTGTCCCAATCCACTGCAAACGCTTTTCGCTACAGTCCTTCACGCGGGAAAATCGTGCACAAAAGCCGTTTCCATAAAGCAAAAAAAATCCGCTTCATGTTACGAAACGGATTTTATAATTTTTTTAATCAAAAACAGTTCAACTATCGCTGCATATTTTTGCTTCGATACTCATCGTAGCAAGACAAATATTTCAATTTTCATCATCAAGTTGAAATTCATTATCAATATTTTCTAAGGCTACTTCTAAATCTTCAAAGAGCTTTCGAAATAGAATCAAAAAGAGCTTTCCATCAACATTATTTAGTAACCTACCTTCATTGTAAAGGTTTTTCAAGCGATGTAAAATCAACTTCAAATTCACTAAAATTTCACGAGAATTATACTCTAGCTCTCCAAAATATCTAGCTTTAATACTATCTTCTATTTCTTGTAAAATTTGTTCAATAGTCTTTAGCGCTCCATCAGCTTGGCTATGTCGATCATAATCTGAGTTACCATTTTCAATTTGATTTAAAACTCTACTGTATCCATCAAGTAAACTTTTTAATTGCATATCATTAAATTTATTTTTGTATTGCACAACATTTTTCTTAATCTCAATATTAACTTCTTTTATCACTCTACATGCAAAGTGCTTTTGATTGTCTATCATTTTCTGAACATCTATAGTAAATTGCGAGATTTGATCTTCGCTATACTCGTAGTAATTAATACTGTATTTAGAGGTGTTGAAACGATCTAAAAAATAAAACGCTTTTCCTCCCTTCCTATTGGTTGGGTGACCTGCAATATCATTCCTTGCTTCTCTGTGCTCATTGAGGTCGATTTCAAATATTTCAAAAAAATTCTTTTGAGTTAAATCAGCTTTTCGCAGTATACATTTATATAAACCAAAAAGAGCGTCTTGTTGTAGATAAATTGCCTGTAATAAACCATAAAAATTTAGAGTGGTTCTTGCATTAAATACATCTAATGGCAGCTTAACATATTCATCAATAGCTGTTTGTGCATCTTCAATTGAATCTAGACACACCAAAAATTTATCATATTGTTGCGGGTTATTCTTAAAGTGTATAGCATGAACAAGTTTTCCACCTTCGCAAGAATAGCTTAAATTATCGCACTCTTCAAATAAACTTTTACCATCACTCGACATAGATAACTATTTTATAAAAGTGCAAATAACTGCTATCTTCTCGTCAATTAACCTCAATGCGTTATTTGGTTTGGTTTCGCTTTGATAAAAGCCATATATATCTAAATTACAACTTGAACAATAATCGTCAATTTCGTTGTTCTTATTTCCGCACTCACAATTCCAAACTTCTTTTTCTTTTGAAGTTAGCAATTGCTTTTTCACAGATATTTCACCACGTGGTAGAAAGGACTTCTCTATTAACATCTTTAGTAGCTCAAATTCGTCGATATCGCTTCTATTATAAAACGGTTTGTCGCAAATTGCGACTCTTAGTCCAATTTTCTGAATTTTAAAATCTTCGCTTTTTAGCAAATCTTGAACATTTTTAAAATTAAATAGTGACAACTTTTTGATTACGGAAACTAAGTAATTCTTCAAATTTTGACTGTAGTTTGCTTGTATTGCTTGATATATCAATATGTGCCTTTTTTCTTCGTCTAAGCAATTTACAAAGGATTGAAAATTTAAATCGAATTTTGTAAAAGCCTCAGGCATAGTACTCTTATTTCCAATTACATCTGAATAATGAGCGATAATGTAAGGAAACATTTTTTCGATTTTATTAGAAATTATAAAATCCCAAGTTTCATCATCAAATGTTAAACTCCCAGCTTCGGCTTTTTCTAAAAACTGCTTTTCTTTTATTTTTGTTTGTATGAAATCATAACTAAGAAATTCAGACGAATAAGTTCTTTCACTTTCTGAAACTGTCGCCGATTTCTGTTTTTCAATAACTACCGCGGTACCAATTGCCGTTATCATGAACATTGATTTTCCCTTTCCAGATATTTCATCTACATCAATACTCAAACCTACAATACAATTAGCACCAGCTTCTTTAGCTCTATTTTGCAAAACAACGATAGCTTCATTATATAGACCCGCTAATTTCTTCTGATAAGTTGCAGACTTACCGCCAAAAACATCTGTTAATCCTCCAAGAAAGTCACTAAAGAAATTTGTTCCCACAACTATGTGTGCAGAAATTGGTTTTACATATTTACTTATTTCTAACGGGGCAATATTAGAAGTAGTTACAACTAAGACTTCATTACTGAGCATTTCTTTAATCAATTAATCAAATAGTTAGACACGGAAAAAACTAATTTTTATAGCGTTATAAAGATATGCAAAAAATAAATAATTAAACTAAAAAACCGCGACACTTGCCGCGGTTTTTGGGTTGTATCAATTAGCGCTATTGTATTTAACGCTGCATATTTTTTGCTTCGATACTCATTGTAGCGTGCGGAACAATTTTCAAACGTTCTTTGCTGATGAGCTTGCCCGTTACTTTGCAAACGCCGTAGGTTTTGTTTTCGACACGGAAAAGCGCGTTTTTCAAATCGCGAATAAATTTTTCCTGTCGAATCGCTAACTGCGAATTTGCTTCTTTCGACATGGTTTCTGAACCTTCTTCGAAAGCTTTAAAAGTGGGCGATGTATCGTCTGTACCGTTGTTTAAGTCGTTCATGTACGCACTCTTGATCAAATCTAAATCAGCCTGAGCCTTTTGAATTTTCTTCAAGATAATTTCTTTAAACTCAGCAAGATCTGCATCTGAATATCTTACTACTTCTTCTACCATTTTCTATCTATTTAGAAATTAATATCTGGGTTTTGATGTGATCGAATTCTATTTCAGTACCGCCGTTCATGTCCGAAACAAAAGTAATCGACTTGCTTAAGGTTTCCGTTTGTATATACCCTTTGTTTGCTTCCACAGCTGCCTCCAGCTCGGAATGTAACAAAAGCTGTACCGAAATCTTATCGGTAACTTCAAATCCGCTGTCTTTTCTAAGATTTTGGATTCGGTTTACCAATTCGCGTGCAATACCTTCTTGTTTCAAACTTTCGGAGATCGTAATATCGAGTGCTACCGTAGTTCCCTTGTCGGAAGCTACTAACCAACCTTCGATATCCTGAGACAGAATCTCAACATCATCTAGTGTTAAAATTATTGAATTTCCCGATAAATCAAGCGTCAGAGAACCCTCTTTTTCGATTTGTGCAATTTTTTGTGCATCGAATTTTTGTATCTCTTTGACTATCAAATTCATATCCTTGCCAAACTTCGGCCCTAAAGTCTTGAAATTCGGCTTAATTTGCTTGATTAAGATGTCGGACGCATCCTCTAAAAGTAGGATTTCCTTTACATTTACCTCCGCTTTTATCAGGTCTGAAACCGCCTCAATTTGTGCTTTTTGGGTCGCATCCGTAATCGGAATCATTAGTTTTTGTAGGGGCTGACGCACTTTGATCATCTCTTTCTTGCGCAGCGAAAGTACCAACGACGAAATCGTCTGTGCTTTGGCCATTTTCGCTTCAAGCGATTTATCAACAAACTTTTCAACGCTCACCGGAAAGTCGGTTAAGTGCACACTAATTTGTTTCGATTTTGCCACATTCGCTGTTAAATTGCGGTACAACGCATCGCTAAAAAACGGTGCAATTGGCGCCATCAATTGGGTTACGGTTAGCAAACAATCGTACAGCGTTTGGTAAGCGGCAATTTTATCGGTAGCGTATTCGCCTTTCCAGAATCGGCGTCGGCACAAACGCACGTACCAATTCGACAAGTTTTCTTGTACAAAATCCGAAATCAAACGCGCAGCTTTCGTGGGTTCGTAATCTGCGTAAGCGGCATCAACCTCAGCGATTAACGTATGCAATTCCGACAAGATCCAACGATCAATTTCCGGACGTTGTTCCAGCGGTACGTTTTCTTCTGCGTAAGCAAAACCATCGATATTCGCATACAAAGCAAAAAACGAATACGTATTAAACAAGGTGCCAAAAAACTTGCGACGCACTTCGGTAATGCCGTCTGAATCAAATTTTAAATTGTCCCATGGATTCGCATTGGAAATCATGTACCAACGCGTAGCATCCGGCCCGTGTTCTTGTATCGTTAAAAATGGGTCGACAGCATTGCCTAAACGTTTCGACATTTTCTGACCATTCTTATCTAAAACCAAGCCGTTCGAAACCACATTTTTGTAGGCAACCGAATCGAAAACCAAAGTCCCGATGGCGTGTAAGGTGTAAAACCAACCGCGGGTCTGATCGACACCCTCCGCGATGAAATCAGCTGGAAACGATGTATTTCCATCGATTTTCTCTTTATTTTCAAACGGATAATGCCATTGCGCATAAGGCATGGCTCCCGAATCAAACCAAACGTCAATCAAATCGGCTTCGCGTTTCATTGCCTTGCCCGAATCCGAAACCAATACAATACGGTCGACAACATTTTTATGTAAATCTACTTTTGCGTAGTTCTCTTCCGAGAAATCGTTGGGCACAAAACCTTCAAACGGCTGTGCGGTCATTACGCCGGCATCTATTGCGCGTTGCACTTCCGATACGAGTTCGGCCACGCTGCCAATTACTTTTACTTCGCTGCCGTCGTCGGTGCGCCAAATAGGCAACGGAATTCCCCAATACCGCGAACGCGATAAGTTCCAATCGTTTGCGTTTTTCAGCCAATTACCAAAACGACCTTCTCCGGTTGCTTTTGGTTTCCAGTTTATGGTTTCGTTTAAGTCGAACATACGCTCTTTAACGTCGGTCATTTTTATAAACCACGAATCGAGCGGATAGTACAACAAAGGTTCATCGGTTCGCCACGAGTGTGGATAACTGTGTACGTATTTTTCAACCTTAAACGCGCGATTTTGTTCTTTAAGAAGGATCGCAATTTCAACATCTACGCTGCGTTCCGGACGGTCGGCATCGTCGTAATATTCGTTTTTAACGTACTTTCCGGCAAACGGACCCACATGTTTGGTAAAACGGCCTTGTAAATCTACCAAAGGCACTAAATTTCCAAAGTCGTCGTGCACCAACATAGGTGGTACTTCAGGTTTGGCTTCTTTGGCGGCCTTGGCATCATCGGCACCAAACGTAGGAGCCGTATGTACAATTCCGGTACCGTCTTCGGTGGTCACAAAATCGCCCGAAATAACACGGAATGCGTTTTCCGGATTTTCCGCAGGAAGCGCATATTGCAAGAGTTGTTCGTAGCGCACACCAACCAATTCGGCACCTGTTAACTTCGCTAGAATTCGGAAAGGAATTACTTTAGCACCGGCTTCGTAGGCAGCTATTCCGGCTTCGTCGGTTTCGGTAAAATTCTTGCCAAATTGTTTTCCAATTAAATTCTCTGCCAAAACCACAACAATTTTTTCGAAGGTGTAGAGGTTGTAGGTTTCAACTAATGCGTAATTGATTTTCGGCCCAACGGTAAGTGCGGTATTGCTCGGAAGCGTCCACGGCGTGGTGGTCCAAGCCAAGAAATACACATCGCCAAAACCTTGAAAGGCGGCCGGAAGTGTTTCGGGCAAGGCTTTAAACTGCGCCACAACGGTTGTATCGGTAACATCGCGATAACTTCCCGGTTGGTTGACTTCGTGTGAGCTGAGTCCGGTTCCGGCTTTTGGCGAATACGGCTGTATGGTATAGCCTTTGTAAATGAGGCCTTTATCGTAAATTTGTTTGAGCAACCACCAAACCGATTCCATGTATTTGGGTTCGTAGGTTACGTATGGGTTTTCCATGTCTACCCAATAGCCCATTTTTTCGGTAAGCGAATTCCATACGTCGGTGTAGCGCATCACAGTGCGTTTACACGCTTCGTTGTATTCTTCAATGGAAATCGATTTTCCGATATCTTCTTTCGTGATGCCGAGTTCTTTTTCGGTTCCCAATTCTACGGGCAATCCGTGTGTGTCCCAGCCGGCTTTACGCTCTACTTGCTTGCCTTTTTGGGTTTGGTAGCGGCAAAAAATATCTTTCAGCGCGCGCGACATCACGTGGTGAATTCCCGGCAGACCATTGGCGCTCGGCGGACCTTCAAAAAACACATAAGGTTGCGCTCCGTTTCTATTGGTTACACTCTTTTCAAAAACCGCCTCCGACTTCCAGAATTCCAGCGTCTGCTCGGCAATTTCGGTTAGGTTAAGTCCTTCGTAAACAGCAAAATTCTTGCTCATCTCCCGTAAATAAAAATAATTTGCGAAAGTAAGGATTTTTGCAACCGCTTGCCCGACGATTTAAAAGGTTTTAATTGTTTTTTAGGCAGCATTTCGCGCTTTTCGCATTAGCGCCACCTCAAACGCCGGCAAGTGGCACAAACGCAACCCGCTTCTGTGGGTCGCGGGCTGCATTTGGCACTTGCGCAGCGTTTTTCGGCAACGGCTAATTTGCTGCAATCGCGGCTGCGGCAATCGTTGTCAAAAAAGTAACGGAAATTAATGTTTGTAAGCGGAATTTTGCGAGGAAAATAATTTGATAAAATATTTATTTTCAGTTTTTTATGCGCGGTAATATTGCAATATTACGTTTTAAAAAATGCAAAGTTGATACGGTCGCTAAAAAGCGATCGATTTTTGGATAACGTATGTCGCGCGAACGGGTGCAGCGATATCCTTTTTGGCGCCGCAGGATTTCCACTACTGTATCGCCAAAAAGATTTAGCGGAACACGTGACGGCGTGCACTATCTTTGCGAAGCGACGAATAGTTTGCCGGCGCGCCCTAATAAATCAGAAACAATCAATTATCTACACACCAAATATGTGATCTTACTTTGAAAGTTCTAGAAGCTGGCGGTTAAGGCCAGGTAAAAAGTGCGTCCTTCGCCAGGCAAAATACCAGGTCCGGGATAACCTCCTGCGCGACGCGTTGCATATGTTTCGTCGGTGAAGTTCGAGGCACCTGCGGTAACCGTGTACTTTTTCAGGAAATTATACGCCAGAGACACATCGAAAACTTGGTATTTATCGAGTTTACCCACATTGCCATTTGCTGAAGGTGCAAGCGTATTTTGTGCATCGGTGTACACTGCAGAATTGAAACGGCCTGAAGTCGAGAAAGTAAAACCCGATTTGGTGTAAGTTAATCCGATGGTATGAATATATCTCGGTGCATTTTCTACGCGATTGCCCGACAAATTGGTTTCGGTAATCGTTACGTTTGGTCCCGTTCCTGTGGTTGAAGTTACTCGGAAATCGTTGTAACGTGCGCTAATCCAAGACAGTGTTCCGAAGATGTTTAGCGTTCCGAAACGTTCGGCAAGCTTGAATGCTTCGGTAACGTTAAGGTCTAAAGACGATTCTACACCTTTGTGAATGCTCGAACCTAAATTAGTTCTGAACTGGAAGGTACCGTTTGCTGGATTGTTGTCTACAAATTGCGATACTACACCAATACGATCGTTGTAACGCATATAAAAATAGCTCACATCGGCAGTGAAGAACTTAAGGATTTTTCCACGAACACCCAGATCGACGTTGTAGCCCGAAGCATCTTTTAGATTTTCATCGACTACATCGGTTGTTGCCGGTGGGGTTAGATCGCCAAACAAAACCGGACGGTACGATTGCGAAATGTTTCCGTATGCTTGAATGCGCTTGGTAACGTCGTACTCTACTCCTACTCCAGCCAAGAAAAAGTTGCGGTTGTTTCGCTGTTCTGGCAAATAAACGCCATTGCCTTGATTTACAGCAAATAGTCCAACTGCTACATTTTCAACATATTCCATACGTACGCCGGGTGTTACGCGAAGTTTATCTGTGAATGAAAATGTATTCTCAGCAAATAAAGCGATGTTATTGGTTTTAAAATGAAGACGTCGGGTGTAGTTGCCCACTTCAGTTAAATCGAAATCGAAGCCTGTTGTTCCGCGTCCGTTTTGCTTACGAACGGTATTTGCGTTGTACACACGAGCGCCGAAAGCTAGGTTTTGAGTAAGGTTGAAAAGTTGGTATTTGTACAAGGCACGCGATTCAAGACCGATGTTTGCGTAATAATCGCGGTCAAGACGACGGTTTTTAAAATCGTTTGTAGCTGGATCGACAACATCTGGATTTGTTATTTGTTCGGTGTTTCCGACGCTATTACGTTCGCCAATCAAACCAAACAATGTGTTGTTAATGGAGAAAGACTCGTTTATAGCAATGTTATATTTCAGCGCGAAAACATTCCACGGCACGTTGAACCAATTACGTTTGCGTGCACTTTGTTGCGCATCTGTTCGGAACTGCTCGTCGGTTAAACCTCCCGGCTGTTGCACCACGTAATTCATGTTGGTATATTCGAAAAGCAGTTTGTGCTTGTCGTTAAACTCGTAACCCAAATTGATATGCGAATTTCGAACGTTAAAACGGTTGTTATCGCGCCAGCCGTTACCACTACGCGATTGGTTATAAGCAGTGTACGTAAACTTGCCTACTTTTCCGCTGATCATGTTAAACGAACTCAATAAACCATAAGATCCAATAGTGTTTGAGGTTGTAAATGAAAAAGGTTTGTCGTGATTCTTCTTCAAGATGTAATTGACTGTGCCACCAAATTGGGGTCCGAATTGAAGAGAAGCACCACCGCGCACGAACTCGATACGCTCAACGGCTTCGAGCGGCGGATTGTAATAGGCTTCTGGATAGCCAAAAACGTCTGATGAAATATCGTAACCGTTCTGACGTACGTTGAATTCCCAACTGCGATTTGGGCTTAAGCCACGCGCGCCGATGTTTACTTGTACTCCACTGCCGTCGTTCTCCCAAATTTGTAAACCTGGCGCTTTTATTAGAGATTGGCGAACATTATTATTAGCTGTATTTGCTGTCAAATTAGAAACAACATATACTTCAGATTTCTTTCCGTTGTAGATGATGTTGTCTTTTGGTCCGATAATACGGCCTGTATTTGTTGTGGTTTCAATAATTACGTTATCGAGCTGCTTAATGGTATCGCTTAAAGCAAGATCGGAATCTTGACTAAATGCAGCGACAGAGAACAAAAAGGCGGAGAATACAGCGAGAGTTTTCAATTTCATAGAATTTGAGTGCAAAAATAGCAGCCTAATTTATTTAGACAAAATAAAAATAAGCTTTTTAGCAAAAATTTTTCCGTTGTTAATCAACGGACGTCTATACTTTAGTACCTACTTACGAGAAAAGCATGATTGAAGTTTTTGACGACGAACATTTTATGCGTCAGGCCTTATTTGAGGCACGGCAAGCTTATGACCGAGACGAGATTCCGGTTGGTGCTGTCATTGTTACCAAAAACACCATAATTGCCCGAGGCCACAATTTAACCGAACTGCTCAACGATGTTACCGCACACGCTGAAATGCAAGCGATAACTGCTGCTGCCAATTATTTAGGTGGAAAATACTTGACGGGCTGTACGCTGTACGTAACCTTAGAACCTTGCCAAATGTGTGCAGGCGCATTGTATTGGAGTCAGATTTCACGGATAGTGTATGCTGCAGAAGACAGCAAGCGGGGCTACCGAGCAATGGGAGCGCAGTTGCATCCGAGAACGACAGTTTCGAGCGGACCACTAGCATTTGAGGCATCGCAATTGCTACTCGATTTTTTTCGAAAAAAAAGAAATTAAATTCAATTCCCTAGAAGATTTTGGCGCGATGTTCGCTATACGTAACTTGAAAAATTAGCGTTTTACTAACACCTAACCAAAACTTTATCAAATGGATAAACGAATTTTAAGTACGGCTATCATCGGTGTGGCCATGATTGCCACTGCTGCTATTTTGGGCAGTTCGTTCCGGAATCGAAATGCGAACGAAGACAGTATTTCTGTCATCGGATTGGGAGCAAAAGACTTTGTTTCTGATGAAATTTTATGGTCGGCAAGTTTTACTACCAACTCGCCGGATATCAAAACAGCTTATAACAAAATTACAAGCGACCAAAAAACAGTTTCCAATTTCTTCATTGGAAAAGGATTCAAGAGTAATGAGTTTTCGTTTGGAGCAATAAGCTTCGAAAAGAAGTTTCGGGAAGTACGAATTGAAAATCCAAATAACACCTATCAAAATCAGTACACTCAAGTTTTCGACGGTTATGAAGCGCGTCAAACAATTGTATTTTCGGCTAAAAACAACCCAGATTTAATGAAACGCATCGAACAGGTTTCCAATAAAACCTCGGAGCTAATTAATAGTGGCGTTGAATTAAGTTCAAACTCGGTTCAATACACCTACTCCAAACTTCCTGGACTAAAACAGAGCCTTATTGAAAGCGCAACAAAGGACGCTCGCGAACGCGCCGAAAAAATAGTTGAAACAGGTAATGGCGATCTGGGTAAAATGAAACGGGCCACACTCGGCGTATTTCAAATTACAGGGCAAGGCAGCACCGAGGAAGATAGTTACGGCGGAATTAACGATACGTATTCAAAAAACAAAACGGCTCGTATAACCGTGCGTTTAGAATATGAGCTCGACTAAGCAAAAAGAAAGGAATAAAAAATTGTACATAAAAATCGGCACAAACTTTTTTGCAATTAAACATAAGATTCATTATAAATTAATACATTTACCACGGTTTTATCAGTTCCCAAAATTGATATCGCTACTACTTTTTAGTTTTAAATTTTTTAATAATGAAAACCTCTTTTCCCCAAGAAAAGGGGTTTTTTATTGTATTTAAATTACGTTTATACTCCCGATTACCACTTCCTCAAAAAAGCTACTGTTCGAAAGAAAGAAATCAACGCACATAGAATTAAAACTTATTTGGGCGTATCCCCGCTTTTGCATCCTTACGCGTATATTTCACCTTGCGGGGTCGCGCCGTTCGCTCCAAGTTGTCCAAAAAGAGCTAAGCGCTTGCAAGCTTTGCTCTTGGCTTCCTGCGGTCGCCAAATCAAAGCGCAAGCACTAAAGCTCCATTTGAACAAGCTTTCCGCTGCCGTCCCTTACGCAGAAAATCGTTCCCACATTTCAACGTCATCTAAAAACTTTTCCAGAAAAACGTGCATAAAAAAAGCGCGGCCTTTCGACCGCGCTTCTTTGCTTTATCAGAACCTTGTCTTAGTAACCAAATTTCTTGGTCACAACCGACTTGTCTGTAGTGGTGATCTGAATCAACAACACTTGTTGCTCAGCACGTNGAAAAACGTGCATAAAAAAAGCGCGGCCTTTCGACCGCGCTTCTTTGCTTTATCAGAAACTTGTCTTAGTAACCAAATTTCTTGGTCACAACCGACTTGTCTGTAGTGGTGATCTGAATCAACAACACTTGTTGCTCAGCACGTAGCGTATTCAA
>NZ_NOXX01000210.1 GCF_002251775.1 Flavobacterium aurantiibacter
CAAAATTCTGTGAGGTTCAGTGTTTTCCGTGCGCTTAAAAAGCTGGTTCGTGAGTTTGTCTAAGGAAAAACATTGTGTCCATTGAGAAACACTCAGTGAAACATTGCACTCCCACGCTGCCTGAGCTTGTCTATGCTAACCGCAAAGAGCGCAAAGATTTTCGCAAAGTTCGCAAAGACGTTTTAGTATTAAGATGGGAGTATTAAGTATTAAGTATTAAGACTTTGATGAATTCACCACTTAACTTATTATTTCCCCAACCTAACCCACGTATCGCAGATGTCTATACCCACGTATCGTCGGTGTCTGAGCTTGTCGAAGGCTAATGGAGATTTTTGTATTAAGATTTGAGTCCCGATAGCTATCGGGAAAGACTACGCGACGTTCACCACTTCACGTATCGTTTTTCCCTACCTGGCCTTCAATTCACTGGTACCCGAGCCTGTCGAAGGCAGCTTGTCGAATGAAGCGTTGCGTACATCGTGTAAAACTTTGTGAAACTTTGTGCTCCATTTTCGCTTTTTTCTATTTTTTCCATTTTTTCCATTTTTTCCATTTTTTCCATTTTTTCCATTTTTTTCATTTTTTCCATTTTTTTCATTTTTTCCNAAGTTGTCCGAAAACAGTGCGTATTTGATTGCTCGAAAGCTTATGATGATTCGTTAACTGGTAACGATTTTCGCGGCCGTGACTGCAATGAAAATACGGCCGTAACCGCGGTATGTGAAGGCGGTTTTGGAGCAGCGACCAGCGGAAGCTGTTACAAAAGCGTGCCTGAATTACCGCAGTTAGGCTGTATTGCAATGAAAGGCGCGAGATGCCGCCCAAAAAATAAAAAATTTCTAAATATTTGGCTGAGGCGTAGTTCTCAAGTAGGATTTTATACGCTTGTGTCCTTTTGGGAATTTTTCAGGTATCTCATCATCATTCACCTGCGGCGTTATGATAACATCCTCGCCGTGCGACCAATTGACAGGTGTGGCTACTTGATACTTCGCTGTTAATTGTAGACTGTCGATAACGCGTATGATTTCGTTAAAGTTTCGGCCGGTTGAAGCAGGATAGGTTATAATTAATTTTATTGTTTTATCTGGTGCAATGATCAATACTGATCGCACTGTCGCCGTGGTGCTTGCGTTGGGATGAATAAAGTCGTAAAGAGTTGAGATACCGCGATCAGGATCGGCGATAATCGGAAAATTTACAGTCGTGTTTTGAGTTTCGTTGATGTCGGGTATCCACTGATGGTGATGTTCGAGTGTATCGACACTTAGCGCTAATACTTTGACGTTTCTTTTTTGAAATTCATCATGCAGTTTGGCTGTTGCCCCTAATTCGGTTGTACAAACCGGCGTAAAATCGGCAGGATGCGAAAATAGTACTGCCCAAGAATTTCCTAGGTACTCGTAGAAATCGATGGTTCCGAAAGTGGTTTCGGCAGTGAAGTTTGGGGCGGTATCGCCCAATCGTAATGTTGCCATTTGTGTGTAATTTAGGTTAAACAATTTGAAATAAAAAAGTCCGCTAATGAATATCGGCGGACTTTTTGTAACTGTTATAACAGCACCGATATCTACAAACTATGATGATAGCAGCAACAGCAGCAAACAAATGTTTGTGCAAATGCAGTACGAGTTGTAATATGTCGATTTAAGCTGGTCATATGCTGATGTGAAATTAATTTATTAGGTAGGAAGTTGAGTAAAGTTTACAATAATCTTAACGTTGTACAGATTATTATAACACAAAAATGTTGAATTGTTTTAAAACACAAAATTTCTATGTGAATTGTGATAAGGAACAACATAAAAAAAGCCGATTTCCTTTCGAAAACCGGCTCTTTTGGACAAACATCAAGAATTAGTATTTCAACTTCGCGCTTAATTCAAACTCGTCGTTGATTGTTTTATCGCCCAAGTTGCTGAAGAAGCTTCCTGAACCGTATTTGATATCGTATTTAGTACGGTCTACGTTAAAGTTTGCTGTAGCTGTACCGTTAGCAACTTTCAATTCGAAGTTCACTGAATTTGTGATTCCTTTGATCGTTAAGTCAGCAGTTACAGAATAAACGCCAGCCGATTTCTCGCCGATTGATTTGAAAACCAATTTAGCCGTTGGGAATTTCTCTACACCGAAGAAATCTTCGTTTTTCAAGTGACCTTCCAAGTTTTCTTTACCTTGACCAGGCTTTAAGTCGGTTACTGTGATCGACGTCATGTCAACCGTAAAGTTACCGCCAACTACTTTCGAACCTTTGAAGATAAGTGTTCCTTCTTTCAAGCTAACATCGCCTGAGTGTGAACCCGTAACTTTTTTACCTACCCAAGAAACGGTACTTGCTTTTACATCGACTTTTTTAGATTGAGCAACTGTTGTTGCTGTAGCGAATGCGAATAGGCTTAAAGCCAATAATTTGATTGTTTTCATTGTTAAAATTAAGTATTAAAATGGTTTAAAATATGTTCAATTTGGTTTGCAAAATGCTCTTTGTCGCTTGAACTGAGCTTTGAGAGCAATTCGGCTTCTTTTTGCGCGAGTATCGGATCTATTTGCTCGAGAAGTTCGAGTCCTTTAGCGGTGATACATACTTCTATTTTACGTCGATTTTCCTCGCATACAGTCCGTGTAACAAGTCCTTTTGCCAGCAGTTTATCGACCAAGCGCGTCGTATTACTTGTTTTGGAAATCATTCGTTCCTGAATCAGGCACATGTTAGCAGGTTTTCCTTGTTGCCCGCGTAGGATTCGCAACACATTAAATTGTTCTGCAGATAAATCGAACGATTTAAACTTAATGGCCAAAGATTCGTAAAACGCATTTGCAAGACGCATCGTATTCACAATCAGACGCTTGTCCTGATTTTGAATTTTACTAGCTTGTTGTGTTAACTCTTGCATATACAATATTTGTAGATACAAATGTATAAACCTAAATTAGATTGTTTACTTTTGGTACGCTAAATTTTCGTTAAATTAATTTTATGGTAGCTCATCTCAATCAATCAGACTGGAAAGCAAAGCTCTCAGAATCTACAAATCCACAAATTATCGACGTTCGTACAGCCGAAGAAGTAGCCGAGGGTTATATTCCGGAAATGATACATTATGATATTTACGGAGGTCAGGAGTTTATTTCTGCGTTGGAATCGTTAGATAAAACGCGTCCGTACTTTGTATATTGCAAGTCTGGCGGCAGAAGTGCACAAGCTTGTGATATTATGCAGGCGCTCGGATTTACTGAAACGTACAACCTGCTTGGTGGTTTTTCATCGTGGACAGGACCAAAAGAAATTTAGTTTTTTTCTTTTTAATAGTCTGATTGTTAATATTTGTTTCTATTTTTGATGCGGTTCCCCAATTAACCAACCCAACACAATGGAAGCAAACTTAAGTTCTGGATCGCAATGGAGACGTTCTATTCTTGCAGCTGCTTTAATTCTATGCGCTTATTTCAATGTAGCAGATAACTTTTACATCCAAATTATCTTGTATGTGGCAAGTGTCTATTTAATCTTGACTGCAGTCTTTAAAATTTGTTTAGTTTACAAGATTTTTGGAGTCGACGCATCTAGGCAGCGCCGCTCAGGTTCAGGAATGTATTAGTCTGGATTTGCCAACGTTTCAAACAATTTAGCGTGCGCGGAAAGCAGTCTATTTCTAACTGCAATTTCGGACAAACGACTGCTTATCAACGTATTTTCGCGGGTATTTAAAAGAAACAAAGAGCTTTCGCCTGCCTCAAATAAACGTATTTCTGCATTGAGCATTGTGCCGGTATCGCGAACTAATTCTCGCATCAGCGAAGCTTGCTTTTCTAAAGAAATAATTTCCGTTTGAGCCGCTTGAATTTTATTTTCTAACTGTCGCGTCTCAAATTTTAAAGACAAATTAGCATCCGTTAAAGCTAGTTTTGCGCGTTGCAAGTTTCCGCGTTCTTTTCTGATAAATATTGGAAAATAGAAGTTAAATCCTACCTTATAATCATCGAATCGTTTTGACGCGTCGAACGAGTCGGGCTGAAACAAGTAGCTGTAGCCAAAATCGGCCCGTGGTAATAGTCGGTTAGCAGCCAATCGGCGCTCAATTTCCAGCATTTTTACTTTAGTTTCGAGCGCCTGAACCTTCGGATGCTGATTTAAATCAACGTTATTGGTGATCATTTCGTTGGTTTGTAAAACTTCCGAAATACGTTGTTCTGTATCGGGTTCTGGAATCATATCTTCAGCCAGTTCCAACGGTACATTGTTTTCAATCCAAAGAAAATTACTCAGTTCTAACCGCGCTTTAATTAATTTTAGTTTTGAATCTTCTAAAGATAAATTTCGGTTCACTACCACGATTCGCGCTTCCGTACTATCGATAACTGGTTTATCGCCTTCCTGAATTAAAATTTTGATACCGTCTAAACGAATTTTAGCATTTTTGGCAAATTCCTGATAGAGTTCATATTCGCGGTACTGACGCTGCCAGCTGAAATAGGCTTCGGCAGCCTCCGACAATACGGCAGTAGCCATCAGATTCCGATCGGCGCGACTCAAGGTTTGTTGCAACTTTGCTTTCCGTAAATCGGCCATTCGCTTGTTGATAAACAAATCTTGTGCAATCGGAATCGATATGCCTACGTTGCCCAAACCTGTTGCCGGAACAAGGTTTTGCGGGTTTAAATACTGTCCGTTATTGTCGTCGATTCCGGCTTTAATTTCGATTCCGTACCAAGTCGGAATTTTAAACGTTCCGTTAAAAACATTGTAATAGGTACTTCCTTTAAAATCTTTGCGCTCGAAATCGGCTTCCAAAACCGGATCAAAAGCGCCGCGTGCCGTCATTAAAGCAGCTTGTGCAGCAGATATTTCTAAATCAGCACTTTTCACCAAAGGATGAAACTTGCGTACAAATCCCATATACTCCTCAAACGACATGATTTTGGGATTATCCTGCGCAAAGGAAAGTTGTCCGATTAAAGCAAACAGTAACAGTCGTACTTTCATTATTTACCGTCTTTTTTCGGAGTTGAAGAATTCGACTTAATATCAGAACTAGCCCCTTTGTAGTAATTCGGCGGGAATCCGTTGAGGCGTCGCCAAATTTCAAACCAAACCGGCACCGTTTCCAATAAGGCAATGGTTTGCGCTCCCGAACCAATCGCTAATTGCGTGGGCCACTGCTGGTCGGTATTATCCGGAGCAATAAGCACGCGGTATTTTCCGTTTTCGCTGATGAAATTTTCAATAGCTACAACAGTTCCACCAAAAGTTCCGTAAGACATATCCGGCCAGCCCGAAAATACGATAGTAGGCCAACCATCAAACCAAACACGAACTTTTTCGCCGCGTTTAATCAAGGGTAAATCGATTGGCGAAACAAAAGTTTCAACGGCAATTTCGAAATTTTGCGGCATGATACTTACCACCGGAGTTCCTTCTTTTATAATTTCGCCAACACCCGACTGTAATGCGCGGTTTACATAACCGTCCTGCGGAGCTAATATGTAATACATGCCGTTTCGAATGTTGTAATTAACGTATTGATTGTCGAGCTTGTTGACTTGCGCCTCGGTGTCAAACTGACTACTTTTTGCCGTAAACTGGTCGCTTTCAACCTTAGCAATCTTTTCCGCGTATTCGGATTCCAGACGATCTAATTCGACAATAGCATTTATCAGTTCATTTTTAGACGCCAAAAATTTGTTCTCAATCGTGATAATTTTAGCTTCCATTTCCTGCTGTTTCAATCGCTTTTCTTCGACATCTGTAACAGGTTTTAATCCGTCTTTATTTAAGGTAACTGCTCGATTGTACTGCGTGTTTGCAATGCGCAGCAGCGTTTTTGTAGCAACTAAATCGGTACTGTCGCTTTTGATTTTTAGTTTTGCTTGCAGTACTTTGTTACGTGCTTGTTCTGTTTTGAGTTTTAACTCTCTTAAGATTGCGCCTTTCTGACCTTCAAGCGCAACAACTTTTTGCCCGTAAGAAGCTGCCGCCGATTTCTTGGCATCGCGTTGATTCTTCGTGTTTTCCACTAGGTTCGGATCCAAATAATCTTCTTTAACCTCGCTGAGATACACAATAGTATCGCCTTTTTTAACAAATTGGCCTTCTTGCACATACCATTTCTCAATACGTCCGGCAATGGTTGTATGAATGGTTTGCGGACGTTGACCCGGTCTCAAGGTCGTTACAGAACCCGTTCCGGAAATGTTCTGTGTCCACGGCAAAAACATGAAAATGATCAGGATGATTCCGAAGATCGCCATGAAACGATTCAGAATTTTATAATGCGGACGGTTTTCCAAGCTGCGAACTGTCTTAAATCGCTCTGCCTGTGGAATATATACGGAGTTTTCTTTAGATAAATTCAGCATCTTAAACTAATTTTTGATCGTTAATGATTTCACCTTTAGACATCGAAACTACTCGTGTTGCCTTCGACTTCCAATACTGATTTTTCGACGTAACGATAACAGTCCAACGGTTTTTCTTATCCATGATAAAGTCGATAATCTCTTTGGCAATCGGCTCATCCATAGTGTCGGTCGGATCTTCATAAAACAACACCAATGGCTTACGAACGATACTTCTTGCAATCAGAATTTTCTGCGCATTCGAAGAAGAAAATTGCTTTCCATCGGGAATAAGCATGGTATCTAAACCGTCGGGTAGCGACTTAATTAAGTCTTTCAATTTTACGGCTTCGATGGCGTATTTCAGATCGTCTTCTTTAATGTCTTTATCTCTAAAAGTAATGTTCTCTAAAATAGAACCTTCAAAAAACGTCTCGCGTTGTACTATCGTCTCAATACTATTTCGGTATTGTTGCAAATCGATTTTCTTATAGGTATCATCGTTGATGAATAAAGCACCGCCCGTTGGTCGTAAAATACCCGCCAATACGCGTATCAAGGTGGTTTTCCCAGAGCCGTTATTTCCTTCCAAGAAAATTTTCTCACCTTGATTAATCTGTAAATTTATGTCGCGAAGCGTGTCGACATCCGTTCCCGGGAAACGGAAATCCATGTCCTCAGCTTGTAACTGAATCTCGGTATAACAGGCGCTCACTTCATTTCGTTGTTGCTCTTCCATTTCCATATCGGTAACTTGTCCGATTTTTTCCACGGAAGTGAGTACATCGTAAAAAGTCTCCAAGCCAATAACAATCTTCTCCACAGAGCCGATAACAAGAAGAATAATGATCTCCGCTGCCACAAACTGTCCAATGTTCATTTGCATGTTCATAACCAGATATCCGCCTACCAACAACAAGCCTGCCGTGATTATGATTTTAAAAACAATAAGTTGGCTGTATTGCGACTGAATAACTTTAAAGTGTTTTTCGCGATACATGAGATACTCATCGGTGAGTTTATCGTTTTTTTCCATCGCAAAGCAAAAGTGCTGGTACTTCTTGAAACTATAGTTGTTTCGGGCAATTTCTTGCAACCAACCAGCAACTTTATACTTGTATTTCGATTCGTACATCGATGTGTTTAAACCGCGCTTGTATGAAAACTTAAAGATTAAATAGAGTAGGAGCGACAATAAAATGCCAAACAATAAAAAGTAAGGATGGTACAACGAAAGCAAAATCATACCAAAGGTAATCTGCAAAATGGCTGCCGAAAAGTCGAGCAACAGCTTTGAAATACCTTTCTGAATGGCCAACGTATCAAAAAAGCGGTTGGCCAGCTCTGGTGGATAAATCTTATAAATCTCAGTGAACTTGATTTTTGGCAAGCGCGCTGCAAATTCGAACGACGAGCGAATAAAAATCTTTTGCTGCAAATTTTCGGTAATACGCAACTGCATCAGCGACATGAGGCCGCCCAAAGCCACGCCAATCACTACAATTATAATCAATACGACCAGCGAAGCGCTCACGCGACCCGATTGTAAAAAATTGATGATGCTTTGAATACCGAGCGGCAATGAAAGCGAAATCAGACCGGCAATTATGGCATACGCAAAAATCTGAATCACGTCTTTGCGATCCAATTCAAGCATGCTGTATAATCTTTTTAAAGGCGTCATATTAATTCTGAATAGTATTAGTGATTAGATGGGTGTAAAATTCGGAAACCGACTTTCCGCTGTCTATGCTCGAAAGCGATTCCAAGTGTTCACTTAAAAAGTGTTGGTGGAGCGCACCTGAGATAACGGTCGATACCAAGCTTTCTGCAAACGGATAATTCGGATTAATTTCCTTGATAATCGAAACAATACGGGCATTCAATCGCTTGTAAATCAAAAAGAACCCTTCTTTATTCTCCTGATCTACTTCTTTGGTATGCATTACTTTTGAAAATTCGGCTATAATAATCCGACTCAAAATAGCTTCATTAATGTGCGCGGTATCGGTGTCGTCGAGAACTTTTTCGGTTACAATTCCAATGGCAATTTTGAGTCGCACACACGGATCCTCGATATTGTTGGTTGCAAATACCAAGCGATATTCTAAATACGACCAATACCAGCTTGCCAAGTACAGCAGCAATTTATGTTTGTTTTCAAAGTAACGATATACCGAACTCTCGTTAGATTTAATTCGTTCGCCTAACTTCTTAAACGTAAAATTTTCAAAACCAATTTCATCAATAAGCAAAATACTTTCGCGAATAAGGTTTTTCCCCAATTCCGAAGTCTCCGGATCTTTGACAAACGTTTTTTGATGTACCTGCAATCGGATATTTGATATAAGCTCTCGCATTCTCAAATTATTTAGCGCAAAATTAATAGTGTTACTATCGATTTGTCATAGTTTAACTTTTATTTATCGTTTTTTGGGCGTTCCGGCGGGTCGTTCCTCCGGCGCCGTCGGGCTATTCGCTTCAATTCAAACGCGTTGTTTTGCTTTTTGCAGCACAAGTTTCGGCTTCTGAGGTCGCCGGCACTTCTGCGCAAAAGCAGCAAACAACTTTGTTTTCATTTCCGCTGCTATCCCTAACGCAAAGTTGCAACTCGTATAAAAATGCGACTTAACATAGCATTCGACAAAAATTGGTTAACGGTTACACGTGTTTGTAGAAAAAAACTATTTAATAGTTAAATTTTGGTATTGTTTTTTTGATTTATAGTGTGAAATTTGTCTAAACACAAAATCAAAATATCATGAGTACAAACAACGATAGTGGACGAGTTATTACATTAGAAGAGGCTTGCCAGTACACGCACGCATATCAGTCTGCAAATCCTAATGCAATTTTCTCATATTATGTGAGTACAGAAAACTTAAATCTGATATTGCAACAATCAGGTTGTGTAGGCCTGCGCATTTACAATGGTTATAATTTGCAAAGTAAACAAAGCAATATTGTTTTAGTTGGGGTAGATGAAAAGGGAAATGATATGACAAATGGTGTTTTATTAGATGAATTTGTATCATGCCCTCCAAGCTGCCCAACTAGCAGTCCATTAATGAAAGATTAAAAAAATTGCAGAATATCTTTTTGTATTTAGCGTTATTAGCCGGAGTTCTTGATGTAGCCATGTTATTTTACGTTAAAAAAACGGCTATAAATTCAGGACCTTTTACACCATTTATTTGGTTAATAGGTTTTTCAACTTTTTACGAGTACTTTATTACGCATCTACTATATACAGACGCATACTACTGGTTTCAAATTTATCCGTTTTTAAGTTTTTTGGCAATTCATTACTTCTTTAATAATCTTTTGAAACCCAAATACCAAAAGCTCTTTAAGTGGCTTTTTATCGGTTTCATCGCTGTTTATATATGCTCGCTTTTTGTTTGGATCAATAAAAGCACCATGTATCTTGCTATGGCAATTAATAGAACATACATCACACTTTTCATCTTTTTATCTGTAGCATTGTGGTTCCGCAAATTAATGGACGATTTAAAAGATTGGAATCTTTGGCATAATCCTAATTTTTATTTCATCCTGTCGCTTACGCTCTACTATGCGAGTACCTTGTTTCTATTTCTTGCCAGTAACTTCATACTTAAAAGCTCCCTACAGTTTACCAGCTATTGGCAGATAAACGCTTTCGCTGGAATTTTCTTCAGACTTTTAATTGGTTTTGGTATATGGAAAATGAAGACGGACTAGTAATTTTCTTCTGGATTGGCACCTTAATCATGATTTCCATGACGCTAGGTGTTTTGCTAATTGCTTTAATTTACCAAAGAAAAGTTCTGAAAATCAGACAAGCCGAGTCTGAGAATTTACTACGTGTATCGCTCGAATCAGAAAAACGAGAACGCAAACGCATTGCAGAAGATTTCCACGATGGTGTTAGCGGCGATATGATTACCATACGCAACCACATCTCACAACTGGAAACAAAAATTCAAGATCAAGAAAGTCGTGCCGTTCTATTTGGGGTAAAAACATCGGTTGAAAACATGCTCGCCGAAGTGAAAGTAATCAGCTATAACCTAATGCCGCCTTTGCTTGATACACTCGGACTAGTGCCAACCCTAGAAGATTACTTCGAACGAATTAAAAAATGGAGTTTACTTACCATTCACACCGATTTTTATCAGCGCGATATTCCCGTTTCTGCCTCTAATTCCTACGAACTCTATCGAATCGTGCAAGAATTACTCGGAAACATGCTCAAATACGGCAATGTTACTGTGGTTCATTTCAGTATCAAGAAAATAGATTCCTTTCTGGAACTTGAAATCAAAGACAACGGTTCACCATTCGACTTTTTTGAAAATCTAAAAAAATCAAAAGGCATGGGACTTAAAAACATTCTTTCGCGAAGCAAACAAATCGGCGGTAAAATCAAACAAAGTTCCTCCGAAACCGGAAATGTAATTCAAATTCGTTTTCCAGCGAGCGAACACGAAAACTGATTTTTTGTAATCTGCTATTCATACTACTAAAAGAGCCCTTGTCGATTTCAGTAAGTATCATCTCCAAAAAATCCTTCATTTTAACGAATAAAAAAAGCGGTACTAAACCAAAGTACCGCTTTTTTTGTGGAGTCGCCGAGAATCGAACTCGGGTCCAAACAAGCAACCAAAAAACTTTCTACACGCTTATTTACCGCTTAGATTTTCGATGTTTGGCTTGGCCGGTAACCGCCACCGAACACTTAGCTTCTGTTACTTCGATGTCGCTTAGAAGCATCGCAACACCTAGGTTTATTTTTACGATTTACCTAAACCAAATGCCATAAACCAAGGCTTTTGAGGTAAATCCTGCTTTCCTACCTGGTAGGACGAGGCTAATCTTACTAAACTTCAGATTATGCAGCAAGAGCGTAGTTTCCTTCGCCGTATAAAAGTGTGAAGCCTTTTATTAACGAGAATTACTCCAGTTCTCGACGTGCTTATTTTCCAATTCAACTTGCTGTCAAAACCAGTCGACCCCAAGTAAATTCGAGCCTGCAAATATAGTGCCTCTTTCCGCAGTACGCAAGTTTATTCCCCAGCCTCGCCATCAATCGGATAGTTTCCAAATACCGAAGCTAATTTAAACGACTGATACGGCACCTTGCTGTATTTGTTAGACAACGCAATGATGCAAACCGAGTCTTTACGCAACGTCACATACGAACTCGTATTCCCGTGCCACCAGCCGTTGTGGTAAAACATTTTTTCTCCCGTCTTCCATTCATACAAACGAATTCCGATACCGTAATTACGCGTTCCGCGACTTTCGTAACTGTAACCGCGATAAATTTCTTGCTTGTCGGCATCCGTAAAAAAATCATCCGAATAAGTCGCCTTGTCAAACAGTAGCAAATCGCGCGGCGTCGAATAAATGTTTTTGTCGCCGTACGTATCGTCTAAATGATCGAAAGCCAAACGCATCCTATTTCCTTTATAGGATTGGCAAACGGCTTCTTTGTCTAAATCATCGGTCATAACAAACGAATGTTTCATTCCCAACGGCCCAAAAATATACTCTTGCATCAGTGCAGGGTAGCTCTTTTGTGTTACTTGCTCGGCTATTAGTGCCAACAAAACATAGTTGGTGTTGCAATACGCAAATCGCTTGCCAATCCCTCCTTGCAACGGAATCGAAAACTTGTTGAAAATAGCTAAAACATCGCTGTTCTTAACCCGATTGCGTTTATCCCAAATTTCCTTCTCATCACACAAATACGCATAATTAGCTAAACCACTCCGATGTGTTAACAAATGCCGAACGGTCATTCCTACATACGGAAATGGTTTTAAATACTTGGAAACATCGTCGTCGAGTTGTATTAAACCTTCGTTTTTTAAACGCATGATCAGTGCAGCCGTCAACACTTTAGAAATCGATGCAATATGTATAGGTGTCTCGGCTTTTATCGAATCCCGACGCTCAAAACTTCCACAACCTTTGTATGCTTCGTAAATTATCTGACCGTTCTTCGCTACTAAAAAAGCACCACTAACCTGATTAGACAACCAATATTTCTTAAAAAACTGATCAACAACAGCAGCTTTCTCTTGTTTATATTGTCTCGATAAAGTTCTGAATGCCACCTGAAAAGGTTGCTCATGATCCGAATTACTCAAACGATCACGTGCATCTCCAACACAACTAGTCACTAAAACTAGCATCAACAAAATTAAATACCTCATAGTACAGGGGAGTATTAGAGCAAATATAACAGTCGAACCGCACTATTCACAGCTACTCGTGTTAATTTATGAACCAATGCTGGTTGAAATATTTTAGCCATTGCTTGTGTTATGAAATAACGATGTTATATTTGTAACATATTAAATTACTTTAGTTAGTATTTTGTAAACTACAACGATTTCGTTAATTTTTTAAAAATACAGCAAAGTACTTTAAACAACAACAACACAACTGTAATGAATTTTGAATACTGCTATGAAATTCGGAATTATTAAAGAACGAAAATCGCCGCCAGACAGACGTGCAGTCTTTAGTCCCGCGGCGCTCACCCAGCTTCGAGAACGCTATCCCGAACTCGAATTTGCTGTAGAATCTTCCGATATTCGTGTTTTTACCGACGAAGAATACCGCAACGCCGGCTTCGAAGTAACAACCGATTTATCCGACTGCGATGTGCTCTTTGGCGTGAAAGAAATCCCTGTCGATAACCTGCTGCCAAACAAAAAGTACTTTTTCTTTTCTCATACCATCAAAAAGCAAGCGCACAACCGAAAATTGTTGCAAGCCGTTTTGCAAAAAGACATCGATTTATACGATCACGAAACGCTGGTAAATGCCGAAAATAAACGCTTAATCGGCTTTGGTCGGTACGCCGGAATCGTTGGTGCCTACAACGGTTTACGCGCTTTTGGCTTGAAATACGAGTTATTCGAACTGCCAAAAGCCGAGTCGCTTTCCTGCAAACAAGCACTCGAAGAACGCGTAAAGCGATTAGTTTTGCCAAACATTAAAATCGTACTCACCGGACACGGAAAAGTAGCAAACGGAATCGAAGAAGTCTTGCAAATGGCTAAGATTAAGAAAATTAGCGTTTCCGATTTCCTTACCAAACAGTACGACAAACCCGTGTACGTACAACTAGACGTAACCGATTACTACAAAAGAACCGATGGTAAAGACGCTACTAAAGCCGATTTTTACCAAAACCCAAAAATGTACACCTCTGATTTTGAGCGCTTTTCTAAAGTTGCTGATGTGTATATGGCCGGACACTTTCATGCGACACAAAATCCGGAAATTCTCAGCCGAGAGCTGCTCAACGCTCCTACAAATAAGATAAAAGTAGTTGCCGATGTGTCTTGCGATGTCGACGGCCCGATTGCTTGTACGATAAAAGCCAGCACCATTGCCGATCCGTTTTTTGGATACTTGCCTTACACTGGCGAAGAAGTCGATTACAGACATCCGGGTGCCATAACAGTCATGTCTATCGATAACTTGCCCTGCGAATTGCCCAAAGACGCCACCGAAGGTTTTGGCGAAATGTTCATCGAAAACATCATTCCCGCCTTTTTTAACAACGACATAGATGGTATCTTGGCGCGCGCGCAAATCACGGCTAAAGGTTCGTTAACACAGCGTTTTCAATATCTGCAAGATTACGTAGACGAAGGCTGTGCACTCGAAAAACACTAATAACACTTCAAAAGCCGACTTTCAAGTCGGTTTTTTTTATCAATTTCTTCAATCAAAATTTAAGTTAAGGAGAGCAAATTTCTGGAGTAATTTCTTTTAGAAGCTATTCCTGCTATTCGCTGCAAGTCCGCGGTTTGGCAAGGGTTTGCACAGCTTTTTTGTTTGGCTTCCATTGGTCGCCAACAAAATAGCGTGCGCACAACTCGCCAAACCTGTGGGCTTTTCGCTGCTATCAGGGCTATTTCACAATCGTTACCATTAAAAGATTGTTCACAAGCAATACGTGTAAACGTTTTCAAACTCGAATTATAGTTCCGAGAATTCTCTTCCATAATAAAGTATCATCGTACTTTTTCAGCAACTTGTTCTTTTCATAAAAACGAAAAAGACCGCCCCCAAAGCGATCTTTCTCTGAAATAAAGAATAAAAAACTACTTTTTTAGTAAGCGAGAGGTTAGGGTGCCGTTTTCAGTTTTAACTTCCACAAAATAAATACCAGCGGCATACGAACTCGTGGAGAAAACAGTTTCGGAATTGTTCGGTTGAAAAACCGCAAGCAACTGTCCGATTTGATTATAAATGTTGATGCTTTCAATGGTCTTGTCCGACATAATCGTAACTAAATCGGTCGTCGGATTTGGGAATAATTTGAAAACTTCATAATCAACAGCTTCAATACTCAAATTAGTAGTACAACTAACCGACTTAGTACGAAACGATGTGTCGGTTGCACAAAGTGAATTTTCATGCACAACGTATCGGATATTTCCGGAGTAATTTCCAGACAACCAAACTAATGGAGTTGTTCCTGAAGCTAATACAGCTGTATTATTTGCATTGGAAATGGTTATGAAATCTGTTGCAATCGTAGTCGAAAAAGTGTACTGACGGTTGGCCGAAGCAGTCAAAACCGAAAAATCTCCCGTAATAGCAAACTCTTCTACAATCTGACTCGTATTGTTACAAGTGGGTACTACCGTTTCCTGCGGATATTGAAAATAAAATGCCTGTGAACAATTCGTTGGAATCGGCGTTGTAAAACTGCCTCCGGCTACCCATGGCGATTTCGTCGCTCCACAGTTCGTTCGAACCCACCAATAATATGTTTTATTCGGCTCAATATTATTGCCAGCATAAAAAGCCGAATTCGAGTTTATGTTAAAACTAGGTGTAGTATTAATGGTCGGAGCAACGTTGTTCAAACGCACCAATACATCGAATGTATAACCTGAATCATTTTGTATCTGCCAGTTTAGCGTTGCACTAATCGGACCTAACTCGCTCACTTGTAAGTTAAACGGCGTTGGGCACGTGGTGTCGGCTGCTGTGGTAAAACTACTTGTCGATGTCCAGTTGCTAAAGTTCGCTCCGCAATTCGCACGGATCCAATAGTAGTAGGTAGTGCTCGCCGAAAGACTGGTGATGGTTTTCGTTAATCCCGTGGCCGTTTCTTGCGGCACGGTACTGGCGGTTGGCGGTACCGAACTGGTACTGTAATAAATTTGATATCCATTACTTGGAGTCGCGCTATTACTCCAATTTAGTGTCGCCGAATTAAACGTCACATTTGTTGGCGCAGTAACGCTTGGCGTCTGGCACGGACTAACCGGTGCTGGACAACTAATTGTAGTACTTCGCGGCGTTAAAGACACACCGCAGTTGTTGTTTGCATGAAGGTAGGCGCGTATTAATCCTCCCGTTGCTCCAACAACAATTTCCATGGGTGTTGTTCCTTCTATTAAAACTTGGGTTCCAGTATTGTTTGTTATTGTCCAATAATCTGTAGCTACAGAACTTGCTAAAACGTAAGTTGTATTTGCCGACAGATTAAATACCGAGTAAGATCCAGTAGATGTTACAGCGGCAAGGGTCTGCGGACTTCCCGTACAGCTTGGAGTTACTGTATTTGTAGGTATTTGTCCGTTTACTGCATTGGTACAAAAAGTTGTTGCCGTTGTTGTAAAACTACTTCCCGAACTCCAAACGCTAGTTAACGAGTCGCAGATGCTCTGTACCCAAAAATAATATGTTGTTTGTGGTGAAAGCGAACTTAAATCGACAATATTGGTAAATGTACTTCCGGTCGGTACCGTACTATCCGTTGGTGGAGTAGGAGAGGTACTCACGTAATACACGTAACTTTCCAAAATGGCACTTTGAGGTGCTGTCCAAGAAATGCTCGCTGAATTTGAAGTGACGTTCGCTGTCTGAAGACCAAAAGGCGTCGGGCACGTTGGAGTAGAAGGCGTTGTAAAGGATATTGATGGAGTCCAATCACCTAAGTACACAATACAATTCGACCGAATCCATGCATAATAGGTGGTATTGCCTTGCAAATTCAAAAGCGGATAGGTCGTAACCGAACTACTCGTATTTGCGAGAGGAGTAGCCGTTAACAATGGAGTTTCTGAGCTAGTGCTCAAATAAACGTCGTATCCGCCAATGGGCGTAACACTGGAAGCATCCCAATCCAAAACAGCCGAAGTTGACGTTACAGAACCTACACTCAATCCGGAAGGTGGCGCGCAGCTGCTTATTTCGTCCTGACAGCTCACATATCGGTATCTAATCTCGCTATTATCTACTCCGCAATTTGCACTGGAGTGTACATAAAATCGAACAAGCGAACCACTGGTATTGTATGAATTCCAATAAACTGTTCCTTGTCCGTGTGCGTAAATACTCATGTCTATTCCATTAAACGCGGCAACTGTAATGTAATCCGTTGGAATACTGCTTTTAAAAGCATACGTTTTATTTGGAAGAATCGTGATTTTCGCATAAAAACTTGGACTAATCGGCAAATTTGTAATTTGCTGAAATCCACCACCGCATGAAATTGCAATACTGCTTGAATTTATTTCTCCATCGGGCGCATTTACACATTTATAAGGCAAAGTACTGACCGGACCACTACTAATCCACGGTCCAAATTGGCCGTCGCAAATCGAACGAACCCAAAAATAATACGTAGTGTTTGCCTCTAATGAACCGTACGAAACTTCCGTAGAAAATGTTTCATTAGTTTCTAAGTTGCTCGTGGGCGGCGTATTGGTTTGCGAAATGTCGTATTCATATCCTAAAGAAGGCGTTGGTGTAACTGCATTCCAACGAAAACCTAACTTATCGCTGTGCCGAATGTAAACTTCAATGTATTGCGGTGAAATACAATTGCTAGTCGATTGGTTGAAGAGCACATTTTGTGTCGCAGGCTCTAAAGGCAACTCTGCGGCAACTGTATCGATTTCAATTTGATTGATTTCCGTTACTTGCGCAACAGCTTTCATGTGTATTGATAAGAGCAACAACACGGCATAAAAACTCAATTTCGTAAAAAAGTACTTGTTCCGCATAGGATAAAAGTTAGAGAATATAATTACCCAAAAGTAGTTTCTATACCTACCCGCAATCCTACCACATATTACATTTTTTTCACAACCACGCACGCGCCGTAAAAGCTACAACTGAATCCGGTACATTTGCCAGTAAGGTCTCAAGTACATGCGAATCATTTTTAATTGGTTTTGGTTTTTAATAACGAGTGTGTCTTTCGCTCAAACACTTCACTTTGAGGCTATATCCACAAATTTCGACCTTCCATCTAAAGAGTGTTACAATATTGTAAAAGACTCCAAAGGGTATTTGTGGTGGAGCAGCGAACAAGGTTTAAGTATGTTTAACGGTTCAAAAATCAAAGTTTTTAATCGACTAAACGGTCTAGAAGATAAGGCCTCGTACGCACTTGCCGAGGACACCCAAAACCGTCTTTGGATTTACGGTGCCAACCGCACGATTTATTTCCATAAAAACGGAAAAATTTATAAAGCTCCTTTCAGTGATTTCATTAAAGCTAAAACAAGTTCTTTCGAAACACCCTACAGTTTAGATGTTACAAACAAAGGCAAAACACTAGTTATCAACACCAATAAGAGCACTTTTGAAGTCGACCTTCAGACCTACAAAGTTTCATCCTTTTCAAATTACACCTCTTACAACTTTGTCGCTTTCCAAAAAACCAACGAAGCCATAACGCTCAAGTCGTCTTTTGCTCACAATCCCGCTTCGAAAAACTCCCGTACCGTGGGCATAGTTGATGAGAACAACAAACTAATTCAAACAATCGATCTCACTAAAAGCAGCAACGAATTAATCAGCTCCCGTCCTGTCGTTACCCAAAAAGGCAACAACACTTATTTTGCCATCGACACGTATTTGGTTGTTCTCACGGGTAAGTCCGTATCACTGATCAAGAAATTTCCGCAGCGAATCTTGTCGATTTCTATCGATAAGCAAAATAATTTTTGGGTTGGGATGCGAAAAAAAGGACTGTTTCTTTACAAAAATTCCGATCTCAATTCGATGCCTACGTGCGCTCTGGCTGACTTATCCGTGTCGGGCATTCTAGTTGACGAAAATCAGGAAGTTTGGTGTACTACTTTAGAAAAAGGTGTGTTTCGGTGCCGAAATGCAAATTTTAAATGGCTGTCTGGTAGTCCCGAAAATTCGCAAACTTATGAGATTTTAAAAACGGTTGGTAACCGCATGTTTACGGCAAATAATCCAAAATCGATTGTTGAACTAAACAACTACAAGCAAATTTCCTACAATATTCCCAGATCCTTTTCTGAGATGTTCCTAGATATCGTCCCACATAACAATAAATGGTATATCGCAAGTCACCAGTACATTGCTGTAACCGATTCTAAATTTTCAAAGATCAAACTGCTTCAAACCAATTCAGGTTCAAATCAAAATGCGCTTAGTTTACATTTGGTCGATAAACAGTTATACTTCTTAAACATCCGATTCCTCGGTAAAATAAAAGGCACAGCGCTCGACACCGTAGCAACATTTCCGTTTAAGATAAGAAGCGGCTGCCACTTTGAAGGAAACAAATGGTTATTGGCATCGTCTGATTTGTTGTGTATATTAGACAGTAAAACGGGCGAAACTAAGCAAATCGCTAAAATGCCCGACCCAGTTACCTGCGTGTACTCCGATTCTAAAAATCGATTCTGGATTGCAACAAAAGGAAGTGGTCTTTATAAATTTCAAAACAATTCCTTACAAAAATACGTGTGCAACGGCCTCGAAGATGCGCTATACATTTCCGATATAAAACAGTATCCCGACAAATTTCTGTGGCTTTCAACTCATACAGGTATTTACAGGTTCGATCCGGATAAACTGTTACCTCGTGTCGAAAAAATCAGCAAAGAACAAGGATTTATCAGCAACGAAATTTATAGCACGGCATTCAATCACGGACTCTACTATGCCGCAACTTCCGAAGGTTTGTGCAGTTTCACTCCAGAGATTTTTAAAACCAGAAAAACGAAACCCCTTCTCTACTTTTCCGAGTTGCTCATCGACGGTAAAAAGCAAAATTTAAACTCTTTGCAAAAAGAAGTTCCCTATGGCATCAGTACTTTGTATTTTAAATTCGATGTTGTCGATTATCAAAATTCAAACCGATTTTTGCGCTATCAACTATCGGGAACCCAATCTAAAAACCGCTTGTCTTCGACCGACTATATCTCGTTAGATAATTTAAAACCAGGCAAATATCAATTCAAAGTATGGGTTCCTGCTACTTCGCGAAACCAAGCGAGCCATGCACTAGTAATCGAGTTCGAAATAGCAAAGCCTTTTTGGCAGCAGCTCGGTTTCATCATTTTTTTTATTGTTCTCGGTTTGGTAGCAATCACGCTCTTATTTCGCTTTTTGTTGAACCGATACAAGCAGAAAGAACACGAAAAAACACAGCTTCACAAACTTATTGCAGAAAGCAAACTAGCTGCAATTCAGGCGCAAATGAATCCACATTTTATTTTTAATGCCATTAACGCCATTCAAAATTACGTGCTAAACAACGAATCGGATTTGGCATACGATTACCTAACGCAATTCAGCAAGCTAATTCGTAAGGTTTTGCAAAACAATCAATCGCGCTTGCTACCCATTTCCGATGAGCTGGAAACACTCAAATTGTACGTAATTTTAGAACAACTTCGGTTTGAACAAGCCTTTGAATATGATGTTATTATTGATAAAAATGTCGATATCTTCCAAACATTAATTCCACCGATGCTTATCCAACCGTACATCGAAAATGCAATTTGGCATGGAATTATGGCCAAGCCAAAGCAAACGAAAGGCCGTATTACTGTAGAATTTCTCACAACTACCGAAATGCTGCTTATCAAAATCAGCGATAACGGCGTGGGTCGCGAGGCATCACAGCAGCTAAAACGCAGTAACAATCACCAGTCTTTAGGCATGTCTATCTCCTCTGCACGACTCGAAATGGTACAACGATTGTACGAAACAAAAGCCATTTCTATTGAAGTTACCGACCTTAGCGAGAACGGTCAAATTAATGGTACGCTAGTGCAAATAAGTATTCCCGTTGAATTAACACTTGATTCCTGATGAGCAAGTTGCGTTGTTATATCGTTGATGATGAGAGAAGTGGCAGAGAGCTGCTCGGAAAATTATTAGTCTCGGTTTCCGATGCCGTCGAAATTGTTGGCACGGCTGCCGATATCGAACAGGCATTTAACGAACTGTCGGAAACGAAAATCGATTTGTTGTTTTTGGATATTCAAATGCCGAAGGGAAACGGTTTTTCGCTTTTGAAAAGGTTTGAAAATCAGTTGCCTTTCGATGTGATTTTTGTTACCAGCTATCAGGAATACGCCATCCAAGCCATAAAAAGCAGTGCTTTGGATTATCTATTGAAACCGGTCGATCGGCAGGAATTGTCCGAAGCATTGTTGCGAGCGCAAAATCTAATTCAATCGCGCGAAACCAGCAGACAGCAATTCGAAAATCTGTTTAAAAATCTAGAAAACGAAAGCAGCGCCAAAAAAATTGCCATTCACCATAACGATACGGTGGTATTTATTCCCGAAAATGAGATGGAGTTTATTGCGGCCGACGGGCGTTATTGCAGCATCAATACCAGCTCGGGCGCCACCTACACCACGGCGAGAAGTTTGAAAGAAATGGAAGAAATGCTTTCTAAAAATTATTTCATGCGAATTAGCCATTCGCAACTGGTTAATTGTCTGTATATCAAAAGTTACAGCAAAGGCGATCCGTGCTTTTTAGAACTCAATTCGGGGAAAACCTTCGAAATTTCACGGCGACGCAAACACGAAATCTTGCAAAAATTGAAAAGTCAGTAATTGTAAACTTGAGTTCGATTTAAAAATTGAGGTTAGAAAACAGATAAATGGTTGAATACAAGGCAGATTTGTTTTGGGATACTGTAGTATCGNACTTTTTTGCGCTACGGAGTTTCCACAACTGCTAAAGCAAAAAAGATATAGCGGATGGCGCGACGGCGGTTCGGCGAAACGTTTGCGAAGCGCTACGATTACACCGCCGGCACCCCCAAATAAAAACCGATCATCCAGAACGCAATGAACACCTTGTTTTGGGGATGAAGTTCCTGCAATTTATCGCGATTTAGGCAACCAATCGGGTTACAAATCAAGTTTCCAACGATCCGAGTTTTAAAACTTTTAAAACTATTCTAACTTTAAAAACTTAATCCTTACTTTTGCGACACTTCATACCCATTAAAAGCAATATATGGACATTCACGAATACCAAGGGAAAGAAATTCTCGCATCGTACGGAGTTAAAGTACAACGCGGTTACGTAGCAAACAATCCGGTTGAGGCTGTGGCAGTTGCGAAACAATTAACTGCTGAAACAGGTACAGGATGGCACGTTATTAAAGCGCAAATTCATGCCGGAGGCCGCGGAAAAGGCGGTGGCGTTAAATTAGCCAAAAACCTGCAACAAGTAGAAGAGCTCGCCGAACAAATCATCGGAATGAGCCTCATCACGCCACAAACACCACCTGAAGGAAAGCGCGTACACAAAGTGCTTATCGCAGAAGACGTGTACTACCCAGGCGAAAGCGAAACTAAAGAATTCTATATGTCGGTTTTGCTTAACCGCAGCAAAGGGCGCAACATGATTATGTACTCTACCGAAGGCGGTATGGATATCGAAGAAGTGGCTGAACACACACCACATTTAATCTTCACCGAAGAAATCGACCCAGCATACGGTTTACAAGCCTTTCAAGCACGACAGATTGCCTTTAACCTAGGCTTGTCTGGAACTGCTTTCAAAGAAATGGTAAACTTCGTACAAGCTTTGTACAATGCCTATATCGGTTCTGACGCATCGATGTTTGAAATCAACCCAGTTTTGAAAACATCCGACAATAAAATTATTGCAGTGGATGCCAAAGTAAATCTCGACGACAACGCCTTGTATCGTCATCCGAACTTGGCTGAATTACGCGACGTTCGCGAGGAAAATCCGATTGAAGTAGAAGCGAAAGCTGCAGGTTTGAATTACGTTGACCTCGACGGAACCGTAGGTTGTATGGTGAACGGCGCTGGTTTAGCGATGGCAACCATGGATTTGATTAAATACGCCGGTTTTGAACCTGCAAACTTCCTTGACGTAGGTGGAACAGCCGATGCAAAACGCGTTGAGTTAGCGTTCCGTATCATCTTGCGCGATCCGAACGTAAAAGCAATTTTGATCAATATCTTTGGCGGAATTGTTCGTTGCGACCGTGTAGCACAAGGAGTTATAGATGCTTATAAAAATATGGGCGATAGTATTAAAGTGCCAATCATCGTTCGTTTACAAGGTACCAATGCCGAATTAGCGAAAGAAATGATTGATAACTCTGGAATGCCAATCCTTTCTGCAGTACAATTCCAAGAGGCTGCCGATCAGGTACAAAAAGCGTTGAGTTAATCCTTAACGTTAAGTCATAAATAATAAATCCCGATGTTTTTGGCATCGGGATTTTTTGTTTTACTGAACTTCGAACTTGCTTTTAATGTGCATCTTCCGAACTGCACAATCCAACGATGGTATGGAAAACGTCGTGTAATGCCGCAATTTCTTTCGTTAAGGTGGCATCAGCTGCTTTCGACTTTACCAATTTGTCGAGTTTCTTACTTCCTTTCACCAAATCGGCTACTGCTTTTTTCACTTCTTTTTTATCGAATGGTGCCGGAATCGGATTTTTAGCCAGCGCTTCGGCTTTTAAAACCAGTTCGCCACTGCGGGTTTTCAACGGTTCTAAGTTTCCCTCCTCGCTCGGATGAAACGTCTGGCTCATCGTTTTGTGGAAATCTTTAATCTGCGGCCAATCGTCGAATTTGCCTTTAGGTGCTGCCACATCGTATAGTTTACTCACTTCATCCCAGTTGATGACGTTCCAAATGGCTTTCAAGTAATCCGAACGCTTGTTCTGATACTTCAAATAATACGCGTGTTCCCAAACATCTATCCCTAAAATGGGCGTTCCTTTTTGGTCGACCACATCCATCAACGGATTATCCTGATTAGGTGTCGAACTAATAAAAAGCTTTTTCTTGCTATCTACACTCAACCACGCCCAACCCGAGCCAAAACGTTTGGTGGCAGCGGCTTCCATCTTAATCTTTAAACTGTCTAATCCGCCGAGTTGTTCGTTGATGGCAGTAAGTAAACGAGCCGATGGTTGTGTCCCTTTATTAGGTGTTAAAATCGTCCAAAACAAACTGTGGTTGTAATGTCCGCCAGCATTGTTTCGCACCGCATCCGAATATTTAGAAACCGATTTTAATAAGTCTTCCAACTTCAGTGCACCTAAATTTTCGGCTACCACTGCTTTGTTCAGATTCGTGACGTAGGCTTGGTGGTGTTTATCGTGGTGAATCGTCATGGTTTGCGAATCGATATAAGGTTCCAAAGCCGCAACGTCGTAGGGTAGTGGAGGTAGGCTAAAGGGCGTTTGTGCCGCACTTATGCCCACTGCGAAAACGGTAAAAATCCCGCTCAAAAGTTGTTTTTTCATCTCAATAGTCGTTTGTAATCTATGCGAAGGTATCGCTAAATTTAAAGATATGGGTACAAATTAACGTTGTGTTCGTACTTGGTTAATCGGTTTTCGTCGTGTCGTCTGCATCTAAATCCAATGCTTTTAATGGCAATTGTTCCGAACCCAACGGCAAACTCTCCACATTGCGCAACTTGCGTTCAATCTGGTTGCTGCGGGTCGTCAAAACGGTATCTAACTGACCCAATCCCGTGGTAATGTTGTTTTTCGCTTTGTTAAGTAAGTCGCCAAAAGTGGTAAACTCGCGTTTCACCTCGCTCAGCACCTTCCAAACTTCGCTGCTTCGTTTTTGGATCGCAAGCGTACGGAATCCCATTTGCAAACTGTTGAGCAAGGCCACTAAAGTGGTGGGACCGGCAACGGTTACTTTAAACTCGTCTCGGAGCTGATCTACCAAACCGCTTCGGCGAATTACCTCGGCATATATGCTTTCAAACGGTAAAAACATAATCGCAAAATCGGTTGTTTTCGGCGGATCGAGATACTTGTCGCGTATATCTTTTGCCATTTTTTTGATGGTGGTTTCCAAGTTTTTTGTCGCCACTTCAACTTCCTCTATATTGCCGTTTTCGTAGGCGGAAAGCAGGTGTTCGTAGGCATCTTTCGGAAATTTTGCATCGATTGGCAGGTACACAAATCCGTTTTCGTCTTCGGTTCTTCCGGGCAGTTTTATAGCAAATTCCACCGGTTCGTTGCTGCCCGATTTTGTTCTCACGTTCGAGTCGTATTGCGATGGTGCTAAAATTTGTTCCAGGATCATCGCTAACTGCACTTCGCCAACGCCACCGCGCAATTTTACGTTGCTCAAAACCTTTTTCAGACCGCCAACATCAGTGGCAATGGTTTGCATTTCACCCAATCCTTTCTGAACTTCAATTAACTGTTTTCCAACTGTTTCAAAACTTTCTCCTAAACGATCACTTAATGTTTTGGTAAGCTTTTCGTCGACCGTCAAACGCATTTCTTCGAGCTTCTTTTCCGTGCCCACAATCAGTTCTGTTTGCTTTTGTTCCAGCTGACCGAATTTCTCGCGTTGCAGTTCGTTAAACGAAGCTACGTTTTTATCAAAACTCTCTCTAAACTCTTTGAAAACCAAACCAATAGATTCGCGCATCTTCTCCTGATCGGCTAAGTTGTGTCGGGTAATCTCAGTTAGTTTTTCTTCCAAACTGTGTCGCACTTTTTCGAGCTGTGCCACCGTGTCTTTCACTAGTTTTTCTTGTACGAGCAGCAATTCATCGAACTTAAGTTTCTGGCTGTCAGCAAATTGTTGTAGCGCGCGTTGCTGTGCCTCGCGGTTTGCGGTATTGTTTTCGTCAATGCGCAGCGAAAATTTATCCAATCGTTCGTTCGTTTCGGTACGCGTTGTCGCGGCAACTTGCGCAGCTTCTTGGCGGTTTGCGCGAAATTCCTCACGAATAACCTGTTCCGTTTGATTTAATTTTTGTTCAAACTGTTGAAAACGTTCGTCAATTTTCGTTTCGCTTTTTGGTCGGAGTTGCAAATACAGCAAAACCAGTAACAGTAAAACGGCAAGAACGCTCAGTAAAGTAAGTATCGTCATAAAGTGTAGATGTCTTTTGTTTTTTTTGCCCTTCCGGCGGGTCGTTCCTCCGACGCCGTCGCGCTTTCCCTACAACCTTGTCGCCAAAATCCGGCAAAAGCTCCCGTTCTTACTGGCTTCTGAGGTCGCCGTAATCACTTGGCTTTTGCAGCGGCTTTCAGCAACAAGGGTTTTCGTCCAATCGCTAAGGGAACATAGTGCTCGACGCAAGAAGCTGCTAAATTACAGCGAAATTTTTTTAAAAATATGCGGTTTTTCCGTAACCGTGTTTCGTTTTTTTTTCGTTGGGATTAACCCGTTTTCCCCTTCCCGTTTAGGGCGAAGTTCCCGAAAAAAATCGACATAGCATTACGGGAAATCCGTAAAAATCTTCAAAAATCTAAAAAAGTTCTATCGAAAAATCGCAGTTTAGAACCCGTAATTGGCTTACGTGATCAAACACCGAATCTATTTTTAGCTTTTCATCAAAAAAGCTTCTAAGATTTCAACAACTAAATCGATATAGTACGCGTTACTGTTAAAATTCAAAGAAAAAGGCTAATTTTTTCAATACTTGTACCTAGCTTTGTGGCGTATATGAAGTGGTTTAAATCGTTTTTAATTCTCTTTGTTAGCGGGCTTCTACTGTCTGCAACTACTTCATTTGCAACGGATCTAAGTCTTGTAGGTAATACTTTTTCCAAGACAAAAACAGTAGTTAAAGGCGCCTCTACGGCTGTGGACACCCATAGTAAAGAGGTCTTTTTCTCAGAAGATCACGAAAGCGAGGAAGATCATGAAACCGAATCGCAACCTTCTTTTAAACCATTTGCTGCGCTATTAGCTAGCAAAAGCGACTCGGGTTTCGTTTCTTTTATTTCTTTCCGCCAAAAGCAACTAATCCCTAGTAATTTCCACAAACAAATCGGACGTTCGTGCCCGATTTATCTTTTTATTCGAGTACTCAGACTGTGAAAAACGGCGACAAGTTGTCGCACCGATGTTCGTCCTTCGGGACAAATTTCCTAACAAAAATCCTTTAAACTCTTGCGCACACGCGCAAAAAACATCGTTTGATCATGGTCAAAAAAATGATTGTGGCTGCCGTATTGGTATGCCTTGGCAGTGCCAGCTGCTCCCATAAAGAAACCGAAAAACAAGAGAACGTTACCTTTGCTGTAACGGCTCCAATTCAAATAGATACCACGTTTGTAAAACAATATGTCGCGCAAATTCGCTCGGTACAGAACGTCGAAATTCGCGCACAGGAGCGTGGTTTTCTAGAACATATTTACGTTGATGAAGGCCAATTCGTCACTAAAGGTCAGTTGCTTTTCAAAATCATGCCGCGCTTGTATCAAGCCGAACTTCAAAAAGCTCAGGCCGAAGCAAAAGCAGCAGCTATAGAATTGAAAAATGCCAAAACACTAGCCGACAAAAATATTGTTTCCAAAAACGAACAACTGGTGGCGCAAGCTCGTTTAGAACAAGCAAACGCAGCCGTTTCGATGGCAAAGTTGCATTTATCGTTTACCGAAATTCGCGCACCTTTTTCTGGAACGGTCGACCGAATTCCAAAAAAACTCGGCAGCTTAATCGACGAGGGAGAAATTCTCACCACTTTGTCTGATAACTCGCACATGTTTGCCTATTTCAATGTTTCTGAACCCGAATATCTGGATTACAAATTACACGTTTCCGATCGCGGTGAAACCAATGTCGATTTGCTTTTAGCGAACGGCGATACGCTTCCGTACAAGGGAAAAATCGAAGTAATTGAAAGTGAATTTGATGCTGAAACCGGAAATATTGCTTTTCGTGCTGGTTTCCCCAATCCAAAGCAATTACTCAAACACGGAGAAACGGGGAAGGTACAAATGCAATTTCCGATGCGAAATGCGATTGTTATTCCACAAAAAACCACTTACGAAATTCAAGACAAGAAATTCGTTTTTGTTGTGAATGCTGCGAATCAAGTAAAATCGCGCGAAATTGTCGTCGCTGGCGAATTACCCGACTTGTATGTGATTAAAACAGGTTTAAAAGTTGGTGAAAAAATTGTACTCGACGGCATTCAAAAGCTAAACGATAACGATCACATCAAATATGCGTTCGAGGAGCCTAAAGCTTTGCTTCATAAATTAAAACTAAAGGTAGAGTAACCGCAAAATCCAAGAACTTATGTTTAGTAGATTCATTCAAAGACCGGTATTATCTATCGTAATATCGCTCATTATCGTATTCCTTGGAGTTTTGGCGCTTGTCGGTTTACCAGTCACCCAATTTCCTGCTATTTCCCCACCAAAAGTTAGTATCGTTGCCGAATATCCCGGTGCGAATAACGAACTGATGATTAAGTCGGTAATCATACCTTTAGAACGCGCGTTAAACGGTGTTCCTGGCTTAAAATATATGTCGGCTGATGCAGGTAATGATGGCGAAGCGTCTATTCAAGCTGTTTTTAATTTGGGAACCGATCCCAATCAAGCCACGCTAAACGTGCAAAATCGTGTGGCGTCGGTAGTCAATAAGCTTCCACCCTTAGTAATTCGGGAAGGCATTAAGATTTCTCGTCAGGAATCGAATATGTTGATGTACGTGAATCTGTATTCGACAGACAGAAATGCCGATCAGAAGTTCTTGTACAACTTTGCCGATATAAATCTTTTGGCAGAATTAAAACGCGTCGACGGCGTTGGATTTGCAGATATTCTCGGAAACCGAGATTACGCGATGCGAATTTGGTTAAAACCCGATCGCATGCTCGCCTATAAAATTTCGGCTGAAGAAGTGATGGAAGCTTTGAGTTCGCAAAGTTTGGAGGCTTCGCCTGGGAAAACTGGTGAAGCTTCTGGAAAACGCTCGCAAGCATTCGAATACGTTCTAAAATATCCAGGACGTTTTACAACACCCGAACAATACGGAAATGTGGTGGTTCGCGCGACTCCGGATGGCGAGCTTCTTCGCTTAAAAGACGTTGCCAATATTGAGTTCGGTAGTTCTATGTACGATATTTATTCGAATTATAACGGCCGACCTTCTGCCGCAATCGTTCTAAAACAATCGTACGGCAGTAATGCAACACAAGTCATTGAAAATGTTAAGGAAAAGCTAGCCGAGATAAAGAAAAATCGCTTCCCGAAAGGCATGGACTATGAAATCAGTTACGATGTGTCGACGTTCCTCGATGCTTCGATTGAGAAGGTCTTACATACGTTGGTTGAAGCATTTTTACTTGTAGGTTTTGTAGTTTACTTGTTTTTAAACGACTGGCGATCAACACTTATTCCCGCAATAGCCGTACCTGTGTCGCTGATTGGAACCTTCGTTTTTATGCAATTGTTCGGTATCACACTGAATCTAATCACCTTATTCGCTTTAGTTCTAGCTATAGGTATTGTTGTCGATGATGCGATAGTGGTTATCGAAGCCGTACATGCCAAAATGGAAACTGAACATTTACCGGCGCGAAAAGCCACTCAAGCAGCGATGGGCGAAGTTAGTGGCGCAATTATCGCAATTACTTTTGTGATGGCCGCTGTATTTATTCCGGTGTCGTTCATGTCGGGCCCGGTCGGGATTTTCTATCGCCAATTTTCCATTACCATGGCAACAGCAATCATTCTTTCGGGCTTGGTGGCACTTACGTTAACGCCGGCTTTGTGTGCCATGATGCTCAAAAACAATCACGGAAAAAAGAAAAAACAAAATGCGATAAATCGTGCTGTAGCTGGTTTCAATCGTTGGTTCGACAGCTTATCAGGAACCTACGGTGCTATATTGAAAGGCATAGTAAACCGACGCGTTTTAACTTTTGGAATTTTACTTTCGTTTTGCGCTGGAATCTACTTTCTGAGCAATACATTGCCGTCGGGTTTTATTCCAAACGAAGATCAAGGAATGCTGTACGCAGTTATTCAAACGCCGCCTGGTTCGAGTTTGGAACGTACGAACGAAATTGCAGAGAAGTTGCAAAAAATCTGTGAATCTATTCCCGATGTGAAATCGGTTTCTGCTTTGGCTGGATACGAGATTTTAACGGAAGGAACTGGAGCCAACTCAGGAACTTGCTTAATCAATCTTAAATCTTGGGATGAACGTGAACATTCTGCCCTCGAATTGATTGAAGAAATTGAAGAAAAGTCGAAAAATATTGCAGGTGCCACCATCGAATTTTTTCAGCCTCCTGCTTTACCTGGCTACGGAGCTGCTGGCGGTTTCGAGTTGCGATTATTAGACGAAACCGGTACGGGCGATTACCACAAATTAGAAGAAGTGAGTCGTGACTTTGTGGCAGAATTGAACAAACGTCCAGAATTATCGTCCGTATTTTCTTTTTACAGTGCGAGTTTTCCGCAATTTATGCTGCGAATCGACAACGATCTTGCTCAGCAAAAAGGCGTTTCTATAGAGAATGCAACCAATACGCTGTCGACTTTAGTAGGAAGTAATTACGAAATTAGTTTTATCAAATACGGACGTCAGTACAAAGTAATTGTTCAAGCCGCGCCGGAATATCGCGCTTTACCCGACGATATTTTGAAATTGTATGTAAAGAACGACCGCGATGAAATGGTGCCATTTTCAGCATTCATGCGAATGGAAAAGGTATATGGCTTGTCGGAAATTACACGTCAAAATATGTACACAGCTTCAGAAATTTCCGGACAACCAGCACCCGGCTACAGCAGCGGACAAGCAATTGCCACCATAGATGAAGTTGCTGCCAAAGTTCTACCGCGAGGTTATGAAATCGATTGGGCGGGAATTGCAAAAGACGAGGTGGCTCGTGGAAATGAAGCGATATACATCTTTTTGATTTGTTTAGGCTTTGTGTACTTGATTTTAGCGGCACAATACGAAAGTTTTATTCTTCCTTTTGCTGTAATCTTGTCTTTAGGTGGTGGAGTTTTTGGCGCGTTTTTACTGCTGCAAATCTGCGGTTTAGAAAACAACATTTATGCGCAGGTTGCATTGGTAATGCTTATAGGTTTGCTTGGGAAAAACGCGGTTTTAATAGTTGAATTCGCTGCTTTAAGGCACAGCCAAGGGCTCACGGTTTATCAAGCAGCAATCGAAGGCGCCGTGGTTCGATTCAGACCAATCTTAATGACTTCTTTTGCATTCATCGCCGGTCTAATTCCCTTGGTATTTGCAACCGGTCCGGGTAAAATTGGTAACCGGACTATTGGAACCGCCGCAGCAGGTGGAATGCTAATTGGAACCCTCGCAGGTGTTTTCATTATTCCAGGCTTGTACTACATTTTTGCTCGTATTTCGGAGAAGATTAAAATGGTGAAGAAACAAAAAGAGAGTCCGTTAACAGAAGATTTTGAATACGATGAATAAACTGATAAAAACAAGTTTGGTGCTGGCAGCTGTGGTTGTCGGATGTAGTGCACCTAAAGTGAGCGAAGTAAAATCGAGCTTACAAATACCGGAACAATATCAAGCACAAGCTGACACTTCCAATTCAGCAATTAAGCCTTATCGCTTGCTTTTTACCGATCCGAATTTAGTGTCGTTAATCGATATAGCGCTTAAAAACAATCAAGAACTGCAACGCGCACTTCAAGAAATCGAGATTGCAAGAAATGAAGTTCGCGCTCGAAAAGGTGAATTGTTGCCAGCAGTTGGTATTGGCGCTGCCGCAGAAGTCGAAAAAGTTGGAAAATTTACCAGTCAGGGAGCAGGCGATGAATCGACCGATATTTTACCAGGCAAAAGAGTTCCAGAAGATTTAACCGACTACTCGCTTGGATTACGCGCCAGTTGGGAGGTTGATATTTGGAAAAAACTAAGAAGTGCGAAAAAAGCTGCACTATCGCGGTATTTGGCAGAAGTTGAAGGAAAAAACTTCGTAATTACCAATTTGGTTGCTGAAGTTGCCGAACGCTACTACGAATTACAAGCTTTGGACGCCCAGCTCGCTATTATTGACGCGAACGTAGCTTTGCAACAGAACGCATTGGAAATCGTGAAAGTGCAAAAAGAAGCGGCACGTGCAACGGCTTTAGCGGTCGAAAAATTTGCGGCAGAAGTCGCAGGATCGCAACAACGCGCCTTTTTCGTCAAACAGCAGATTACCGAAACAGAGAATGAACTCAATTTTCTTCTCGGGCGTTTTCCGCAACCAATCGAACGAAGTAAAATCGATTTTTTAACCATTGAACCACTATCAATTCAAAGGGGATTGCCATCACAGCTACTAGAAAACCGCCCGGATGTACGCCAAAAAGAACTAGAAGTTACAGCAACACGCTTCGATGTTAAGGCTGCTAAAGCGGCGTTTTATCCGCGTTTAGATATCGGTGGTGCTATTGGTTTTCAGTCGTTTCGCACAGCTTCATTGTTTACTTTTCCAGAATCGCTCTTTTACAATTTAGGCACCGATTTAGTTGCACCGCTCATAAACCGAAATGCCCTGAAAGCGGCTTTTAATTCGGCAAATTCGCGGCAACTTCAAGCCTTGATCGAATACGATCAAACTTTACTGCGTGCGTTTGTCGAAGTAGCTAATCAACAAGCTAAAATCGAAAATTTAGCGAACGGATTCTCAAGACAACTCGAGCAAGTAAATGCTTTAAACCGAGCGATTGGTGCAAGTAACGAACTTTTTAAATCGGCACGTGTCGATTATTTTGAAGTTCTCATGACCCAACGCGACGCCCTAGAAGCCAAACTCGAACTGGTTGAAACCAAACAACAAGTATTAACAGCATCAATAATCATGTACCGTGATCTAGGCGGTGGATGGCGTTAGAAAAAGCGTTTCATACATACAGCAAAGCAATTTTTGTTAGGGAAAATTGTTCGGAAACCGCACAAACACTTCGTTTGCTGCGGTTTTTTCATTATGTAGATGAAAACCCATTAGCGCTAATTGAATTTGCAATTTAAAAAAGGTTATTTTTTAAAAATATCCGGTTTTTCCGTAACCGCGTTTCATTTTTTTTTCGTTGGGATTAACCCGTTTTCCCCTTCCCGTTTCGGGCGAAGTTCCCGAAAAAAATCGACATAGCATTACGGGAAATCCGTAAAAATCGGTAGGCGTAAGAGAAATCAAATGTTAAAACATAAATCGCATCGAATGAAAGCGCTCTTGCCATTAAACTTCCATGCTATCCGTTGTGATTACTTCTACAATATGAGTTCGAAGTGAAAATCAAAAGCTCTATTGCTTTTTAGAAAAAGCGCACATTATCATATAATTTATCAAATATTTTGGTTAAACAGGCTACACGCTGAGTTGATCTGTAAGAANGGTAGGCGTAAGAGAAATCAAATGTTAAAACATAAATCGCATCGAATGAAAGCGCTCTTGCCATTAAACTTCCATGCTATCCGTTGTGATTACTTCTACAATATGAGTTCGAAGTGAAAATCAAAAGCTCTATTGCTTTTTAGAAAAAGCGCACATTATCATATAATTTATCAAATATTTTGGTTAAACAGGCTACACGCTGAGTTGATCTGTAAGAAGAACGACAAACCACCTTCGCATTTTGCAATTATAGAACTAGCTGAACGTACTATTGATAAAAAAACCGTGTCTTTTAAAGGTAAAGACATGGTTTTTGATTGGCTCAAATAAAATTTGACGCCATAATAAATCGTTTAAAGTAGAAGTAAATCAATCAATTGGTTTGTCGACAACAATTCGCTTTTCTCTTGTAAGTAGCTCTAATACAATATTGTAAGCTAGTTTTGTTCGTTTAGTTAATAAATCGAATTCAATTTTTTCCACATCGTCGGTGGGCTTGTGATAGTCTTCGTGAACGCCGCTGAACAAGAATACAGAAGGAATGCCATTTTTAGCAAAATTGTAGTGATCAGAACGGTAGTAAAAACGATTTGGATCGGTCTTGTTGTTGTACTTGTAGTCTAAGAAAATGTTCACAGACTTTTCATTTGCCGATTTACAGATTTTATCTAATTCGGTGGATAGAAAATCAGATCCGATAACATAGACATAATTTCCATTGTCTCTGTGTTCCACGTCGCGTCGGCCAATCATGTCGATATTTACGTTTGCGACTGTATTTAGTAGCGGAAAAGCCGGATTTTCAGAATAATAACGCGATCCGTGCAAGCCGTGTTCTTCGCCAGTTACATGTAAAATAAGCAACGATCGCTTAAGTTTTAATCCGTTTTTCTGTGCCTTTTTAATGGCTTTGGCGATTTCGACTAGTGCAACGGTACCGCTTCCGTCGTCGTCGGCACCGTTATAAACCGTACCGTTTTCTGTTCCAACATGATCGTAATGTGCCGATAATACTACTACTTCATCCGGATTTTCATCTCCTTTAATAAAAGCCCAAATGTTTTCGGAATCATTTAAAACTTCTCGACTTTTCTTATTCATGTATGCGGCTGGAACTGCTTGATAGTAGCCACTTTGTTCCGGTGGAAATCCGATACCCGCTTTTTTGTACTGATTTATCAAATAGCGACCAGCGGCTTTCTGACCTTCAGAACCGGTTTCACGTCCTTGCATTTCGTCGGAAGCAATGTAAGTAAGTATTTCCTTTAGCTCGGCTTCCTTAATAACATCAGCAGAGTTGGATGCACTAGAGGATTGCTTGGGAGCACAAGACCAAAGTAATAACGCCGCCGAGGCGACTAAAAGGTGTTTCTTCATAGCTATTTTATATTGTAACCCGTTGGGTGAAATTAAATTAATTGATTTTTGATGTTAT